>NZ_JAYRTF010000017.1:0-79159 GCF_041919735.1 Acinetobacter sp.
TTCTCTGTCACTTGTTTAACTGCTTCAATTTTGAATTCTTCAGGGTATCTTTTACTGCTCATAAGCACCTCGTTAATTAGCCATTTTATCTAACTAAAAGGTGTCTACAAAATCGGTGGCTATTCAGTTCATATCAGTGAGTTCTATTATCCAACAAAAGTTTATATTGGGGATGATTTACAAACAATTAATAGTATTTCTGAACTTAAAGTCGCTAATAACATTATTGTTGAGGGAACTATTGGTCATGGTAAATCCATGTTCATGCGACATTTAACGCTAAGTGAAGTATTGGATGGTAAACGTCTCCCTATTTTTTTTGAGTTAAGACGATTAGGCAAAGCAGAGAATCTCCAAGCGGCCCTTTGTAGTAATTTATCAGACTTATTTGATGTTGAAATTAAAGAAACAGACTTTTTTCATTTAGCTAGAAATGGCTATTTAACTCTTTTCTTAGATGGATTTGATGAGATATCAAGTCCAGAAACTATAAATTCTGTCATTAGAAATCTAGAAAGTTGGGCTACACGATTTCCACAGATGAGAATAGTGTGTTCATCTCGACCTGACTCTAGTATTCAAAATAGTGTATTCTTTTATCCTGTAAAAATAAGTAATTATGATGATAAAGATCAACAAAACTTTCTAAATAATTTAGTTAAAGATCATGATATTACTAAGCAATTAATGGATAAAATTTCTAATAGTTCTATAGATATGCAAGATCTGTTACGAACTCCATTAATGCTTACATTATTTCTCAGAACTTATGAAATTAAATTAAAAACCCCGATGTCATTGTCAGATTTCTATTCAGACTTATTTGACGTTTTAATGAATAGGCATGATGCACTAAAAGCTCCATTTAGTAGGGGGCGATTTATTGATGTTGAAGACAGTGTCTTACAGGATATCTTTGAGGAATTTTGTTTATATACCAAAGAAAATGGTAATAAATTAACTTTTTCTTTAGCATATTTTAAGCATGGGTTAGAAAAGAGTTTGGAAAATTTAGGTATCTCGATAGAGCCAAATAATCTGGTTAAAGAGTTTACTAAGAATATCTGCTTAATTTTACAAGATGGTAACGACTACAGCTTTATTCATAAAAGTGTACAAGAGTTTTTCGTATCTAATTTAATTAAATCATTTGATATTAGTTATCTAGAGACATTTTATAATGACATGAGATGTATAGAAAACTCTAAAGAGTATGTAGTCGAATTAGCTTTTTTGCGAGAATTGGATAAGCTAAATCACACTAAACATTACGTTATACCTTCTTTAAATTATTTCTCGGATTTCTACGAAGATAAAAAAGAAGGAAAGCTACACCTCTTAGATCATTTATTTGTTGCCTTTAGTAAACAGAATCCTGATAAGCCTATATTTTTAATTAAATTCCCATACGAGTTCCATCGTAATTGTGCTTACATTCATAGGAAATATTTATCACCGTTTATAATTCAAATTTTATTCTCAAAAGATATGCCTGCATTTCAAAGAATTATAACTTGTGATATTTCTGATGAAAAAAATGATTCTATCAAAGAATTAGAAATTAATACCAAAGAGACGAGATTCTTAAGACAATATGTGCAAGTAAATTCTATGAATATGCACTTATTAGAGAGTCTTAAGCAAGAGCTAGAAGAAGCAAGAGCCTATATTGCGACCAAATCAAGATTGCCCTATAGAGTTAAGCGATAAAATATCAATTATATTAAAAGATATTTTATAGTTTTTCTAAAATTAACATAATACACGTTATACGAAATGCTATTTTTCATTTCATATAAATCATAATCTTATCTTAATGTGAAAAGCCCAATCACCTCTGATTGGGCTTTTTTGTGGATTATTCACGTTCAACGCTCAATAAATAATCGATATTCCACAACAGTGTTTAACTTGACTAAACACTATTACGTTCAAAGACAAATAAAAAGGAAGCCGCAGCTTCCTTTGTAACAACCTTAGAATCTAAAAAATCTTAGATTCCGTATTTCACACGGTAGGCTTCCATTTTCGCCAAAGCATCTTTTTCGCCTTTAGCATCCAGAAAATCCATTAAATCTTTCATGTTAATTAACGCATGTACTGGAATTTCCAGTTCTTTTTGCACTTCTTGAATGGCAGAAAGATCGCCCTGACCTTTTTCTTGACGGTCTAACGCAACCAATACCCCTGCAATTTGCGCGCCCGCATTTTTCAAAATAGTCACCACTTCGCGGATTGCTGTACCTGCGGTGATCACATCATCAATAATCCAGACTTTTTTGCCGGCAACAGATGCGCCAACCAGCACGCCGCCTTCACCATGATCTTTGGCTTCTTTGCGGTTAAAACCCCAAGGCACGCTCACGCCATGATTTTGCGACAAAGCCACAGCTGTTGCTGCAACAAATGGAATGCCTTTGTATGCAGGGCCAAAAATGACTTCTACATGATCGCATTGTGTTAATTTATCTGCATAGCCTGAAGCCAAGACAGACAACGCTTCACCGTCATTCAGCAGGCCTGCGTTAAAAAAATAAGGGCTCACGCGGCCCGATTTTAAAGTAAACTCACCAAATTTAAGCACACCGCGTGATAATGCGAGTTCGATAAAAGCCTGTGGGTTAAATGCCGCTTGCGCTGTCATGGGGTGCTCCATTTTTCTAAGTTGAGGTTAAACCTGAGCATGATACCAAAGACTAGCTATCCAAGTGATCAAAAAATTCTAAGAGTGGTTTCAATTAACGTCAACGGCTTACGCTCTTCTGTAACCAAAGGCTTGCTGGAGTGGTTGGAACAGTCTGATGCCGACGTGATCTGCATGCAGGAAAGCCGCATTACTCATGCGCAGTGGACGGATAAATTTAAACCGGAAGGCTGGCATACGCACCTGTTCCCTGCAGAACGCGCGGGTTATGCAGGCACCGCCATCTACAGCCGCTTGCCTTTCCTCTCTGTCACAGATGGCCTCGGTTTTGAATTGGCAGACTCGCAAGGCCGCTTCATTAGCGCCGAATTTGACCTGGGCTTAGGCAAATCAGCGCACATCTGTTCGCTGTATTTGCCGTCCGGCTCATCCGGCGATGAAGCGCAGGCGCGCAAAGACCACTTTTTAGAAGAATATGCCAAAATTCTGAAGCAATGGCGCGATGAAGACAAATCCATCATTGTCTGCGGTGACTACAACATCGTGCATAAGCGCATCGATATTAAAAACTGGTCCGGCAACCAGAAATCTTCCGGCTGCCTGCCGCATGAACGCGCATGGCTGGATCATATTTACGATGATTTAGGCTATGTCGATACTTTCCGTGAAGTGCGCAAAGAAGCCGAGGTCTATTCCTGGTGGTCCAACCGCGGCCAAGCGCGCGCGAAGAACGTCGGCTGGCGCATTGATTACCAAGCCTGCTCGCCAGACTGGAAAGAGCGCACCGTCAATGCCTGGGTGTTTAAAGATGAATGGTTCAGTGACCATGCGCCGGTCATTATCGACTACAAGCTTTAAGCTTCCGCCTAATTCAGTAAACACTCGTTTACTGAATTAATGCCAATTTCCTACAAGTTCTTCCGCTATAGAAGATTTATCTCACACTTGCAGAAAGGCATTATGGTTGCACGGCACAGGGACATGTCAGGATGACACTAAAGGATAGGACGCCGTAGGAAGAAACAAAAACAGACTAAACGATTTAGCTTGTTTTTCAAGGATGTGACAATGGACGTTGTACTGAGACCCGCATGATCAGGATGATTAAATGCGGGTTTTCTCTTTTCTAAACCCATGTTTCTAAGCCCGCGCAATTCCGCTCGGCATCGCTCTCAGACGAAAATCCATAAATATCGGCACAGCTTTCTTGTTGTTGTTTTTATGTTTATTCGGTCTTGCCGTGCACAGTATGCGCTTCTTTCACTGCCAGCTTCTCAATCGGCCCGAACGCTGTCCTGTTCAGGCCTTCAGCAGCGGTTTCTTCTCAATGCGATGCTTATTCGTTTTCTTTCATCGGTTTTATTTTTAAAGCCAGTCTAAAGCGTCTGTGTGTCGGTTTAATGACAGCTGCAAAATAGAAAGAACCCATTTCAACAGCAAAAGCCCTGCACAGAAGATAGAGCTTTGCCGCGTTTTTGGTTAATCTGTAGCGCATTGCATAATGGATTCATTTAGGATGTACGCCCATGCTTAAGATTTACGGCATCAAAAACTGCAGCACTATGAAAAAGGCCTTTGACCTGCTGAATGAACTGGGCTTGGCCTACGAGTTCCATGACTATAAAAAACAGGCGATTGATGCGGCAACCGTCAAAACCTGGCTGGATGCCAAAGGCGCAGAGATTATTCTGAATAAAAAAGGCACCACCTGGAAAAAGCTCAGCGAAGCTGAACAGCAGGCGGCGCTGGCCAGTGAGGCGCATTTAATTGAAGCGTTAACCGCGCACAGCAGCATGATTAAGCGCCCCGTGCTGGAAACGGAACAAGGCCTTCTGGTCGGCTTTGATGAAGCGGCTTACCGCAATCTCAAATAAGCGTTCCGTTTGCCCAGAAAGCCTCTGCTCTCTGCTTGCGCTGCAAAATCTGCAAGCGTAAAAAAAACCAGCTGACAACAGCTGGTTTTTTAATGCCGACTCAGCCCAAACCGCTTTCTGGCTCAGCAGCTGCGGCCGAAAGCGCCGGCACTTAGTGCGCGCGAAGCCAGGTTTGGTTGCGGCCCAGCACGGCAACACCAATAAAACCGCGAAGCTCAAGCTTTTGGCCGCCATCGGTCAGTTGGCCTTTCAAGCGGTAAGTTTTGCCCGATTGAGGATCAAGAATGGTGCCGTCTTCATAGCTTGTACCGCCGGCATTTTTCAGTCCGCTGACAATACGCAGGCCTTTCAATGATTTGTTGTGGTAAGGCCCTTCACATTTACTGCAGGCATTTTCCTCGCCTTTGGTCAAAATTTGCTGGATGCTGGCCGTTAAGGTGCCATTTTTTTGCTCAGTAAATTTCACAATAGCTTTCGGCTGCTTAGTCTTGTCATCAATGGTTTTCCAAGACGTGCCATTTAAAGGGTCTGCAGCATTTGCCAAAGCAGTGAGCCCAAGTAATCCTAATGCAAGTGCGATTTTTTTCATTTTTGTTTATTTCCCTGGTCTGGTATAGACAGCTTAAGTATTCAAAACTCACAACAAATTTGCAATTTTTGAATGTGACCATTTAGTGTAACCTTGTAACTTGTGTTGGTAAATAAGCAGTCCCCAGCTCAAAAAGATAAAAAATGGAATAAACATGAAGATATCCCCGCTGACGAAACAATTATTGACAGAACGCTTCCTGAAAACTGCAATCCGCACGCCCAGCCAGTTCAATTTTCCGCCCAGCGCGCTGCGCTTTGCACTGGAGCAGCTGTGCCGCATCCTGCCGCAAAACAAAGAGATTCGTATCCGCCCCTTGCGCCTTGCCGGACTGGCTGCAGAAGAACTGAAGCCGCAAAGTGAATCAACTCAGCTGATCTTCCATATTCATGGCGGGGCATTTTTTCTAGGCTCCATGAATACCCACCGCGCGTTCCTAACGCAAGTGGCCGCGCGCACGCAAATGCAGGTGCTGCATCTGGATTATCCGCTGTCGCCGGAGCATCAATACCCGGAAGCGCTGGATGCGCTGTTTGATGTGTATTGCCAGCTGCTCGATCAAGGCATCCAGGCCAAAGACATTATTCTGTCTGGCGATTCCTGCGGCGCCAATTTAGCGCTGGCGCTGGCGCTCCGCATCCGCAATGAAGACATGCCGCAAGTCAGCGGGCTGATTTTAATGTCGCCATTTTTAGACCTGACCCTGAGCAGCGAGTCGCTGCGCTACAACCGCAAGCATGATGCCCTGCTGAGCATTGAAGCGCTGGAAGCCGGCATCGATTATTATGTGCCCAAATCCGTTGACCGGGCAGATCCCTTTGTTTCACCTTTTTTTGCCGATTTGACGGGATTGCCGCCGATTCAGGTGCAGGTCGGCTCTAAGGAAATTCTGCTGGATGATGCGCAGCGCTTTAAAGATAAAGGCGAAGAGGCTGATTTGGATATTGAATTCAAAATTTATACCGGCATGTGGCATAACTTTCAGATGTTCAGCGCATGGTTTGAAGAAGGCCAGCGCGCCTTGGCCGATCTGGCGGATTTTGCCCACCGCTTAGACCGCGATTAAACGCCAGCGCTCCGGTAAATCCCAGGCAAAAAAATGGTCAGCCGGAGCTGACCATAAAAATGCTGAATCCATTGAAGGGAGAGGTTTCAGCAGAGGAAATCTTTTATTTTCCGGCTTAGATGGCTTGAATTTGCGCCATTGCATCCGCCATCGCTTTGTCTTTCAGTTCTGCGCCCATATTCACGCCTTCAGCGCGGATAATTTCCACATCATTGACGCCAGTAAAGCCAAAAACAGTTTTCAGCAGGCCTTCTTGATAATCGACAGGGCTGTTTTCGCCATACACGCCGCCGCGGCTGCTGGCGATATACGCTTTTTTATCGCCTGCCAGGCCTACAGGGCCATTTTCAGTGTATTTGAAAGTTTTGCCGGCCACACTGATGCGATCAATCCACGCCTTCAGCGCAGAAGACACGCCGAAGTTGTACATGGCTGCGCCAACCACCACGACATCGGCATCTAAATATTGCTGAATAATCTGTTCACCCAGCGCCGCCTGTTCAGCATTTTGGCCCATTAAAATTTCAGCGGTTAAATGCGGAATCGGCTGCGCCGCCAAATCTAAATAATCAACTTGCGCATCGGCATGTTTGGCTTTTAATTGCTCAACAATTGCTTGACTCAACTGGCGGGATACTGAAGCGCCGCCCATGATGCTTGAATCGATATGCAAAACTTTCATGCTAAATTCTCATACTGTTATTTCTTCATTGCGTGCATTTTAAGGCTTTTCATAAATGAAATAATTACCAAAGCTAAGACACACTGTTTTAAAATTGGAACGGTCAGCCGTTCGCCGGCCGTTAACATTTAAGCCCCAAAATAGTCATTACCAAAGCGCGAAAAGCATGCTATTTTAATTTTAAAGATGATCTATCTATATAAACTTAAAGAAAAAAATCATAATTAACAGCAGGGTGAATACATAAGCATGAAGCTACTTCCGCCCAAAAGCGAAGCCTTCTCGAAGCAAAAAATTCTGCAATACGTGCTCGAAGATGAAGCCGTCATGAACTGGAATATCCTCAAAAAATGCATCCTCATGCTGATTTTGGGCGCTGCGGTTCATCTGACCTGGATTATCTGGAAATCCTTTGTATTACTCACGCCTGAGGTCTGGCAATGGGTTGATGTGCCTTTGGTGCGCTTTCAGCTGATCGTGAACTGCGTGTTTTTCATCCTGATGCTACTGCTGATCTGGCCCTGCTGCGTGCGGCACAATCAGCGCTGGGTCAAACTGCTGCTGCCCTATGTATCGGTTGGGCTTTTCGTGTTTTCACTCTGCCGCGACGGCTATCTGATCGGCACCTTCAGCCCCGCCACCATGATTTCTTATGTCAGCCTGGTCACTGTGGGCCTTGTGCTGTTTCCGCGCACGATTGTATACAGCGCATTCATACCTGCCACCCTGTTCCTGATCGGCTGCTCATACTTCAGCTATAGCGGCCTCTTGAGCTATGCGCCGCTGTTCCGGATCGAAGGCTACGGCTATGCCAACCGCTTCTGGCTGCTGTCGATGCTGTTTTTTATTGTTCCGATCTTATGCACCTGCCTCACGCTGTTTGAAATCCTGCTCAGCCAATGGCGCCGCCGTGAGCGGATGATTGAGCGGCTCAGCCAAATCGATCCGCTGACCAGCCTGCTCAACCGCCGCAGCATCAATCAGTGCCTGGAACGGCTGAATCATTCAAAAAATGAAAGTTATGCGCTGGTGCTGCTGGATCTCGACCACTTTAAACGCATCAATGATCAATACGGGCATCATAAAGGCGATGAAGCATTGGTTAAGGTCAGCGCCATGCTGAGCCAGCTATTGCGCAGCAGCGATGTCGTGGGCCGTTTTGGCGGTGAAGAATTCATCCTGATTTTGCATCAGTCTAATCTTGAGCAGGCGCAGCAGGCCGCAGAACGCTGCCGCGCTGCGATTCAGCAGATTGAGCTGCTTTCCGATGCCGGCCAGCCGATTCAGATGACCGCAAGTTTCGGCATCGCTGTTTCAAAACAGGAGCACCGTCCGCAGCAGCTGCTCAGTCAAGCCGATAAAGCGCTGTATGATGCCAAAGCCAGCGGCAGAAACGCCGTCAAAACCTATTTCGAGCCCAGCGCAGCATCCCTGATTTAAAGGTGAGCTTCCAGATATTCGACGCGCGCGGACTCCTGCAGAGCGCCGTCAATCCATTCACGCACTGCCGGATGTTCCAGCATCAGCTGCATATACTGCTGCGAAGATGCGCTGACCGGCAGGCCATAGGTTTTAAACCGGGTCACGACCGGCGCGTAGAACGCATCTGCAATGGAAAATTCACCGCACAAGAAGCTGTCTGAAGATGGCCGCTCAGCCCAAATCTGTTCAATCCGCGCCACATCTTTACGCAGGCCATCATCCAAGGCCCAGCGCTTGGCGCCTAATTCATCGAGATGCGCGCGGATATTCATGCCGCATTGACTGCGCAGCGCCATAAAGCTGCTATGCATTTCAGCAGCAATGCAACGCGCCCGGGCGCGTAAAGCCGCATCTTTCGGCCATAACGCCAATTGAGGATATTTTTCCGCCAGATATTCACAGATCGCCAGCGAATCCCACACCATCTGCGCCTGGTCAATTAAAACCGGCACTTTGCCATTGGGATTGGCCGCCAGCACTTTCTGCTTAAACTCGCCTGCAGATGGCTCAGCAGAAAATTCAATCATGACTTCTTCGAAAGGCAAGTCAAAAGCCTTCAGCACCAGCCATGGCCGCATCGACCAGCTGGAATAGTTTTTATTGGCAATCCACAGCTGCATCGTCATGCTCCTGATCATCTGCGCTGCTTCAGTTTAAAGCTTCTTCAGCTGCTGCAGCAATTCATCCTGTGTAAATGCTCCCGTTAAGCGCAGCCCGCGCATTTCCTGATGCTGTTCATCTAAAAATAAATAAGTCGGCGGCCCAAGAATATCCCATTGATTCAGCAAGGCTTGATGCGCTTCATCATAATGGCTCAGGTCCAGCTTAATCAGAAAATAAGGCGCTAAAGCCTGCTGCACCTCAGCCGTTTTTAAAATGCGGTGCTCAATCGGCTGGCAAGCCACGCACCAATCCGCATAAACATCAATCACCGCCTTTTGCCCCGCAGGGATTTCACTCAGCAGCTGCTGAAATTCTGCAGCGGTCCTTGCCTGATGCCAAAGCGCCTGCGCAGAGGCCGGCTCGGCAAAAAAGCGCTGGCTTTGCTGATACTGGCTGTAGAGCGCATAAGGGACAGCGGCGCACAGCACCAGCACATACAGCCATTTCAGCTGCGTGCTGCGCCGAAAAATGCACCAGGCAATATAAAAAACAAAGCTCAGTTCCAGCGCCAAAGACAGCCATTGCATCCAAGCGTCACTCATCAGCGGGCGGACAAAATACAGCGCCAGCCCCAGCATGATAAAGGCGAACAGCACTTTAATCTGATTCATCCACATGCCGGCTTTCGGCAATACCCGCGATCCGAGCACACTGGCCAGCAGCAGCGGCGTTCCCATGCCAAAACCCAGCGTAAACAGCAGCAGCGCGCCCTGCCATTGGCTCTGTGTTTGAGAAATAAACAGCAGCGCGCCCGCCAAAGGTGCGGTCATGCATGGCCCCACCAGCAAGGCGGAAATCATGCCCATCACCCCTGCGCCCATCAGGCTGCCGCCTTTTTGCATGGATTGCGCATGGTCTAAGCGCTGCACCAGCGCACGCGGCAATTTAATTTCAAACAGCCCAAATAAGTTCAATGCAAAAACCACGAACAGCAGGCTGAAGGCAATTAAGGTTGAGGGCTGCTGCAGCCAGCGCTGAAAATTCAGTCCTGCCGATGACGCAATCAGCCCCAGAACCGCATAGACCATGGCCATACTGCAGACAAAGGTCAGCGCAATCATCCACGCTTTCAGGCCTTTGCTGTCACGGACAATCAAAGAGGTGAGAATCGGCAGCATCGGCAGCGAACAGGGGGTAAAAGCCAGCAGCATGCCTAAGCCAAAAAACAGCAGCAAGCCATACGCCAATGAGCTTTCGGCCAGCTTTTCAGACCACATTTGATCTTTGGCCGCATCTTTTGCTGCAGATTTTGCTGCAGAAGCTTCGGCCGGTGCAGGCTGAGCGCCAGCGGTGCTTGGCGCAGCCTCACCGGATGCACTGTTTTGCAGATTGCGGCTCGCGGCCAAATCCAGCAGCTGCCGGGTCTTGCCCTGATTCTGCACACTGACTAAGCCATTGGCATCTGTTTTGAAATCAATGCTTTGCGGCGGGTAGCATACCCGGTCTTTAGCGCAGCCCTGCCAAGTCACATGGTACTGCTGCGACGCCTGTGTCGGAATCAGCAGCTGCAGCTGCTGATAATACACCTGCACTTGGCCAAAATTATCATCATGCAGGCTTTCTGCCGGCGGCAGTTTCAGCGCCAGCGGCTGATTGCCCTGCTGCACGCTGATTTTGTGCTGATACAGATAATAATTCGGCGGAATGCTCCAGCTCAGTTCAGCCTGCTGCTCCGAGCTGGAGATCACAGTCAGCGGAAAAGCCTCTTCTGCAGACAGCAGCGCCGTTTGCGCATGCAGCGGCGCGCTGCATGCCAGCAGCGCCAGTACTGCGCTATAAGCCAAGGTATTCATGCCAACCGTTTCATCCTGAAATTATCCTGCACCGCGTGCATCAAAAGAGATAGGAAACGCCTAATCCAGATTGGTAGCCTTTGTCTTTGCCATTTAAATCCACACCGATGCCGGCATCCAGCTGCATGCGGTCATTCACCGCATAAATCAGCCCTGTGCCTAAAGCATATTCTTTCTCTTCACTTTCCGCTTTGCGGAATATAAACTCAGAATAGCCGGACAATTTTCCGGAAATCTGATAGCCCAGTGTTGGAATGGCTGATACAGCCCAATTGCCGTCTTGCACTTCATAGCGCATGGTGATCGATGTATTCAGCAAATCGCTGTAAGCATACGATACGGCTGAGCTAAGGCTGTAAATATCATCTTCATTGCTAAAGCCTTCATTGCCTGTCGCAATCACCGCTTCGGCCAAAATCGCCATAGACAGCTGGTCATCATCCAAATCAATGGCTTTTTTCAGGCCAATGCTGACATCGCCCAAACCGTCTTCTTCAACATTGCGTCCGCCTGTTTTGGTCTTAGACCATGACGGGCCTTGCCAGCCCAGCTGCAGCTCTAAATCTTTGGCTAAGCCGGTGCGTAAAAGCATGTCACCGTTCAGCGTCACTTGCTTGGTTTTTTGACCATTGGCATCGGTGCTTTCCTGATAGGATGCGCTTGGCAGGCCCTGTTCCCATGCCAGCTGGCCGACAGGCGTGATGCCTGTGCCGAAGCCTGTGCCCGGCCGGTCAAATGAAAAATCTGCAGCCAAACCATAGGTGCTGGCTCCCGCCAGCGCTGCAAAGGCAAATGCCGTGATTGTTTTGCTTATCATCGTCATGCAAATTCTCTTTAATTACGCCAATTCTTTGGTCATTTTTGCGCCATGGCTGCGCAGCAGTTCTAAAGTCTGCTTTTCTTCATCCAGCGATTCGGACCAATTGATTTCATCAAAATCGCAGTCAAAAAATAAATCACTGATTGAAGACAGGATGGTGAGGCCTTCGCTATCTTTGCTGTTCGGATCCACTTTTTCATCCAGCAGGCGCTGCACGGCCGGCGTGCAGGCAGCGCTGGCGGCATCCCACAATGGGCCGTACAGTTCTTCAGCATCCCAAAGATGCAGATTCACTTTTGCCTGAATCAGCGCATCCAGAATCTCCAGATGCACCGCCAAGCGTTCCTGTTTCTGCTGCTCAGATAAAGGCGCGCCTGCCTCATAGGCTTCACAGATCTCTTCCCACCACTTAAACAGGCCATCAGACCACACAGAAATTGCCGGGCCCTTATCAAAATCGATAAAGTTTGGATTCAGGCCGTCTGCTAAAAGGCGCTTTACCTGCTCAAGGTTCTGCTCTTCTAAAGCCTGCACAAAAACTTGCTGCTGTGCTGTTAACATAGGAAAGCTCTTCTTCAAATGATTGATGACTATTATGCCGAATAAAGCATCTTTTGTTTTGACTTAATGCAAAACAAGCTGTATTTTTCTTTATCCTGTTTTTAATTCAGCGCCCAGCATAAAAAAAAGCCCCGCAGGGCTCTTTTTCGAATTACGCTTAAGCGTCTTCATCATCCAGATCAGCTTCAGCAAAGGCTGGCTGAGCTGCACGCGGATTCTCTTTTTTCTCGAACACGTGCTCTAAGCTGCGTTTCAAGCGGTCGATCGCGCCATGAATTGCCGTATCAATATTGTGGCCTTTATGGCTCACCACGACAGGCTTCAAACCTGCAGGACGCGCTTCGATCATGCATTTAATGTCGTCGCTGCCGCCTTTGTCTCCATTTTCATCACTAAAGTGCACCGAAAAGTGAGTAATACGTTCACTATGGCGCTGGAATTCCTGATTCAGTTCTGCACGAACGTACTCAATTAAACGGTCACTGTTTTGAATGTTCTTATCTGTACGGATTTCTATGTTCATAATATCATCCTCTAACTTTCTGGATTATCTATAAAATATTGTGCAAAACTTTCTTATTTCGGCACGCTTACATCTGCTGTTTTATACAGCCAGAACATCTTCAACTTAGTTTGGAACGGGTCCTCCACATTGAATGATGACACTTTTTATAGTCTGCAGAACTGTGTCCTTATACTTCGAATATCGGGCCTAACTGAAAAATATGCAAGCGCTATTTTATATATTTTTTTAAATCCCTTATATTGATTAGGGTTTTATTCCGCGGCCGCATCACCGTTTACTGTGCATTCAAAAAATCTATTTTTAGATATTCTTATCAATCACTTATTTTAAACAAAATAAATCACCCCGATCCAGGGCCATGGCACTGCGGTTTAAATCTTAGTTTTCATACGGAATTTTTTTTATCCATCAATCAATTTTGGCTTTATTTTTGCTAAGGAATCTGTATCCTTTCAGTGCTTCTCGGGGGAGACCTTTTTTAATGAAACTTACACAATTCACAACCGCATGCGCATTGGCTTCAGCTGCTGCCTTCACTCAAGCTTCGCCTGTCGTATGGCAAGATTTCAGTTTAACGGGCCTATATGGCGACAACTATGAAGTTGGAACTGAAGACCGTACTACTGCGACTGTAGAATATGCCGCGAAATTGAAATACTCAGATGTATTTTTCTTCGTTGACCAGCAAGTCGATGGCAACAACGATCATTCTACATACTTAGAGTTATCACCGCGTTTGAGCCTAGGTGAAGTGTCTGGCAAGAAACTTTCTGCTGGCCCAATTAAAGATGTTCTTATTGCAACAACCTGGGAACATAATGCCGGATACAGACAGAATCAGGAATTCAACAACTTCCTGTATGGTGTAGGTTTCGATCTGGATATCCCTTATACGCAATATGCCAGCATCAACTTCTACCGTGCTGACAATGATACTCAGAAAGACGACTATCAAATGACCATCACTTATGGCGTGCCATTTAAGCTCGGTTCTGAAGATTTCCTTGTTGACGGCTTCCTGGACTGGTCAACTGCTGAAAAAGGCGATCACGCAAGCGAATTGAACTGGACCACACAGTGGAAATGGAATGTCGGCAAGCACATTTCTCCAAAAACCCGTTTATACCTTGGTGTTGAACACTCTGTTTGGAACAACAAATACGGTATTCAGGGCGCAGATCAAAATGATGTCAGCGCTTTGGTTAAATACCACTTCTAATTCCACAGCGAATTAAAAAGCAAGGCCCAGCGCCTTGCTTTTTTTATGCCTAAGCCCTCTAATAAAAGCTTCTTTTCTCTGCTGCCTTCAGCCATGCCTTTTCAAATCCGCTCCGCCACAGCGCAAGACCTGCCGGCCATTCTGGCCATTTACAATCCAGAAGTGCAGCATGGCTTCGCCACATGGAATGATCAGCCCTTCAGTCTCGAATCTTTCCAAAATAAGCTGCAAAAATTTCAGAACAACGGCTGGCCGTTCTGGGTGATTGAAGATCAGGACAATTTAAAGATTGCCGGTTACGCCGATTATGCGCCTTTCCGCAATTTTTCCGGCTACCGCCACACTGCAGAACATTCCTTGTACGTGTCACCGGACTACGCGCGCCAAGGTTTAGGCAAGCGCCTGCTGCAGCATTTAATTGAACATGCCCGGCGGCAGGGCAAACATATCCTCGTTGCAGGCATTGATCATGGCAATGCGGCCTCCATCGCCCTGCATCAGCAGTTTGGCTTTATTCAAACCGGCTATATGCCGCAGGTCGGGCAAAAATTTGGCCAATGGCGCGATTTGGTGCTGATGCAGCTGGCCTTAAATTAACTTTTCCGGCTGTATCTGTTGCTGAATTACGCTGAGCACCGCCAAATTCTGCCTTACCGCCGTGCGGTAAAAATCCTGCAGCTGCAGATAAATCAATTTCAGTTCCGCCAAATAAAGCTCCTGCGCCAATTCTTCAGGCGCAGTCTGCACCACATCAAACTGATAACGCTTTTTCAGTTCACTTACACTCAGATTTTGCAGCTGCTGCTGAATTTCGGCAGTGCGCACCACCGTATTGTAATGCACCGCTTCAGGATGATCGATCCGTTCAGACAGCGGATGCTCCGCCTGAATGGCATACTGCAGCGCGGTTGCCGCTTGCGGCTGAGGGTTGAGCGCACGGTTCACGGTTTCCCAAGCATGGCCTAAATAGAAGGACTGCTGGATAAAGGGAGAATCTAAGACAGCCTGCGCATTCTCCGCCTCCAGGATTAAAGTTTCTAAATCATTCGGGTGAATTAAAAATAAACTGGCTTGCATCGGTTATCTTCTTATCATGGCTTTTATGTCAGATTAAACAAAACGAAAAAAGAAATCTGCTGAAAAATTGTATATATACATGCATCAGCCAGCCCAGGCCTTTGCGCTTTCATGTAAATAATCCATTCTTTTCCATAAACGCTAAAACCTGCAGGCAAAACCCAAACAGCCTTCGTCGCCCGGCTGTTTCATGCCGGCCATGCAGAAAAAGACACAAAAAAACCGCACTGATTGCGGTTTTTTTGTTTACAGAATTGCATCAATTACACGGTCAATTCCGCTAAATTGCCTTTCTGCTCCAGCCAGTGCTTGCGGTCGCTGGAGCGTTTTTTCGCCAGCAGCTTATCCAGCAAGCCCGCAGTAAAGTGCATATCATCCAAATCCAGCTGCACCAAACGGCGGGTATCCGGATCCATGGTAGTTTCACGCAGCTGGCTGGCGTTCATCTCGCCCAGCCCTTTAAATCGGGTGATTTGCGGGTTCTTGCTTTTGCATTTTTTCAAAATGCTGTCCAGCTCATCATCGTCCAGCGCGTAATGCACATCTTTGCTGTCATCAATCCGGTACAAAGGCGGCATGGCGACAAATAAATGCCCTTCTTCCACCAAGTTTGGGAAATGCTTCACAAACAGCGCGCAGAGCAACGTGGCGATATGCAGGCCGTCCGAATCGGCATCGGCCAAAATGCAGATTTTGCCGTAGCGCAATTCAGACAAATCATCGCTGCCCGGATCGACACCAATGGCAATCGCAATATCATGCACTTCCTGAGACGCAAGCACTTCATCCGAAGAGACTTCCCAGGTATTTAAGATCTTGCCGCGGATCGGCATGATCGCCTGGAAGTTTTTATCACGCGCCTGTTTGGCGGAACCGCCGGCAGAATCCCCTTCCACAATAAACAGTTCAGATTCTTCCAGCGTATGGCCGACGCAGTCCGCCAGCTTGCCCGGCAATGCAGGGCCGGACACGATTTTTTTCCGTTCGACTTTTTTGGCCGCTTTCAGACGGCGGCCGGCTTTGGCGATCGCCATCTCCGCCAGCTGCATGGCGATATCCGAGTTTTGGTTCAGCCATAAAGCAAAGGCGTCTTTGGCAATATTCAGCACGATGCCGGAAGCTTCACGGCTGGATAAGCGCTCTTTGGTCTGGCCGGAAAACTGCGGCTCCTGAAATTTCAGCGACAGAATGAAATTCACGCCATCCCAGACATCTTCCGCCGACAGCTTCATATTGCGCGGCAGCAGGCTGCGCAGTTCACAGAACTCACGGATGGCATCGGTCACGCCTGAACGCAAGCCGTTGACATGCGTCCCGCCCTGCGCCGTTGGAATCAGGTTGACATAGCTTTCCTGCACCTGCTCGCCGCCTTCGACATTCCAGCAGATGGCGAACTCTGCGCTGGCGCGTTCCGCTTCACCTGTGGCGACAAAAGCCGGCATCGGCAGAATCTCGCGGTCCTGCAGCTCGTCCATCAAATAATCAACCAGGCCATTTTCAAACTGCCATTCGATTTTTTCATCGTTGATCTTGTCGATATAATTAATCTGCAGGCCGGCAGCTAAAACAGCTTTGGCTTTCAAATTGTGCTTTAAGGCTTTTAAAGCAAATTTCGGCGAATCAAAATATTTGGCTTCTGGCCAAAAATGCACTTTGGTTCCCGTTGCGCGTTTCGCGCATTTGCCTTCCAGCACTTCCAAAGGCGCAACAGGCTCGCCGTGCTCAAAGGCCATTTTATACAGGTTGCCCTGACGCTGCACTTCCACTTCAATACGGTCAGACAGCGCATTCACCACAGAAATGCCGACCCCATGCAAGCCGCCGGAAAACTGATAGTTATCGGTACTGAATTTGCCGCCCGCATGCAGCTTGGTCAGAATGATTTCAATCCCGCTCTGGCCGTATTCCGGGTGAATATCAACCGGCATGCCGCGGCCATTGTCTTCTACCGACAATGATCCGTCTTTATGGACTGTGACGGTGATTTTATTCGCATGCCCAGCCAGCGCTTCATCGACAGCGTTATCAATCACTTCCTGCGCCAAATGGTTTGGACGGGTGGTGTCGGTATACATGCCCGGACGTCTGCGGACCGGATCCAAACCAGATAAGACTTCAAGTGATTGAGCGGTATACGTCACGTTGCAAAATTCCCTGCATGAATGGGTTAAAATATTAATCTTCAGCGCTACAGTATATTCTTTTTCGCAAAAAAGCATATCCATCACTTTCCCAGCGCTATTTCTTTCGCCAATTGCGGCTTTTTGGCGTCAAATCATGACGTAGCAGGGAGCAGCCGATCTGCTTTTGCTTCTGTTTGACGGGATTCCACGGCCGTTGAACCGCCCAGCGCCCTTTTGCCCGCCTTTCTGAAAAACGCCTGATACAGTCATTTTAACGCGCCGCATGGCGGGATAAAAACTGCAGAATCATCGGAATTTTCTGGGCAAAATCATCCATCCCGTGATTGCCGTGGCTTTCGCTGATGACGACCGCCTGAGTTTCCGGCTGGCTGAAAAAAGCCTGCGCTTCGCGGTAATCCAGCACTTCATCGCCCTGCTGCAGCAGCACCAAGACCGGCGCATGGCCGCTGTATTGATCTATCGCCATTTTTTCTAAGGCATTCAATTGCGCCTGATCCAGCGACCAGGCATCGGTCACCGCATACGGCAGCTGTTCATCGGAAAAAATCCGCCTGAATAAGCTCCATGGCTGCATGGCGGGATTAATCAGCACGGCCGGAAGCTGATGTTTGGCCGCCAGCTGCAGCGCATAAAAACCGCCGAGGCTGCTGCCCGCCAGCACTGTCTTTGCTGCGCCCAATTGCTCAATCAGCTGGGAAACCCGCTGCAGCGCCTGTACAGGCGCCAAGTTCAAATCCGGCAAATGCACTTGAATGCCGTCGGTTTGCGTGCCGGTCCAATCCTCGCAATAGCGTTTCAGCATTTGGCCTTTGACTGACATGGCGCTGCTTTGAAAGCCGTGCAAGTAAATCACATTCATTACAGACTCCTTAATGGGGCGTGTTCCGCTGAGAGCAGTCTAATGTGACAATGTTCACATTTTACTAAAAAGTACAATATCTGAAAAATTGTCAGACAAAATAAGCCGGCGTCGATTTCAAATCTATGTATTTTAAAATGAATTCGAGATGAATCACAAAATACAGCAACAAGAAAAGCCATCTCTGCACAGCTCATGACGATGCCGTGGCTGCGGGGAAAGCGCAAAGAATAGGAAAGCAATCAATGCCGAGTTTGACGCCGCTGCATGAAACCTATTGCAAATGGGACCGCACACCGCCCAGCCAGGCTGATGTTTTAGAAGGCCTGGCGCAGCTGGTCACCATGCGCTTCAGTGATGTGGTGCATGACCTGATCCAAAATATCCAGCGTGAATTGCTGATCAGCATCTTTGGCATGAGTGAACAGAAATCCAAAAAATTCCATAAAATTCCTTATGTCGCCAAGCTTTACCAGCTCACCTATGAAACCTTTTTCAATTACGGCAATTACTTGCTGGCGCCTGGGCTGCGCAGCATCATTGAAAAATTTCCGCGCCTGCATGACAAGCCGATGACGCCAATGCTGCATTTTTTGGTCGGCGCGCTGAATGGGGTTTTGGGCGATTATTTGCTGAAATATCATAACCCGATGGCGCTGCCGATGGCGGTCTATGACCATTACGGCGCAGTGCAGCAAGGAGAACTGACCGGGCGCATCACCCTGCTGGTGCATGGCCTGTGCATGAACCATCTGGACTGGTCGACCCGCAAATACGGCGGCATCGGCGAAAAGCTGCTGGCGCAGCGCGACCACAACACCATGCTGTATCTCAGCTACAATACCGGCCGGCGCATTTCAGCCAATGGCCGCAGCCTGTCCAATACCTTGGAAGAACTGGTTCAGCGCAATCCCGGCATCACCAGCATTGACTTGATTGGCCACAGCATGGGCGGGCTGGTTTCCCGCAGCGCGCTGTTCTACGGCAAGCAGAATATGCAGGGCTGGATTCATCAAGTTGAAAATTTAGTCTGCCTCGGCTCTCCGCATCACGGCGCGGTGCTGGAACGCATCGGCTTTGCCTTGCAGAAGCGCTTGCGCCGCATCCCGATGGGAAAAATTATCGGCCATATCGCCAATATCCGCAGCAACGGCATTCTGGACCTGCGCTACGGCAGCGTGCGCGATGATGACTGGGAGCACAATGACGTGCGGATCGGCCTGATGGATGACAACCGCAAGCCTGCGCCGATTCCCTCGCATATCAATACTTATTTGGTTGCGGGCACGATTGAATTTGAAAACCGTAAAAACCGCACGCTGCAAGTGATCGGCGACTATTTGGTCAGTGTGAAAAGCGCCTTGGGCGAACATCCGAACCCGCGCTATCAGCTGAAAGTGCCGGATGCGCATAAAGCGATTTTTTACGGCTTGAACCACTTTGAAATCCAGCATCATCCGCAGGTGGCCGAACAGATTGTGCATTGGTTTTATCCGAATGCTGAAGATACTCAATGCACTGAAATTCATGAGTTTATGATGGATTTAGAGCAGTTTGAAGGCATTGCCATGACTTAAGCTCATCCAGCGCCGCCTCATCAAAAAGCCCTCTGAACAGAGGGCTTTTATTTGTTAAACTGGCAATCAGTATTTATCTCTTAAGCGCTTCACTGGCGCAGTTTGATATTTGCGCAGCAATTGCCACAGGCTGATCAAAGCCAGCACGCAGAAAAAGGCCAGCGACCACACCGGCAGCGAGAAACCCAAAAGCATCCAGTCCACCCGAGCGCATTCACCAGAACCGGTCAGCACCTGCTGAAAAACTGACTTCAGCGGCAAGGTCTCCAGCCAGTAGTCCAGACCTGGGCCGCAGCTCGGCACTTGATCCGGCGGCAGGCTTTGCAGCCAGACATGGCGCGCCGCCACACCGGCCGACCATAAAATGGACAGCGTACCCAAGAAAGCGTACACGCGCTTAAAGCCATTTGAAACCGGGTTATGCAAAAAGGCAATCAGGGAAATCAGGCCCAGCCCAATCAGGCCTAGACGCTGGAACACACATAATGGGCAAGGTTCAAGGCCTTGAACATGCTCTAAATACAGGGCAAAAGCCATGCCAATAACACTGGCTAAAAACAAAAAACCACTCACGAAGCGGTAACTCCATTGCATGGCATATCCTCTTAATTTTTTTATCGAAAATGGGTTAAATACTGGTCAAAACTGACCGAATTGTCTTGCTCAAGCGCTTTTTGGCGCTGTATGGACGCTTGAGCGGTCTCATCAAAATAAGCTATTTTTTCAGGGCTCAGCGGATGCTGCTCATAGGCTTCCGCATGCTGCTGCGCCATATAGCTGCCAAAATTCCAGGTACCGCCTTGCGCCAAGGTATCTTCAATCACTTTCGCCGACAGCGTTTCATCCACTTCATCCACACGCGACTGCATGACCGCCAGCGCGCTGCTGTACAACTGTGTAGCATAAGCGCGGTCCAGTAAAGCCGCCAATGACTGCATTTGTGTTAAATAGCCGCGGCACCATGCTTCAATCGGGATGCTCTGCCCCTGTTCAACAATAGCCGCATTCGGCGCACGGCCGCGGTTCACGACCTCGGCCTGATTCTGCTCAATGATTTCCTGCTCATCATCCAGCAGCTCTGGACTGTCCTGCAGCAGGCAATACAAAGCCAGCACTTCCAAAAAGCCGGCGGTATTTTCATCAATACCGATTGGGCTGTAAGGATTGACATCCACCGCGCGCAGCTCAACATAGGCAACCCCGCGCTTCTGCAAGGCTTCAGACGGTGTTTCGCCTTCCTGCGGCACCTGTTTTGGACGCACCAGGCTGTAATATTCATTTTCAATCTGCAGGACATGGTCATTGATTTGAATCGGTTCGCCCTGCGCATTGCTCAGGCCTAAGCGGCTGAACGGCGCATACGGGGTTTTCACCGCTTTTTGCAGGCCCTGCAGATAGCCGTCAAGATTGTTGTAGTGAATGCCCAGCTGCTTTTGCGCAGAATTTTGATAGCCGAAGCGCCCCATGCGCAGCGCAGTGGCATAAGGCAAATACAGCGTGCCTTTCAAAAGCGGCAGCAGATGGTGCTCACGGCCGGTCATAAAGCATTTGCAGACCGATGGGCTGGCGCCGACCACAAACATCACCAGCGGCGTCAGGCGGATAAAATTGCGGATCAGGCCAAAATAGCGGTGGCTGCGGTAGTCCTGCAGGCTCAGGGCTTTCAGCTGTTCATCAGTTTCAGCCGCCTGCAGTGCAGCAAAAAAATGATCCGGGAACGATAAGTTGTAATGCACGCCGGAAATGGTCTGCATGCGGCGCCCGTAGCGCACGCCCAGGCCATGGCGGTATAAGGTTTTAAAGCGTCCGATATTGGATGTTCCGTACTGCGCCAAACGGATATTGTCTTCCTGATCATCCAGCATGCACGGCATGGACAGCGGCCAAAGCTTTTCATCATTTTCCAAATGACGGTGCACCACCGCATGAATATCGGTTAACTCATCCAAGGCCTGACCGATGCTCTCTTTCGGCGGGGTAATAAACTCCATCAGCGCTTCAGAATAATCGGTGGTGATATGCGGATGCGTCAATGCGGAGCCCAGCGCTTTCGGATGATCGGCCTGAGACAGAAAACCGCTGCTTTGCATGCGCAGGCTTTCCCGCTCAATGCCGCGCAGCATGCCGTTTATATGCGTAGAATCCACCCAAGCCGGTAAAATATCTTGAGAGGTCGATTCGGGCTGACTCATTGCAATCTCGCTTAATGGAAGAACTACTGAAATAAAATCCTGTATTTATGCAGTATAACGTGATTTATTCACTGCATATGATGCCATGCCTATTTTTCAGGCAATCTTCGATTTTATTTTTGCAATTTTTTATCACAAAGTTCCTCTATATGACATGCAAAATTTGTGATCTTATGGATCAATAAATGCCAACAACATCTGAAACTTATGAATTATCAAGATATTTTAGACTTTTGGTTTGCCCCTGAAGCGCAGCCAAACTGGTTTGCCAAAAGCGATGCTTTTGACCAAAGCCTTGAAAAACAATTTAAAACGGTACTGCACAGCGCCGCCCAGTCAGAACTGTGGAACTGGCGCAGCAGCGCAGAGGGCCGCTTAGCTGAAATCATTGTGCTGGATCAGTTCTCGCGCAATATTTACCGCGATTCAGCGCAGTCGTTTGCGCAGGATGCCTTAGCGCTGGCTTTGGCGCAGGAAGCCGTCAGCCAAGGCTTAGACCGCCAGCTGCGCCCAGAACAGCGCGCTTTTTTATATATGCCGTTCATGCATAGCGAATCCCCCCTGATCCATGAATATGCGCTAAAATTATTTGAGGATCTTGGCAATCCGGTTAATTTAGATTTTGAACAAAAGCATAAAGCCATTATTGACCGCTTTGGACGCTATCCGCACCGCAACGCCATTTTAGGCCGCACGTCCACAGCAGAAGAACGTGAATTTTTAACCCAGCCCAATTCCAGCTTTTAATGGCCTGATGGGCCTTTTCTCTCCCCTTCAACCGCCAATATTCAGGAGGTTAAGCATGAAACATTTATTCTTGGCCAGCGCCTTGGGCCTCAGCCTCGCACTGGCTGGCTGTGCATCCACACCGTCAAAACCGCTGACGTTTGATCAGCTGGGACAGTTCAGCAGCACGCCGCTGAATGCGCAAACCTTCCGCATCAGCTTCAAAGCGAGTCCGAATATGAGCTTTGGCACTGCAGAAGAAATCACCCTGGTCAAAGCCGCGCAGGCCACCGTTCAAAACGGCTTCCAATTTTTTAAAGTGCTGGATGATCCAAGCAACCGGACACAGCAGCCGCCGAGACAAGCGGTGGTTTACCCAACCCCATCGCCTTATCCTTACGGCTATTACCGCCGTTATCCGGGTTTCTGGCCGGATCCGTTCTATGATATGCCGAGAGTCGTCACCCTAGACCCGGCTCAAGTAGCCTATACCATCGAATGCTTTAAAAATGAAAAAACGGCACCGAAAGACGCGTTTAATGCGCGGCTGATTTTGCAGTCTTTAGGCCCGAAATACGGCCTGAGCCCTGCAGGTGAAATTCTGCCGGCGCCTGAACCTGCCCCATCAAAATAGGAGCGCATAAGCAGCAATGCCTATAGAATCAGAACAGAACACGGTTTCCCCGAATCTGCAGCGCAGCAAGCGCTTTGCCGCCATTGCGCTGCTCATGGCCGTCTTGGCCTGGCTGGCGCTGATGGTGGCGGCCAAACTGCTGCCGGACTATGTCTGGCTGATTCATATTCTGATGCTCTCTGCTGAAGCCGGCGTGGTCGGCGGACTGGCGGACTGGTATGCCATTACCGTGCTGTTCCGCAATCCGTTCGGGAAAATGCCCATTCCGAAATTTCTGCGCGACCATACTGAAATCATCCCGCGCAACAAGGCCCGCATTGCGGAATCCATGGGCCGTTTTGTACAGGAAAATTTTCTGTCGCCGCAGGTGGTGGAGCGCAGCCTGCAGGATATCGACCTGTCGCTGGCGGCCGGCAAATGGCTGGCCAATCCTCACAACAATAAGCAAGTCACGGACGTCATCCAGCAGACAGTGCCGAAAATTTTTGAGTTTGTCGGCCAGGAGCAGATCGGGCGCTTTATTCAGAGCAACAGCGTGCAGTGGGTCAAAAATACCCAAGTCAATCATTTGGCCAGCGAAATGCTGCGCGCGGTGCTGGAAAATGACTTCCATCAGGATGTACTGCAGCGCGGACTGGACTTGGCGCATGACTGGATGATGCATCATCCTGAACAGGCGCGCGATTTAAGCCGCCAGCTGTTTAAAGAACTCGGCGTCTGGAAGCTGGCCAAAGGCGCCAGCTGGATCGGCATTGATGTGCAGCAGCGCACCATCGACTCGCTGATTCAACGGGTCGAATCAATGCTGGCCGACCCGGAGCATCCTTGGCGCAGAAAAATTGAAGAGGCTGGCCAAAGCCTGATGCACGCGCTGGCGGATAATCACAGCGCGGCCAGCATGCGCCTGAATCAAACCAAAGACGCGCTGCTGGACAGCCCGCAAGTGCTGAATTTCATCAGCGGCGCCGTAGTGATTTTATGCGATGCCATCAAAGCGGATTTGCAGAAGCCGGATTCCGGCGTGGCGCAGAATCTGCGCATCGCCATTCAGCAGGTGGGGGAAAATATTGTCTCCAATGTGGCCGTGCGCCAGCTGCTGAATGAAAAGCTTGGCGATATTGCGGTGAACCTGTCCGATCAATACAGTGAAAAAGTCATCCGCTTTATCAGCCAGCGCATTCACGAATGGGATTCCAGTGAAATGATCGGCAAAATTGAAAATGAAGTCGGCGGCGATCTGCACATGATCCGCGTCAATGGCGTGGTGGTCGGCGCCTTTATCGGCCTGATCCTCGGCATCATCCGCGCAGCGGTGGAATTTGCGCTGTAAGCGGCGCATCTGAACGGCTGAACCATCTGATGCTGCGAAGGCGGTGCAGTTTTCCTGCAGCACCGCCTTGACTCTTGATTCATGGCAAGGCCTGCGCTTCCCAAGCGGCAGCTGCTGGATCATTCACCTAAATTTGTTCTTGGGCTGAAAAGCCGTTAAGCTGGCGCCCGAACCTGCGCCAGAAAATATGCGCGCGCTGCAGAGCTTTCAGCTCTTGAAAAATAAGCTCCATCAATAACAATAAGACCCTTTTTTATGCCTACTCCATTGAATGCTGCTGCCCTGCTGGCTGCGCTCGCTCTCAGCGGCTGCCACCGCCTGTCCAAGCCGGATGAAGATTTTTCCAGCCGCATGTTAGCGCTCTTCGGCAAAGACAAAGCGCCTGCCATTGAAATGCCGGATACCGCTGAACTGGCCAAACAGGCGCAAGCGCAGCGGGACAAGCTGCTGAACCATCTGCCGAAAAATCAATGGGTGTATATTGAAAATCCGCCGCAAGGCACGGCCGATGTGCAGAATAAAAATGATCAGGATTTTATCCTGTCGCTGCGCCTGAACTGCAAAATTTCCAGCCAGCATCCCGCGTTCAGCCTGAGCGCGGCAGACGGCAGCATCGTGCTGAAGGCCTATGACAGCAGTTCCGGCGCCGTGCAGTTTCTATTGGACAACAAAAATTACGGCAACCCTTTTGACCCGTACAGCACGAAAAAAATCGCCGGATTTCAAACCGCGCTGGCTGCCGCCAAAGTGATTAAAGTTTTCAGCGCATCGAAACTCTACAGCTTTCAGAACCAGCATGCTGAGCTGCTGAACAATCCCGCCAGCTGCCGCGAATCCGGATAAAATCGAATGCAGATTTCCGGCAATGCCGCGTGCATCAAGCCTCGGTTTTTTATTCAGCAGGAAGAATCGAATCTTTTTCATCGAATATTATTTATTCACAGCAAATGGGTTCACCTAAAGAGCTCGAAATTTGCTATATTTGCTGTTTTTCTGCGACATTTATTTTTCGACTGATTATGAATACGGCAATACAAGCAGCGCTCGACCATGCAGTGCAATCCCTTCAAGCTGAAGGTGTACTCCCATCTGACTGGAACAATACCAGCATCTTGACGCGTACCAAAGACCGAAGCCACGGCGACTTTGCGTCAAACATTGCCATGATGGGGTCTAAAGCTGCCGGTATGAAACCGCGTGATTTAGCGGAAAAAATTCTGGCGAGCCTGCCGGAAGTTGCAGACATCAGCAAAGCAGAAATTGCCGGTCCTGGCTTTATCAACTTTTTCTTGAACGCCAATCAGCGTTTTGCGGTGCTGGAACAAATTCAAGCGCAAAAAGATCAGTTCGGCCGCACCCAAGCCAATGCAGGCAAGCGCATTCAGGTCGAATTCGTTTCCGCCAACCCAACATCTAGCCTGCATGTCGGCCATGGCCGCGGCGCAGCATACGGCATGACCGTTGCCAACCTGCTGGAAGCGACGGGCGCTAAAGTTGACCGTGAATACTATGTCAACGATGCAGGCCGTCAAATGGATATTTTGGCGACGTCAACTTACCTGCGCTATCTGGAATTGACAGGCCAGGAATTGGTCTTCCCGAAAAATGCCTACCAAGGCGGCTACGTCAAAGAAATCGCGCAGAGCATTATTGACCAAGACGGCGACGCTTATGTGCGCCCTGTTGCAGACATCTACAAAGATGTGCCGGAAGATGTGCAGTATGCTGCTGAACCAGATGCGGAAGGCAACAAAGTGGTGCTGTCCGGCGATAAAGAAAAGCATATCGACGGTCTAATCCACAATTCGCAAAACCATCTGACTGAGGGCTACCGCGTGTTCCATCAAGCGGCGCTGAAAGCCATTCTGGATGACATTAAAGATGATCTGGGCGAATTTGGCGTAACTTTCAACCAATGGTTCAGCGAAGCGACCCTGACTGAAAAAATTGATGAAGCGCTTCAGACCTTGGATCAACGCGGCTTCCTGTACGAAAAAGACGGCAACATCTGGTTCAAATCCACTGAATTCGGCGATGAAAAAGACCGCGTGGTGAAACGCCGCAATGGCCAAACCACTTATTTCGCCTCTGACATTGCCTACCACCTGAACAAGCTGCAGCGCGGCTATACCGATATCATTGACATCTGGGGCTCGGACCACCACGGCTACATCGCGCGCGTGAAAGCAGCCATTGATGCGCTGGGCTATGATTCGAAAAAATTAACCGTGCTGCTGGTGCAGTTCGTCAGCTTATGGCGCGGCGGCGAAATGGTGCAAATGTCATCGCGTTCCGGCCAGTTCGTGACGCTGCGCGACCTGCGTAAAGAAGTCGGCAACGATGCTGCGCGTTTCTATTATGTGATGCGCAAGTCTGAACAGCACATTGATTTTGACTTGGATTTGGCTGTATCGCAAAGCAAAGACAATGCAGTGTACTATATTCAATATGCACATGCGCGTATTTGCCGTATGCTGGAAAAAGCCGCTGCAACTGACGTGCAATTTGATCGTGCTGCAGCAGCGCCTTATACAGCGAAGCTGGAACTGGAAGCGGAATCTGAAATTCTGTCCAAACTGGCGGCCTACCCTGAAATTGTCACCCGTGCAGCCAACAGCTATGAACCGCACCAAGTGGGCAACTACTTGAAAGAATTAGCTGCGCTATTCCACGGCTGGTACAATGAGCACAAAGTGCTGGGTGACGATGCTGAATTGACGCAAGCGCGTTTGCTGCTGTCTGTGAACGTACAGCAAGTCATCCGCAATGGCTTGGAACTGCTGGGCGTATCTGCGCCGGAAGCGATGTAAGCCAGTTTCTGATACGGATTAGAAATGACGCATGCCTTTGCTGTGCAGATCCAAGGATTTGCATTGCAAAGCATGGCAATGCTGACGATTGAACTGAAAAACCGTGCCTTTCACGGCATTTATTAGAATAAGAGGTTCCCACGTGTTTGGAAAAACGCAGCGCGGTGTATCTGAACGGCCGAATAAGCCGAAAAAGCCTTTAATCCCTGCCTGGCTGGGAACATTGGCGATTATTTTGATCATCCTAAGTTTTATAGTAGCGCTTATGCTCTGGAAGCCTTGGGAACCTGTACAGCCTAAAAATCAGATCACATCTGAACATGCGCCGGAAGAAACCAATAAAGACTACCGTTTTTATGACCTGCTGCCGCAGCAGCAGGTGACGCCGATTCCAGAACAGGCCATCCCGGAAAGCAAAAATGAAGGGACAGTCGTGATTGTGGAAGCGCCAAAAGATGAGCCGGCGGACACTGCCGCTGAGCCTGGCCTGCAGGAAAGCGCGCCGGCAAAAAGCGCCAGCTATATCCTGCAAGTGCGCAGCTATGATGATCCGGATCAGGCCGATGCGCGCCGTGCGGAAATTATCCTGAATGGCTTATCCGCCGATGTGGTGCAAACCACAGAAAATGGAAAAGTCTGGTACCGCGTGGTGTCTGGCCCCTATGATTCGCAAGAGTCTGCAGTGATTGCCCAGCAAACCCTGCAGCACAGCGGCATCGACTCGATTGTCGTGAAACGCTGAGATGAAAGATAAAAAAAAGCGCCTCATTGAGGCGCTTTTTTTTATTGAAGTGCCCTCTCCGATAAGGAGAGGGCGAAGGAATTTCATAATATGAGAAACTTGATTAAAGCGTATGCCCTAAAGCTTTGCCCATCACGACCGCAGAGTTGGCTTTAAATTCGGCATCCCACTGCATTTTATTTTCTTCAAACAGTACCACAGCCGTTGAACCCAAGTAGAAACGGCCCAATTCTGCGCCCTTTTCCAAACGCAGATTGTGCTGATTCAGCTCTAAACGGCCGGTCGGCTTCACTTTGCCGGTTGCGACTGTTTCAATGCCGGCCACAATCATGGCGCCGACCAAAACCACCGCCATGCGGCCCAGCTCAGTATCAAACAGGCACACCATGCGTTCATTGCGCGCAAACAGACCAGGGATGTTTTCTGCTGTCGTTTGGTTCACAGAGAATAATTCACCTGGCACATACAACGTTTCCGTCAAGGTGCCGGCAAACGGCATATGCACACGGTGATAGTCTTTCGGCGATAAATAAACCGTCGCGAACTGGCCATTTTTAAACGGTTCTGCCAGCTGCGGGTCAGCAATCAATTTTTCCACCGAAAAGCTCTGGCCTTTGGCTTGGAAAATATCGCCGGCTTCAATTTTGCCCAGCTGCGAGATTGCGCCATCAGCAGGGGAAACAATACTGGATGCATCGGCATCAATATCGCGCACGCCGTCTTTCAGCGAGCGGGTAAAAAATTCATTGAACGATTTAAATTTCAATGCATTGCTTTGCTCTGCAATCGACATATCAATGCCGTACTGCGCTTTAAATACGCTGATCACGGCATTTTTCAGCAGCGGGTTTTCACTGGCCGCCACTTTGCCGACCACGCGCGACAGCCTATGCTGCGGCACAACGCGCTGAGCCTGAATGAAAATTTGTTTTTTTAATCGTGATGTGATGCTCAAGACGGCAACTCTCCGGTTATGACAGGACTATCGAGGCGATTGCCCCATTCACTCCACGCACCATCATAAGCCTGAATCTTCCAGCCCAGCAACCGGCCGACAATATAGGCCAAACCTGAGCGGTGGTGTGACTGGCAGTAAACCGCTACGGGTTCATTCAAATTGAATCCCAGCTGTTCTAAGCGCTGCTGCGTGTGTTCCAAGGGATGCAATTTTAAATGATTTTCACGGTTTAGGGCAGTACTCCATTCAAAATGCAGCGCGCCGGGAATGTGACCGCCGCGTCTAGCCGCTAAACGCAAGCCGGTATATTCATCTTCTGTACGGCAATCCCACACCTGCAGCGCATGCGCGCTGACTTTCTGCAAAAGCTGATCATAGCGGATCCGGTATTGATCCTGACCGTCTAAATTGACCTGCAGCAAATCTTCCACAGCGATGACCGGCTCGACCTCAGAAGACGTCGGCAAGCCCGCGCCCAGCCAAGCATGAATGCCGCCATTCAATAAGCTGGCCTTGCTAAAACCAAGGCAATGCAGATTCCAAATCAAGCGTCCAGCCCACGCGCCGCCTTCGTCATCATACACAACCACATGATGATCCGGACTGATATTCAAATGGCGGATCAGCTGCTGCAGACCGTCCTGATCCGGCAGCAGGCCTGTCGCCTGCTCTTCCTGACGCACCAGCAGCCCCGGCTTCAAATGCACGGCATGCGGGATATGCAGCTGTTCATAGACCGAACTGCGGCATAAATCGATGATTCTCAGTTTGTCATGGCCTAAATAAGGCACCAAGTCTTCGGCTTCTATCAATAGCCCTAAATTCAAAGCAGCTTCAGTCATCGCTATTCGGTGATTTATCCATCTATTTGCCCTTGATCTTAGCACAACTGCATTTGGGCCCTATGCTGAAATTTTGCATTCCTTCAGCAAAAAATCAGATATCCAGCAGAGCTAAAAAAAGCCGAACCTCCGTTCAGCTTTTTTTGCGTTCAGGCGTTTAAGCCTGTTCTTCCTGAATATCAAACACCTGACGCAAATAGGCCAAGAAGGTGTCGTTATCGGTCATGGTCTTGCCCGGGCTGTCAGAGATTTTCGCCACCGACTGGCCATTGCATTCCACCAGTTTCAGCACAATGTTCAGCGGCGTTTGCCCCATGTCATTGGTTAAATTGGTACCAATGCCAAAGCTGACTTGGAAACGGTCCTTGAAGTAATTATGCAAATCCCAGGCTTTTTCTAAATTCAAGCCGTCACTGAAAGTCAGCATTTTGGAACGGGTATCAATTTTCAGCTTTTTATAATGCGCATAAGCTTTGTCGCCCCACACATAAGGGTCACCGCTGTCATGGCGCAAGCCGTCAAAGAGTTTGGCAAAATACAGGTCAAAATCGCGCAGGAAAGCATCCATCCCCACCACATCGGTCAAGGCAATGCCCAAGTCGCCGCGGTATTCCTGCACCCAGGTTTCCAGCGCCGCTTTTTGGAAGTCGCGCAAACGCACATCCAGCGCCTGAAAAGCCTGCAGGAATTCATGCGCCATGGTGCCGATCGGGAAAATGCCCAGCTCTTTCGCAATCAGCACATTGCTGGTGCCGCGGAACACTTCCGGCACGGCGCGGTGCAGCGTTTCGATCACATGCTTTTGCCAGGTATAGCTGTAGCGGCGGCGCGTGCCGAAATCAGACACCAAAAAGGGCGGATCATTCGGATTCTGCTGTTTTTGATAGCTGCGGATCAGTTCCACTTTATGCCTTAAACGCTGCTCGCCCTCAGCCAAAACACCCTCATTGCGGATGCGGCTGAAATACAATTCATTGACGATGGCCAAAACAAAAATTTCAAACATCATGGCCTGCACCATCGGGCCTTCCACCCAAATGTCCAAACGGCCTTCGCTGTCGATGCCCGCCTTGATAAAGCGGCGCTTCAGCTGGAATAATTCCAGATAGTCAACAAAATCGCTTTTAATAAAGCGCAGGCTGCGCAAATACAGCAATTCATCTTCGGTGAATTTCAATTGGCACAGGTAATCCAGCTGCTCATTCAGATCGCCCAAAATATCCGTCAGCGGATACACTGTGTCCTCTAAATTCCGGCAGCGGAAATGATAAACACTGTGGGTTTGCGGAAATTTATGTAAAACCACCTGAAGCATGGTGAATTTATATAAATCAGTATCAAGCAAGGATTGAACGATTGGAGCCATATCTATGTGAATTTCGCTGTGCTTCCAGCATTAAAGCATATTTTCTAACACGATATTGTCCGTTTTACGTCTAGCTGGCCGAATTCTAGACCATAGTTCCCAACCTGCAGCATGCTTTTTGAGTCCACGGCACAGGCGGCAGTCAAACTCCGCGGCCTCAACCGGAGCGCATTGAACTGCAATGCTCTGCTGCCGGCGCACTGTCAGCGCTGCAGTGAATAGCACAGTCCGCATCGCTGATCATAGCCGTTGCGCATCTCCATGGATCCGCATTTTATCAATGTAAAATCAATATTTTATTGCTACAAAATCTGCGCCGATTTTCTTCTGCCGCCTCATTTTTGCTACAATGCCTGCGTTTGATCATCTTGTTTGAGTGCAATATGCGTGCCTTGTTACAGCGTGTCCTGGAAGCCAAAGTTGTTGTCGATGGCGAAACCGCCGGAGAAATTAATCATGGCATTTTGGTGTTTTTAGGTCTGGGCAAAGAGGATAATTTTGAAAAAGGCCAAAAGCTGATTGATAAGATCTTGAAATACCGGTTTTTTGATGATGAACAAGGCAAAATGGGCTGGAATGTCAGCCAAGCAGGCGGCGGCCTATTATTGGTGTCGCAGTTCACGCTGATGGCGCAAACGCAAAAAGGCCTGCGTCCGGACTTTGGCCCAGCCATGCCGCCCGCAGAGGCCAAAGCCCTGTATGAACAGCTGGTAGACTATGCCAAGAGCCAATTTGAACAGGTGCAAACCGGCATTTTTGCCGCTGACATGAAAGTGCATTTGGTGAATGATGGGCCTGTGACTTTTAATCTAGAAGTGGAATAAGCATTAGGCAATAAAAAAGCCCTCAGATCCGAGGGCTTTTTTTATCCTCCCCTAACCTCTCCTTTAAAAAGGAGGGGAAACAAGGAGCAAAACTTACTTGCCTGTTTTTTCTTTAATAAAACGGCGGGCAATTGTAATTTTTTCTTTCACCGGTTTCGGCAATTTTGGCGGAATCAATTTGGCTGCCTGGTTGAACCAAACCAGCAGGCCGAAGTCGCCTTCCATTTTAATGCTGCCATTTTGCATGCCGGTCATGAATGCGGTCGGATCGCCTTTCATTAAGGTTTTGACGCCCTGCTCGCTGTCTGCAAACTGCAAAATAAAGTCCGCTTTTTCAGCATCGCCAGAAACTGTGTCAATTTGCCCATTGTTTACAATGATTTGACGCGCAACCCCCAAGTCCGTACCAATCTGAATGCGGAACTGGCGCTCATGAACTAATTCAATAAATTTTGGGCTGGTGCGCGCAAGCTGTTTCATGCGCAGCGCTAAGCCGGCAACCAGTAAGTCCAGCGGATCGGTGCTGACATCGACCAGCGGCAGCTTTACGACAGGTATTGACGATAGTTTCATGACTTTGAGCCTATTGTAATTGTTGGAAAAATGACTGCTTCATCCTACCATAACTTCTATTTTGAGACGTATGCCTTTGTACAACAATTATCAATCCGCAGCGCATAAAAAAATGCGCCCCAAGGCGCATTCTTCAATCCAGCAAATTTGAGCTTAACGGCTCGAGCACTGCTGCTGATCATCTTCATACACAGGGGTATGCTCTATATAGCGCCGGCTCGCAACCGCCCGTTCTGCACGGCGGTCTTCGCGCAGCAAAATTAAAGTGAACACCATAATCGCAGAAGTTACTGCTGTCAGATAGCTGAAGGCCATGGGCAGTTCAAACACCGTTTGCGTGCCGAAGCGAATGACTTCAATCAGTCCCCAAACCAGCATCCCAGCCAGCATAAAACTCAACCAGCGACGATAAGGCGAGAAGAAAACAGCAATCAACGCAGTGGCGATTAGGCCGATGCCGACGATGGTCGCTAAATTCGCTGTTACCATAAAAACCTCCGTCATACGGCAGAATCTGCATGCAGTTGATGCTGGGTTCCGCCGACTAATACCGTTAAATGAATCAATGGAATATTCTTGATCTCAATCTCTATGGATGCATTATGAGGAGTTTTTTGCATAAAAAAAGACTTGTCTTTTGGCACAGCGACATACCTTGTCGCAATATTATTTTGTCATTACATTTTTTTGTTTTGCGCTTTTTCTGGAACAATGATTCCATCCCGCTTGGCGTGTCATTACAAAAAAAACGCGGCGGTTCTGCATTAAAAAAATATTTTTTCAGTTTCGCTTAGCTGTTGTTTTTATCGGCAATTTTCTGAAATACCGCAGGCTGGATTTGCCCGAAGCCAAGGCAAAAAAAATGCGGCGCAATCGCCGCATTTTCATTCTGCTGTCATGTTAGGCGCGGTTTAAATCTTTATCATGCACACCGAGAAGATACAGCACGCCGTCTAAACCGACGCTGGAAATGGCTTGATTGGCGTTCTGGCGCACCAGCGGTTTCGCGCGGAATGCAACGCCTAAGCCGGCAATAGACAGCATTGGCAAATCATTCGCGCCATCACCGACTGCAATCGCCTGCTCCAGTGAAATGCCCATTTCTTTGGCGATATTGGTCAGCAGCAGCGCCTTGCGCGCGCCATCGACAATATGCCCTTTCACTTCGCCTGTGACCACACCGTCCTGCACATCCAAGACGTTGGCATGCACTTCATCCAGCCCTAATTTTTCCTGCAGGTATTCGGCAAAATACTGGAAGCCGCCAGACAGAATGGCTGTGCGGTAGCCCAATGATTTCAGCGTTGAAATCAGGCGCTCCGCGCCTTCGGTAATGGTCAGGCGTTCAGCAATTTTCGGCAGGACGGACGCATCCATGCCTTTGAGCAGCGCCACGCGCGCGCGGAAGCTTTGCTGGAAGTCCAATTCACCCTGCATGGCGCGCTCGGTGATCTCCGCCACTTGCGCGCCGACACCGGCTTCTTTGGCAAGCTCATCAATCACTTCCTGCTCAATCAGGGTGGAATCCATGTCAAAGCAGACCAAACGGCGGTTGCGGCGGTAAGCATTGTCTTCCTGTACCGCAACGTCCACGCTGAGTTCTGCCGACAGGCGCAGGCAGGCTGCCCGCATCGCCGCAGCATCCAGCATTTGGCCTTTCAGGCCAAACTGCACGCAAGCGCGTTTTGGCCCATTTTGCAGGCCGTTCAGGTCTGGACGGTCCGATAAACGGGTCACCGTTTCAATATTGAAGCCTTGGCTGGAGACGATTTTTGTAACGGCCTGTAAGTGCGAAGCTGTCAATTCCGGCGCTAATGCAGTCACGATATAGCGTGTGCGGCCTCCCTCGCTCACCCATTGGTCGTATTCTGCTGCAGAGATAGGTTTAAAGCGCACAGTTAAGCCGATATCATGTGCTAGAATCAGTATCTCCTTCATGGCTAATGCTGTCGCAGTTTGATCATCAGACGACACAACAATGCCTAAAGTCAGCTGGTTATGGATGACGGCTTGCCCAACATCTAGAATTTGTAAAGAATGAGTGGAAAGAACCTGCATTAATCGTGTGAATTGATTAGGCTGGTCAGGTCCTAAAAATGAAATAAGAATGATTTCTCGCATGAATTGACTCGGTTCTGAGCTGCAACTATTGTGAGAATCATAATCGAAAATGAACAGAATTGCCTTGGAAGTTTACGTTGAATGCGCCTAGACAAGGGCTATTTGCTAGCCTACTGATTATAAGTTTTGCTTTTCATACCTTTTTACTGGTATTGGCAACAACTCACCAGCTGAATGAAAACCGCGCCAGCCAAGGCCAGCTCATGACGAGCCAGCTGGTCACGGACAGCATTTCAGAAATGCAGCCGGCAAATACCGTCTCTTTGGCGCTGCTGGCTGACCGCTATGCAACCAATCCCAGCGTGGCGTCAATCCGCATTTTAAATGCGGACAATCAGGTCTTGGCGACAGGCGGCTTGACCAAAACCCGCGAAGGCGAAGTATTTGTCCGCGATGCGCTGCAGAATGAAAAGAAAGTCGGCACCGTTGAAATCACCCTGATTAAGCCGAGCATTGGTGAAATCCTGCGCACGCAATGGCTGGCCATTTTGGCATCACTGTTCGTTCACGGCCTGCTGTGGCTGGCGTACCGCGCGATTGCGCGACCAAGCCGCACCGAATATCTGGCGCGCATTAACAATGAATCCCGCTTAAAGCACGAAATTCAGACTTTGGCTCAGGCGCTGGAACAGGAAAAGCATAATGCCGCCGTTGCAATTGCGCAGGCGCAGCAAAATGCGCAGGCCAAAGCCAAGGCCAAAGAAAGCAAGCCTGTGGTTGTGGACAGCAATGATTTGGCGCTGAATATTCAATTCTATGATCCCAAGCAGCTGCTCGACACGGTCAACAGCACTGTCTCTGTGCCGTATTTCAATCTGTGCCAGCTGTTCCTGAATAAAACCGTGGAACTGTGCGTACAGCATTACAAACTGAACAGTTCAGACATCTGCACAGTGCATAAATTTAATGATCAAGGCGCCAGCATCAGCATTTCTGCAGAAACGCCAAATTCCCTGCAATGCCTCACCATGATTGGCGCGGTATTCCAATTGCTGTCTGATGTGCTGTACAAGCGCTACCGCGAAGAAAAGCGTTTTGTGCTGCAGACCCGCAGCGCGGTGTCCAGCGCCGTTGAAGCCATGCAGCTGTCGGCGGTACAAGCCGCTGAACGCCTGGTGCAGCAGCTGTCCGCCAAAGAAAGCGCCGTGCATGTGCCGAATGAGCTGCTGAAAGGCATCTCAGAGCACTTCCAGCTGGTCAGCCTGCCGAATCCGACCAATGTCCTGACCCGCCACGCCTTCATGGTCAACGGCATGGACAGCGGCGCTGCAGAATTGGCGCAGAGCTTCCGTACCGAAATTTTAAAATCCAAGCAGTCCAAAGCCTCTTAAGGCCCGCGCTCAACTGCAGAATAAAAAAGCCTGACAGCAGTCAGGCTTTTTTATGGTTTCAGCTTTTTAAACTTTCAGCATCTTCTGCTCAATCAGCAGGCGCTGCGCGCTATGCGCCTGCTCTGGCGCACCGCAGGCCGCTTTCTGCCAATGACCGTCAGCCTGCAGCTCCCACGCATTTTGATTGTCCTGCAGATAATTGATCAGGCCGTCTTTAAAGATGCGCTTTTTCACGCTGCTGTCTAAAATCGGGAAACAGGTTTCCACCCGCGAAAATAAATTGCGCCCCATCCAGTCCGCGCTGGCGCAGTAGAGTTTTTTCTCACCGCCATGCTCAAAATAATACACGCGGGTATGTTCCAGAAAGCGCCCGACAATTGAGCGTACATGAATATTTTCCGACATGCCCGGCACTTGCGGAATCAGGCAGCAAATCGAGCGGATAATCAAATCCACCTGAACCCCTGCAGCAGAGGCGCGGTACAGAGCCGCAATCAGCTGCGGTTCTGTCAAAGCATTGACTTTAATGATAATCCGGGCCGCCTTGCCAGCCTGCGCAAATTCAATCTCCTGATCAATCAATTTCAGCAATTCACTGTGCAAGGTAAACGGCGCATGCAGCAAGGCTTTTAATTTTGCCATTTTGCCCATGCCGGTGAGTTCCTGAAACATGCGGTGCACATCTTCACAGATATCCGGCTGTGTGGTCATCAGGCCGTAATCGGTATACATGCGCGCATTGCCGGCATGGTAATTTCCGGTGCCTAAATGCACATAGCGCCTCAGCTGGTCATTTTCACGGCGCACAATCAGGATCATTTTGGCATGGGTTTTATAGCCGACAATGCCGTACACCACCACCGCGCCGGCTTCCTGCAGGATATTCGCCACGGTAATATTGGATTCTTCATCAAAACGCGCGCGCAGCTCAATCACTGCCGTGACCTCTTTGCCGTTGCGCGCCGCTTCCGCCAGCACCTGCACAATTTCAGAGTCTGGCCCGCTGCGGTACAAGGTCTGCTTGATGGCCAGCACTTTCGGATCTTTGGCCGCTTCTTTCAGCAGGCTGATGACCGGCTGAAAGGAATCAAAAGGATGATGCAGCAGCACATCCTGCTGCTTCAGCAGTTCAAACAGGCTCTGCTGCTTGCGCAAAACTTTCGGGATCACCGGGGTAAACAGCGGATGCTTCAGCGCCGGCCGGTCAAACCGGGTGCTTAAGCGCGACAGGTTAATCGGGCCTTCAATCCGGTACAGCTGCTGCTCGGTTAAATCAAATTCATCCAGCAAATATTGAATAATTTCCGCAGGGCAGTCATCTTCAATTTCCAGCCGCACTGCGCGGCCAAAACGGCGCGAAGACAATTCATCTTTCAGCGCAACCGCTAAATCATCTACATCTTCAGACAAAATCAAATCGGCATTGCGGGTCACGCGGAAAGCATAGCAGCCCGTGGCCTGCATGCCAGGAAAAACATCACTGATGTGCTGCTGAATCATCGCGGTTAAAAAAATCTGCGCGTCTGCGCAGCCGGACACCTCTTCCGGCAGCTGAATCAGGCGCGGCAATGAACGCGGCGCAGGCACGATCGCCATCGAAATTTCACGGCCAAAGGCATCTTTGCCGTCCAGGCTGACAATGAAATTCAGGCTTTTATTGACCAGCCTTGGGAACGGATGCGATGGATCCAGGCTGATCGGCGTCAGCACCGGCTGCACTTCTTTGGCAAAATATTTGGCGATCCAGGCTTTATGCTTTTCTTCAATATCTTGATATTGAATGAATTGAATGCCGTGGCGCCGCAGTTCCGGCAAAATCTCCTGATTTAAAATACGGTACTGCTCTTGCACCGAAGCATGCACCGCTTGCGACAGCTCCTGCAGCACCAGTTCCGCCGGCAGCGCATCCGGGGTCCGGGTGATCGCATTCAAATCCAGCTGCTTCATTAGTCCCGCAATGCGGATTTCAAAAAATTCATCTAAATTCCGGGCAAAAATAATCAAAAAGCTCAGCCGCTCCAGCAGCGGCAAGCTGGGATCCTGCGCCTGCGCAAGCACACGGCGGTGAAATTCAAAAAGCGACAGTTCCCGGTTGAAATACGTCTCCGATGAATGCTGAAAATTTTGCATACCCTCTCAATGCTGCTTGTCAGCAGTCTGTTATAAAGCTTACGGAAAGGCATGTTAGGCAGACATTATGACAGTGATGTTACAGCCGGCGGCGGCCTGCCATGCAATCCAGCGCCTCAGCACATTCAAGCAGCCCCATTCAGCGCATAAAAAAAGAGTGTCTTGCGCTCTTTTAAATTTAAATTGAAAGTCTGCTGTTCAACGCTGTGCAGAAGAGTCTTCAGCCGCATGCTGCTGCGCCGCGTCTGTTTGACTGGACCAGTAACTGGCCAACGCAGGGCCGGAAATATTATGCCACAGGCTGAAAATAGCGCTGGGCACCGCAGTTACCGGCGAGGCGGCAAAATGCGCAGCGGCCAGCGCCACCCCCAAGCCTGAATTTTGCATGCCCACTTCAATGGACACGGCTTTACAGTCTGCATAAGGCAGCTTGAACAGTTTGCTGGTCCAAAACCCCAGCAAATAGCCCAAGCCGTTATGCACCATCACCACCGCCAGAATCAGCAAGCCAGACTCTAAAATTTGCGCTTTGCTGCCGGCAATAATGGCGGCCACAATTACAACAATGCCGGCAACAGAAATCAGCGGCATCACCTGAATATAAGATTCGACCTGACGCTTGAACAGGCTGCGCGCAATCACGCCGAGCAGAATCGGAAAGAGCACCACCTGCAGAATGGACACCAGCATCGACACTGCATTAATTTCCAGCCATTGGCTGGCCAGCAGATAAAAAATGGCCGGCGTTAAAATGGGCGCCAAAAGGGTCGAAACGGAAGTGCAGGCGACGGACAATGCCGTATTGCCTTTGGCCATATAAGTGATGACATTCGAAGCGGTGCCGCCCGGGCAGCAGCCGACCAGAATCACCCCCACCGCAATTTCTGCCGGCAAGGCAAAAGCTTTGCACAGCAGATACGCCAGCCCCGGCATCACCATAAATTGCGCCGCCACGCCAATCATCACGGCTTTCGGGCTGTGCAGCACCCCTTTAAAATCCGCCACCGTCATGGTCATGCCCATGCCGAACATGATCAGTCCCAGCACCCATGGAATATACGCTTTCAGCCAGATGAACAGTTCCGGCATCCATAAAGCGATACCCGCAAACAGCACCACCCAAAAGGCAAAGGTTTTCTGTATCCATCGATTGAAGCTTAAAAATGCGGCCATGCGCTCCCTCTCTTGCATGCACACGAACGCAGGCATCTGCGCGAGAAGCCGGCGTTCATTGATCTATTGCATCTGTCAGATGCGGACGACGGCGAAACTATACAGTTTCATGCACTTTGACAATATCTTTGATGTAGATGCGCTTCACGCCCTGCGCCAGCATCTCCTGCCACGCATGCTGCAGCGAGCCGTGCAGGTCGATACCCTTGCAGGCGTCGGCAATGACAAAAGCGCGGAAACCCAGCTTGCAGGCATCCATGGCGGTCCATGCAACGCAGAAGTCTGTCGCAATGCCGGCAACAAAAACCGTATCAATGCCGCGTTCTTTCAGATAGCCCGCCAGCCCCGTGGAGGTTCGATGATCGGCTTCCATAAAAGCCGAATAGCTGTCGATGTCTGCATGAAAGCCTTTGCGGATGATCAGCTGCGCATGCGGCACATACAGATCCTGATGCAAAGCCGCATCATGCGTCCCCTGCACGCAATGCGCGGGCCACAACACTTGCGCACCGTACGGCAGCTGAATGGTGTCAAAAGGCTTGCCGCCCGCGTGATTACCTGCAAAAGAAATATGATTGGCCGGATGCCAGTCCTGCGTCAGCACCACATTGTCAAAATACTGCGCCAGCCGGTTAATGCCCGGAATAATCTGATCGGCATGCGCCACCGCTAAATTGCCGCCGGGGGTGAATCCATGCTGCACATCCACAATAATCAGCGCGCTATTCTTCTGCATAAACGTGTTCCATTTTATTCTTCATTTTTGACTGTGTTTCAGCATAGCCTAAACGCCGACAGTATTCAGGCTTTGACGTAAAAAAGGAATGACCGCATGAGCCTTTTCGCTTTCTTGCAAAGCAAATGCGGCAGCCGCCGGAAAAAACAGTGGGCAGAAAAAAGCCCGCAGATGCGGGCTTTTAAAATAGCTGCAGTATTGCTGTGCTGTTTGCTTACGCTACACGGCGCACCAGCAGCAGCATGAAAATTGCAGAGATAATGATGCACGGAATGGCTGCAGAAATGACCCCAGCTGCGCCAAAACCTGCCGCCAAAAGCTGGCCGGCAATCGCAGGCCCAAGCATCGCACCGATACGGCCAACCGCTGAACCCACGCCAACTCCGGTACCACGCACTTCTGTCGGGTACACAATGCCGCCGAATGCATACAGTACGCCTTGGCAGCCAATCACAAAGGCGCCAACCAAAGCGGAAGCCATGTACATTTGCGTTAATGAGCCTGCGCCATTCAAAGCGAATAGCCCTGCCAAGATGCCGCCATACATCAAAAGAATCACATAGGCTTTTTTCCAGCGGTCTGTCAGCATGCCTAGCACAATAGTGCCGACGGTCGCGCTCACCATGAAATAGAACTGCGCCGTTGCGCCGTCTTTACGGGTGAAGCCCAGCTCAGTGAAGAGCGACGGCAGCCAGCTCAGCATGATGTACACCACCATCAGCGTAAAGAAGTAGCTGACCCAGATGCAGAAGGTGCGCATGCGGTTTTCAGCATTGAATAAATCTTTGAATGAGCCTTGAGGCGCAGCTGCAGCTGATGCATTCACCGCCTGCTCTTTGGTCTTCAGATATTCTTTCGATTCAGGCAGCAGCCACATCATCAGCGGAATCACAATGATCGGCAACAGGCCGCCTAAATAGAAGACATTTTTCCAGTTGGCGCCGAACTCAGTCGTCGCAACCAGCGATAAAATCGCAGCGCCTACCGGCATGCCGCAGTACATTAAGCCCACTGCGCGGCCGCGGTTCTGCGGTGTGACCGCTTCAGAGGCCAGCGTAATCAGAATCGGCATCGCTGCGCCTAAACCTGCGCCTGCCAAAAAACGCACCGCCAGCAAAGAATGGAAGCTGTTCACCCATACCGTGCACAGCGTAAATAAAGCAAAAACGGCTGTAGACCAAATCAGGACTGTTTTACGCCCAATCCGGTCTGCAATACGACCACCAACCAGTGCGCCAGGCAGCAAGCCCAGAATCCCTGCACTAAAAAACACACCCAATTGCGATTTGTCCAAACCAAAGTACTCACGGATACCTGCAGCTGCAATGCCTGCTGCCTGAATATCCAAGCCTTCAATGACCGCAATCAGGAAACAGATGGCTACCGTGACAATAGCGTGTTTATTGTCTGATTTTTCCATTGGAGAATCCTTGTTCAATCAGTGTTCAAATTAGAACGCCATCTTGTCTGAGCCTGCGGTCGAATATAACTATCAAAAAGTTGAACGATTTACTCAGTTTTCAACATAAATAATGGATTGTTATCATTTTTTAAGGAATCCAATAAAGTCATAAAAACAATAAGAGAATTGTGGAAATAAACCTCAAAATAAATGAGCGATCTTTCAGATCAATGGAAAAATGCATCAAAGCCCTGCATCGCCTTCGTTTTCGTTATATTTAAAACAGATTATTAAGGTCGTTTTTATTGATGATTTTAATCACCGAAAGATTCAAAAGACATAGCTTTCAGGTCTATCCTCATCCTTTTTTCCTCTTAAAATCTGAGCAAAATGCACGGATTTCATGCACTTCCACGGCTTGAAGATCATTTTCGCCTCAAAAAACCTGCGCATGCCGCCCTGTAAGCTGCTGAAATTGAAAGCGCTTCCCTTGCCCTTTTCAACACGCTGCTTTTATGTGAACTTCACAGAATATCTGCTTGATTGTTTTAAAGAGGCTTTGTATAAAGTTTTTAGTGGCTTTGACTAAAGCATATTGTTCTTATGCTTACGATCAGTCATAATTTGCATAAGCATTATTCAACTGCGATATAAAGGCATTGATTTTGCTATAAATCAAAATACGAACCCATCCAACTTCATGTTTCCCTAAAACGCACTTCGGATGGACAAATAGGATTTTTTTCAAAATGACTCAGCAAGCACAGACCATTCAAGGCTCAATTGTCGCAATCGTCACCCCCATGTTTGAAGATGGAAGCGTAGATTGGAAGGGTCTAGAGAAGCTGGTTGAGTGGCACATCGCCCAAGGCACAAACAGCATTGTTGCAGTCGGCACCACTGGTGAAGCATCGACATTAAGCATGGCTGAACATACGCAAGTGATCAAAGAAATCATCCGTGTGGCCAACAAGCGCATTCCGATTATTGCCGGTACAGGCGCAAACTCGACGCATGAAGCGATTGAGCTGACCAAAGAAGCCAAAGAACTCGGCGCCGATGCAGCGCTGCTGGTAACGCCTTATTACAACAAACCGACGCAAGAAGGCCTGTTCCAGCACTATAAAGCGATTGCTGAAGCGGCAGATATGCCTATGATCCTGTATAACGTGCCTGGCCGTACAGGCGTGGACATGGACAACGAAACCGTAATCCGCTTAGCGGATATTCCGCAAATTGTCGGCATTAAAGATGCAACCGGCGACGTGCCGCGCGGCAAAGCGCTGATCGAAGGCCTGAAAGGCAAAGACATGACGGTCTATTCAGGCGATGACGCAACGGCTTACCAATTAATCGGCTTGGGCGCGAAAGGCAATATTTCAGTAACAGCCAATGTTGCGCCTAAAGAAATGAGCGGCGTTTGCGCAGCGGCGCTTGACGGCGATGCAGCGCGCGCTGAGCAGCTGAATGCCAAAGTTGCAAATTTACACAATATTCTGTTTTGTGAATCCAACCCAATTCCTGTGAAATGGGCACTCCATGACATGGGTTTAATTGGTGCAGGCATCCGCTTGCCGTTAACACCGCTAGCAGAACAATACCGCGCGCCGCTTCATGAAGCACTTGCTGATGCGGGCGTTATTCAATAAAGAGCAAAAATATTATGCAATTACGTTTAGGACTAACCCTTGCGCTTTCAGTATTCAGTTTAGCCGGATGCAGTTCTCTTGCCTTTAACAACGGCACGTTGGACTACAAAGATACGACCGAGCTCAATCCGCTGCAATATCCTGAAGGCTCCATGGTTCGTCCTGCAACGCCGCTGTATCCTGCTCCAACTGTTGATCAGCTCGCCATTGAGCACGCGCCGACACTGGAAAACAAGAAAGGCAACCGCTTTTCGATGCCCCGTCCAGATGAATCTCAGCAGCGCTCTGCTCCTGAAAGCAGCCAAGCTGAAGAGGGTTCAATCGGCCGTCCTGAGCTGGTTACTGACGGAAATAAAAATCCTTTGCTCAAAATCGATGGAAATTCTGCTACAATTTGGCAATACACACTTGCTACCCTCAGCAGTCTTAACCATACCGTCGTTGGTCAAAGCAAAAACCGTTACGAAGTGACCGTGAAAGTCGATCAGCAAACCTATATCTTAAGACTTGCATCTGCTGGGTCCAGCAATACCCTAGCTGTGTTCAATGCCGATAACAGTTTCGCAGACCAAGAAAAAGCTGCCGAACTGTTAGCTCAAATTTACCAAAATTGGCCAGCCTAGTCGTACTAGGCGTTTTTTTTTGAAAAAGGTTCCCCCATGTTAAAACAAACCTTGCTCTATACCGGTAAAGCAAAATCTGTTTATGAAACAGACAGTGCAGACCACCTCATCCTAGTCTTCCGTGATGATGCTTCTGCATTCAATGGCGAAAAAATCGAGCAACTGGATCGCAAAGGCAAGGTGAACAACCGTTTTAACGCCTTTATCATGGAAAAACTGGCAGCTGCCGGCATTGAAACACACTTTGAAAAACTTCTTTCACCAACTGAAGTTTTAGTGAAAAAATTAAAAATGATTCCTGTTGAATGCGTAGTGCGCAACTATGCTGCAGGTTCATTATGCCGCCGCTTAGGTGTTGAAGAAGGCAAAGAGCTGGTTCCGCCAACTTTTGAATTGTTCTTCAAAGACGACGCGCTGGGCGATCCAATGGTGAACGAATCTCAAGCGATTTCTTTAGGCTGGGCAACTGCTGAACAGCTGGCTCAAATGAAAGAATTGACTTACAAAGTGAATGAAGTGCTGAAAGAACTGTTTGCTGCAGGCAACATGCTTCTGGTTGACTTCAAACTTGAATTCGGCGTATTCCACGACCGTATCGTACTGGGTGATGAATTCTCTCCAGACGGCTGCCGTCTATGGGACAAAGACACTAAGAAAAAACTCGACAAAGACCGTTTCCGCCAAGGTTTAGGCGGTGTGGTTGAAGCGTATGAAGAAGTTGCTGCACGTATCGGCATCGATCTTTCAGACATCTGATGCATGTCTAAGCTTTAAAGCAAAAAACCGGGCTCAATGCCCGGTTTTTTTATCGCTGAAAACCCATCGGCTCAGCCTTTACTCATCTAAAAAACAGATTACTTACATATAAATAATCGTTTTCATAATGTCTGTTCAATCACATAGAATGCTTTGCATGCCAGGCTGTATTCACCGTTTTAGCGCTGATGGCCAGCCAGACGGCAATGCCGATTTACTGACCCTCTAGGATCCATCTTTCAAAGCGCATCCTATTTTCACCCAGCGGACCAAGCTGGGCTTTTTTTATTGCTGCTGCTGTTCCTGCATCCAGCGGCGATGCTGCAGGCGTTCACCTTCCACTTCACGCTTATTGCGGGCCGATTCATACAGCTTGGTGCCTTTCAGCTCTGGCGGCAGATACTCCTGCAAAACAAAATGCTCAGGATAATTATGCGGATATAAATAATCTGCACCATAACCTTGCTCTTTCATCAGCTTGGTCGGCGCATTGCGCAAATGCAGCGGCACAGGCAGATTCGCCGTCTTTTCCGCCAGGCTCATGGCCTGATTGATGGCTAAATAGGTGCTGTTGCTTTTGGCGCTGGTCGCCAAATACACAGCGCATTGGCCCAGAATAATCCGCGCTTCCGGCATGCCGATGACCTGCACGGAACGGAAACATTCCCCTGCCAGCAGCAAGGCATTCGGGTTGGAGTTGCCAATGTCTTCAGAGGCTAAAATCAGCATGCGCCGCGCAATGAAGACCGGATCTTCACCACCTTTCAGCATGCGCGCCAGCCAATACAGCGAAGCATCCGGGTCGCTGCCTCGGATGGACTTGATCATGGCGGACACCAAATCATAATGCTGCTCGCCAGACTTATCGTAGCGGGCAATATTCTGCTGCGCCACTTTCACCACCACCGCATTAGTAATGATATTTTCCTGATCCGGCTCAAAAGTGCTGGCAATCAGATCCAGCAGGTTCAAGGCTTTGCGCGCATCACCCGCAGCGAACTGGATCAGCGCCTCGCTTTCTTCAATCTGAATATGGCGCTCTTGCAAAAACGGGTCACTGCGCAGCGCATGCTGCAGCAGCGTTTGAATAGATTCCGCTTCCAAAGCATTCAGGGTATAGACCTGACAACGCGACAGCAAGGCACTGTTGACTTCGAAAGACGGATTTTCCGTGGTCGCGCCGATCAGGGTGATCTTGCCTTTTTCGACCGCATGCAGCAGCGCATCCTGCTGCGACTTGTTAAAGCGGTGAATTTCATCAATAAAGACCACTGGCGTTAATAAGTCGCCGCCATCGGCAATAATTTCCCGCAATTCTTTGACGCCCGTATTCAGCGCTGACAGGCTGATAAAGGGACGGTCTACCGCCTGCGCCAGCAGCAGCGCAATGGTGGTTTTGCCGACACCCGGAGGCCCCCAGAAAATAATGGACGGCAAATGCCCCTGATCAATCATTTGACGCAGCGGCGCCTGATCTCCCAAGAGATGGTCCTGCCCGATAATTTCGGACAAATCACGGGGTCTAATACGTTCGGGTAGCGGAATATTGCTGTCTGACATCTTCTGATTTCACGGCTGCTAAAAAACACGTCGGATTCTATTCTAACACTAGCTTTTTAAATCAATGCGCATTATTCGCTCTGCAGGCCGCTGAATCCTGAAAATTGATCCAGCTATCCTTAGTCTATATCGACTTTGCAAAGCGCGGCAAATGTGTTTAATTTGCAATGCAGCGTTAAAATAATTTGATCAAAAAATAGATTTTTACATTAAATAAGTGTGATTAATGTCATAATTTAGAGCGTAATTAATAAGTGGTGGGCGGAATGAAATCATCGTTGAAAAATGAACTTAATGCAGCCGCGCCTTTTGAATCTGAAATTTCAGCCCAATTTCAGCCTTCACCTATTTTTTCCATGGCTACCGATACCTCATTGCCCGCATTCATGGAGCATTTCCGTCTACCACTCTGGGCCAAAACGCCGCAAGGCGAATCTTGCTGCAACAGCGCTATGCAAGATTTTCTGGGACTGGAGCAGCGTCCTGCCCATGACGAGCAGTGGCTGCAATTCATTCATCCAGAAGATTTAGAGCATCTGCTGGTGCTCTGGCGCATGGCGCTTCTGGGCGCGCAAAGCTTCCAGAAAGACTGCCGGATTAAACACCGCAGCTTAGGCTACCGCATGTGCAATGTGCAGGTCAGCTTTCCTTTGAATGGACAGCCGCTGTATCAATGGCTGATCAGCCTCTCCGATATTCAGCACAAATATGAAAAACAGCTTCAGCTCAGCCAGCATATTGCGCAGCAGAATAAAATGCTGGACGCCAGCGCAGACTGCATCAAAATTTTAACGCCAGACGGCAAAATCACGCATATTAACCGCTCCGGATGCATGGCGCTGGGCATTTCTGTCGAAGAAAAGCAGTTCGGCATGCCTTGGCTTGCTCTATTGCCGGAAGAGGTCCGCAGCGCAGGCGCAGAAGCTTTGCATTTAGCGGCAGCCGGCAAAAATGCGCGCTTTTCCGGCAAAAGCCTGACTGCCGGCCAAGGCATGCAGTACTGGGACAATATTCTGACCCCGCTTTTGGATGACCGCGGCATGACGCAAAATATTCTGTGCGTCTCCCGCGATATCAGCCTGCAGGTTCTGGCCGAAAGCAAATTGAAGCAAGTCATCGAAGAGGATGAATTGACTGGCCTGCTGAACCGCAGGGCCTTTAATCAATTATTCAAAATAGCCCTGCAGGATGCGCAAAGCCGCCAGCAGCAGGCCGGCCTGCTGCTGATTGATTTGGATTACTTTAAACATATCAATGACACCCTTGGGCACGCGGCGGGCGATCACCTGCTGCGGACTTTAGGACAGCGCCTTCAAGACTGTTTTGATCCGCATATTACCGTTGCGCGATTGGGCGGCGACGAATTTGCCATTTTAGTACCGCAGCTGCACAGCCAAGAGCAGCTGCTGGACATCGCTCAGCGCGCATGGATGCAGATGGAGATGCCCATCAGCTATGTAGGCCAATTCATTAATAGCGGCATGAGCATCGGCTGTTCCATGTTCCCGCGTGATGCTCAAACCCCATCCAGCCTTTTAAAATGCGCGGACATAGCCTTAAATGATTTGAAATCCAACGGCCGCGGCGGCATCCGCATGTTTACCCATGCCATGCTTGAAGCGCTGGAAATCACCGCCAAGCAGCTGACTTTGGCGCGCAGCATTTTAAAATCCGACAGCGTAGAGCCGTATTATCAGCCCAAAGTGCTGCTGCAAAACGGCCAGGTCATCGGCTTTGAAGCCCTGCTGCGCTGGCGTGACTGCAATGGCCATTTGCAGCCGCCAGCCCATATCTTTGCCGCCTTTCAAGACTATGAACTGGCCTCCGGCATCAGTGAGGCCATGCAGTGCAAAATTTTCCAAACGGTGCAGCAATGGATGGCGGATGGCATCGAGGTGCTGCCGATTTCCATCAATGCGGCGCCTGTTGAATTCCTGCGTGATGACTATGCGGAAAAACTGCTGCGCCGCATGGCGGCATACCATATTCCGCACCATTTGATTGAAGTGGAAATTACCGAACAAAGCCTGTCCGAACGCGGCGCCAATTATGCCATCCGCGCGCTGAGCCTGCTGAAAGAAGCCGGCCTGCAAATTTCATTGGATGATTTCGGCACCGGGCATTCGTCTCTGACCCGGTTAAGGGATTACCCGATTGACTGCATCAAAATCGATAAGAACTTTGTGGACCGCATAAACAAGGACCGCTCGGCTTTAGCGATCATCAAGGCCATCAGCCAGTTAGGATGCAGCATTGCTTTGGATATTTTAGTGGAAGGGATTGAAACCGCAGAACAGCTGGAAATTTTAAAATCCTGCAACTGCCGCAAAGGGCAAGGATTCTATTTTTATCCGCCTATGAACCGTGACGATGCAGAACAGCTGCTGACGCCATTTAAGCGCCATACCTGAACATGCTGTCTCGAAAAGGCCTTTGACCATGTATTTATTCAGCGCCTGTTTAGCCGGCCAGCCGGTCCGCTACGACGGAAAATCCTATCACCATCAGCTCATTCAATCCCTCATTCAGCAGCAGTCGGCCATCTGCGCCTGCCCTGAAATGCTGGGCGGTCTGGCCTGTCCGAGAGCGCCGGCGGAGATTTCCGGCGGCACAGCGCAGGATGTCTTGGCTGGAACAGCGCAAGTCATTGACCGTGATGGCCGCAATGTCACTCAGGCCTTTATTGACGGCGCTTACCGCACACTGGAGCTGGCGCAAAAGCATCAAGTGCACACTGCAGTATTGAAAGAAAACAGTCCGTCCTGCGGCGCCAATTATATTTATGACGGCAGTTTCAGCGGCCAGAAAAATGCCGGCATGGGCATTGCTGCGGCCCTGCTGCGCCAGCACGGCATCAAGGTCATTTCGGAACAGGAATTTTTTGAAATAGCTGATAATTTATGATTTCGTCAAGCTTCATCCGGCGCTAGCGCACCCAGCGCACGATATATTCATCAATCTCATCGGCATCAATGCTTTTTTCGCTGATGCAGCGGCCTGCGACCGATTTCCGGGCTTTCAAAATGCTGTCTCGGCTGCCCGTCACTAAATGATGCCATGCCGGCAAAGCCTTGCCCTCATCCAGCCGGCGGTAAGCGCAGGTCGATGGCAGCCAGTGAATGCGCTGCAATTTTTCAGGCGTCAGCTGAATGCAGTCCGGCACAAACTGCTTGCGCTCCGCATAGTTGGAACAGTGCCCTGTCCGGCAGTCCAGCAGTTGGCAGGCCACCTTGGTATAGGCCACTTCCAGCGTGTCTTCATCTTCCAGCTTAATCAGGCAGCATTTGCCGCAGCCGTCGCATAAAGCTTCCCACTCTGCATGCGTCAGATCGGCTAAAGCATGCTGTGTCCAAAATTGCGGGCGAAGGGCATCCGTCATGGTCTGAGATTCAGTCTAGATATTGGGTTGAATTATAACAGCTCTTTCACATTTTAACGCGTTATTGCACAGCGCATGCTTTTCGCGGTCATTGATCACAATCTGTGTAAAACGCTCAACAAAAGCATAACAGTGTATAAATTTTAACCAAACTATACTGAAGATCAGAATAAAAACACATGGAGAAGTACGATGTTTCGTTGGGCTATTATATTTGCAGTCATCGCGCTCATTGCGAGCCTGCTCGGATTCGGCGGCGTTGCAGGACTGTCTAAAGATTTCGCCGTGATTCTGCTGGTCATTGCCGTGATTCTGGCAATCGTAGGCTTCCTGTCGCGCGGCAAAGTATAACGTACTTCTGCAGCCAATGTGTTCAGCTGCGAGTGTCAATCCTAAGCATGCTTTTCTCACAAGCAAAAAATAAGCGCCTTGAAAGGCGCTTATTGACGTTTAGCGGAATGCCGTGAGGCTTATGGGCGCAAATGGCGCGGCCTGAAACCGGCTGCAATTAAAGCGATGCCGTAGGCTGCCACACCCACCACGCACAATCCGGCAACTTCCGCCACACGGATCCATTGCGATACCTCGCCGTTGTACCATGTCATCGCATACCACAGCGCAGCGATCATGGCGGCATTGGCCAGCGCAAACTGCAGCGCCAGCTTTTTCCAATGCGCGCCAAAACGGAAAATATTGCGCTTATGCAAATAGAAATACAGCATGCCGGCATTTACCAAAGCTGAACCGGATGAAGCCAGCGCCAGCGCCATATGCTCCGCATGCCAGTCAATCAGCTTGAAGAAGCCAATAAAGATCACGTTCAAAATGGCATTGGCCGCCACCGCCATCAGGCCGACGCGCACAGGGGTTTTGGTATCCTGCTGCGCATAAAAGCCTGGCGCAAACACTTTAATCAGCATGAACGAAATCACGCCGGCGCTCATGCATTGCAGCGCCAAAGCGGTCATTTGCGTATCTTCCAGGGTAAATTCACCGCGCTGGAACAGAGCCTGAATAATCGGCGTCGACAGCATAAATAAGGCAATGCTGGCCGGGATGCCGACTAAAATAATCACCCGGGCCGCCCAGTCAATCATGCCGCGGAATTTGGCCTGATCCTGCTCAGCATGGCGTGCAGAAAGCGACGGCAGAATTACCGTGCCGATCGCCACGCCAATCAGGCCCAAAGGCAGTTCAGTCATGCGCTCGGCGCTGTACAGCCAAGACACGGAGCCATCCTGCATGAAGGATGCCCAAATGGTGTTGAGCAGCAGGTTGATCTGTGTGACCGAAACCCCGAACAGCGCCGGCAGCATCAGTTTCATGATGCGGTCTACGCCTTCATGCTTGAAGTCGACCTTCGGCGGAATCAGCAGTTTTTTATTCCACAGTTCTGGAATCTGAATCGCCAGCTGCAAAATGCCGGCAATCAGCACCGCCCAGCCCAACGCCATAATCGGTTCCGCCATATGCGGCGTCAGCCAGACTGCGCCGGCAATCATCGCGACATTCAGCAGCACCGGAGAAAAAGCCGGCGAGGTAAATGAACCGTAGCTGTTCAAAACGCTGCTGGCAAAAGCGGTCAGCGACATGAACAGCAAATACGGAATGGTCAGGCGGAACATATCTGCAGCCAGCGCAAATTTTTCCGGATCATCATGGAAACCCGGCGCATAGATATAAATAATCGCCGGCGCCGCCACCATAGCCACAAAGGTCAGCGCGCTCATGAAGGTGGCAAGGCAGCCGAAGACCCGGCTGATCAGAATCTGCACTTCAGCATGGGTGCGGGTGGTCTTGTATTCGGTCAGGACGGGGATAAACGCCTGAGAAAATGCCCCTTCAGCAAACAGCCGCCGGAAAAAGTTCGGAATCCGGAAAGCCACGACAAAGGTATCGAAATCTTTGCCCGCGCCAAATACGTTCAGCAGCACAATATCCCGCACCAGGCCCAATACCCGGGACAGCATGGTCATTGCACTGACAATGACGGTCGATCGCCATAACGCCATCATCTTCACCTATTATTTAAATTGCCGCTATTGTAATGAAACTTGGCGCAAATTTTCATTGGATAATTTGCGCCGAATGTTGTTATTTATTTATTTTTAAAATGATGCAGCTGCGCCCGGAACTTCGACCAGTCAAAAAATGGCCCTGGATCGGTCTTGCGGCCGGGCGCAATGTCAGAATGCCCAGCCAGATGCTGCTGAATTTTCGGATACGCCTGCTGCAGGCACGCTGTGACTGCGCTCAGCGCATCGTACTGCGCCGCCTCAAAAGGCAGATCATCGCTGCCTTCCAGTTCAATGCCAATCGAGTAGTCATTGCATTCTTTCAGGCCCAGATAGCTGGAACGCCCGGCATGCCACGCGCGGTCTTTAAAATTGACAAACTGCAGCACTTCGCCGCTGCGCAAAATCAGCAGATGCGCAGAAACCTGCATGCCTTCAATGGTTTGAAAGTATGGATGCTGCAACCAATCCAGCTGATTCTGAAAGAACTTTTCAATATAGCCGCCGCCAAACTGTGAGGGCGGCAGGCTGATGTTATGCACCACCAGCAGCTGAATTTCCGTCTGTTCGGGGCGCAGATTATAGTTCGGTGACGGCACTTGGCGCGCGCCGGCCAGTACGCCGTCACGCACCTGAAAGCTGGTTGTTGCGGACATAAATCCATCCTGATACGCTTCAAAAATAATGCTGGAGGCCAGCAGAAAGATGGCTTCCATGCTAAAACTTTCCTTGGCAAATCTCAATTCAACATTTTTGCTGTATGAAAAACCGCTCATTTTTCAGGAACAGTGCTAATATAGCGCGCAAATTTCTTGGGTTAATAGAGACGGAACTTTATGAGCATCTCTCAATCTTTGCTGGAACAATCCATTCAAATCAATATTCAGCAGGCGCTGCAGGAAGACATCGGTGATGGCGACATCACCGCCCTGTTAACCCCAGAAGATGAACAGGCTACGGCAACCATCATCAGCCGTGAAGAGATGGTGCTGGCGGGGCAGCCTTGGGTGAACGCCTTGATTCAAGCCTATGATGCCTCAGTGCAAGTGACTTGGCTGAAAAATGACGGCGACCGCGTTGCGGCCAATGAAGCTTTTCTGAAATTGGCGGGTTCTGCGCGCAGCCTGCTGACCGTGGAACGCCCTGCCCTGAACTTTGTGCAGACCTTATCGGCCGTCGCGACCAAAACGGCAGCCTATGTCCAGCAGCTGGATGGCCTGAAGACCAAACTGCTGGATACCCGTAAAACCTTGCCAGGCCTGCGCATCGCGCAAAAATATGCTGTGGCGGTCGGCGGCGGCCAAAATCACCGTTTAGGCCTGTTTGACGCCTTTTTAATTAAAGAAAACCACATCATGGCGGCAGGCGGCATTGCGCAGGCCATTGCCAAGGCGCACAGCATTGCGCCAGGCAAACCCGTCGAAGTGGAAGTGGAAACGTGGGATGAGCTGAATCAAGCGCTTGAAGCCAAAGCGGATATCGTGATGCTGGACAATTTCAGCCAGCAGCAAATGATTGATGCGGTGCAGCATGTGGCCGGGCGCTGCAAACTGGAAGCTTCAGGCAACATCACGATTGAAAACCTGCGTGAAGTGGCGACGACAGGCGTCGATTACATCTCAATGGGCGTATTGACCAAAGATGTGAAAGCGGTGGATTTGTCCATGCGTTTTAATGGCTAAGCCTCAGACGCAGAGCGCTTCAAGCTCCAGCAGATGACATAAAAAAGCGCCCCATGAGGCGCTTTTTTATTTGGCATAAATGCCGTTTATTCAGCGCCCATAAAAGGATCTGAATAGCCGTGCTTGCCGGTTTCAATGCGCCCAGCGAAGCGGCGCTCAAAACTGCTGCCGCTGTTCAGCGTCACGGTGAAATCATACCAGCCATGCACGCTTTCCATATCCAGCACGACATCAGTTTCATTGGCTACGCTTTTGACCGGCCAAGTTTTGCCGTCTAAATAGGCATTGGCTTTTACGGTTAAGTCAACGCCCTGCTGCCCATCATGGCGGACTTTCAAGAAAATCCGCGGCGCGCATTCTTCCATGCACACTCGGATTTCCGGCAGCGCCTGCAGCTGGGCTGTTTCATTCAAGTCACCTTTGAATGCGCGGTGAAAACCATTCGGCCCCAAGACCCATAAATCATACTGGCCATTGTGCAGCGCCCAATCATCTTCCAGCTGCTTGCCCGCTTCCACCATATAGCGGCGCGGCACGGCGGCCAAATCCAGCTGATCATAGACATGAAATACCCCAGCCTGCTCTCCCGTATTGGAGAACAGCAGTTTTACCGTACCGGCCCCTGCATCCACTTTCGCACTGGCATGCAGCATATACGGCAAAGCGCGCGATGGGCGCAAGCCGGTTTCCTGCTTCGGCTTGGCCTGCAGCGCCGGCACCTGCACTTGACTCAGCTTTTCCTGATTGCTGCGGATGATATCGGCCTGCTCTTTGCTTTTGCTGCCGTCCAAGCTGGGCAGCGTGCTGGTATTGGGGGTTTTAAAATCAAATGCGGACAGCAGATCACCGCAGACGGCGCGGCGGTAAGGGCTGATATTCGGTTCATTCACGCCAAAGCGCTGTTCTAAAAACTGGATGATCGAAGTATGGTCAAAGACTTGTGAATTGACCCAGCCGCCGCGGCTCCACGGAGAAATCACATACATCGGCACCCGCACGCCCGGCCCGTATACACCGTGCCAGAAATTCGCGTTTTTCCCATTGACAAATTCACGGCGCGGCTGCGCTGTCGAACCCGCCACAGGCGGATGATCAAAATATTCATAAGACAGCTGTTCATCGCTCAGCGTGGTTTTGCCATGCACTTTCTGCACTTCACCGCTGGCATTGATCTCGCGTGACGGCGCAGAAGGAGACGGCATATGGTCAAAGAAGCCGTCATTTTCATCAAAATTCACCAGCAGCACCGTTTGGCTCCACAGTTCAGGATGATCCGTCAATGCATTCAGCAGCTCCTGAATATACCACGCGCCCTGTACCGGACTGGATGGTCCGGGATGCTCGCTATACGCAGCCGGCGCCACAACCCAGCTGACCTGCGGCAATTTTCCTGAAGCCAGATCCAGCTTGAACTGGCCGAGCAAACCGCCGTCATTCGGCATGGTATTGGCTATGCCTTTGTACAGCGGCTCTTTGACGTCCACTGCTTCATCGTACGCAGGGCAAACTGGCGCACTGTTGCTGACCGGCTGGCCTGAACGCTCATTGGCGGCGCGGTATTGCTTAAAGCCTGCCAGCGGATTATCGGTAAAATTGTCCGGCATATTCTGATACACCTTCCAGCTGACGCCCGCTTGCTGCAAACGCTCCGGATAGGTGGTCCAGTCATAGCCCGAGGCTGAACTGCTTATGCCGTCAAATTCATTCACGACACTGGCTACGCCTGAACCGGTTGGCCCATTAGTGCCGGTCCAGATAAATTTGCGGTTGGGATTGGTGCCCGCATGCATGGCGCAATGATAGGCATCGCATAAGGTAAAGGCATCGGCCAAGGCATACTGAAATTCAACTTCGGCTTTTTTGTAATAGCCCATCGACTGCGGATTTTTATGCTCCACCCAATTGCCCATGCGCCCGCAGTCCCATGCCGCCTGCCCGTCTTTCCACGAGTGCGGCGTACCGCTGACACGCTGCGCATTGCCCAAACGGCTGTCCAAATGGTAGGGATAATACAGCTGATCATTTTTGCCATACTGCTGCCAGACTTTGCGTCCATCGGCCAGCGGAATGCCGAAGCGGTCGCCAAAACCGCGCACCCCTTTCAGCATGCCGAAATAATTGTCAAAAGAGCGGTTTTCCTGCGTCAGGATCACCACATGCTTGACATCCTGCAGGGTGCCCGTTTCAACTTTGGCATCAATCGCCAAGGCTTTTTGAATGCTGAGGGGAAAACTGGCAAATGCGGCAGAGCCGAATAAAGTTTTAGTCGAATTAATTAAAAAGTCGCGGCGGTTCATTGTTCTATCCTGCTGTTTTTATTATGGGGCGCAATGCATTTTGCACGCGGGCTGAGGAGGCGCCGGCTGACCGCCTGAAACATCATCATCGCCATTGCAGGCGCTCAGCAAAACAGCTGAACTCATCATGAGCAGCATCAAAAAAACGCGCATTGTATCTGTCCTATATATTGAATGCGCCAACAGAAATAAATCAGCGAGGTGACAGCCCGATGATGGTTTTATTGCAGCCTGGTGAAAAGCAAAAAACGCACCCGGAGGTGCGTCTTTTTCTTGAATAAAATCAGCAGTTTTACCAGCCTAATGCTTCTTGCTGCTTTTTGATGAGTTCTTGTATGCCTTTTTCAGCCAGCTCCAGCATTTCATTGCATTGCGCGCGGCTGAACGGCTTGTCTTCCGCTGTGCCCTGCAACTCAATGAATTCGCCCGCTTGCGTCATCACCACGTTTAAGTCTGTTTGGCAGTTTGAATCTTCTTCATAGCAAAGATCCAGCAGCGCTTCGTCTTTATACATGCCGACAGACACCGCAGCCACTAGGCCTTTTAATGGATCATGCTTAATTTTTTTCTTTTCCAGCAGCACATTCATGGCGTCAATCAATGCCACCGCAGCGCCAGTAATCGATGCTGTGCGTGTGCCGCCATCGGCTTGAATCACATCGCAGTCAATGGTAATGGTGTTTTCACCAAGTTTTTTCAGATCGACCATCGCGCGCAGGCTGCGGCCAATCAGGCGCTGAATTTCCTGTGTGCGGCCGCTTTGCTTGCCGCGGGCAGCTTCACGGTCAGAACGGGTATGTGTCGAACGCGGCAGCATGCCGTATTCAGCCGTTACCCAGCCTTGGCCTTGGCCTTTTAAAAAACGCGGCACTGAATTATCAATGCTGGCCGTGCACAGCACCTTTGTATGACCAAATTCCACCAATACCGAACCTTCCGCATAACGCGTGTAATTGCGGGTGATTTTAACGTCACGCAGTTGATCTAACGCTCGCTGGTCGATACGCATAGTGCATCCTTATTCTGACAGAAATTAATTGCGCCTAAGTATAGCAGATGCTGCCTGCAAGATAGGCGCGTCATTTACCGATTTATGCCTGGCCGCGCCAAGCGCCTGCAGCGCGCATCGTTTCAGCGCTTGTTTTTTGGTAGACTGAAGCCCTTCAAGGATCGAGTACCGGCATGTCCAAACGTGATGAGCGCAAGCAGCAAAGCCGCCAGGCATTATTGGATGCCGCATTGATTTTAAATACCTCTGGACGGGCCTTCAGCAGCATCAGCCTGCGTGAAATCACCCGCCATGCCGGCTTGGTGCCTGCCGCATTTTACCGCCACTTTGCGGACATGGAGCAGCTGGGGCTGGAGCTGGTGGATCAGGTCGCGCTGCATTTAAAAGGCGTGCTGCATCAGCTTGGCCAAGCCTACCTGTACCAGCCGAACGCCAAAACCAAAGTCAGCCTAGCCATCTTTTTCCAAGCCATTGAACATTATCCGGAACCTTGGATTTTCTTGGTTTCGGAACGCTGGGGCGGTTCTGCGGTTCTGCGTCAAGCCATCGACCGCGAAATTCAGTTCTTGATTGATGACCTCGCCAATGGCCTTGCCCGTGCCGAAATTGTGCAGCAAATGCAGCTGTCCCAAGATCTGCGCATACTCTCGCAGATGCTGATCCATTTGGCGCTGGAATGGGCCATGGGCTGGATTGAAATCCGCCGCCGCTGTGAAGCCAGCCAGCAGGCGCAGCAGCGCGAGCAGTTTAAAAGCCAGGCCTTCATTCAAATGCAGCTGCTGTTCCGCGGCATTCTCAACTGGGAACGCGCGCCGGAAGCCCTCGTTGCACAAACTTCTGAAGCTGAAAAATAAAAACCGCAGAGGGCTGCGGTTTTTAAATACAGATGAAAGCTCAAACGCTTATTTCGCTTTGCGTTCCTGCTCAATCAGGTAGTTCAAGACGTCAGTCACTTTCTGATCTTCGCCTTGAATCACATATTTGCCGTTTACTGTCACTGCCGGCACGCCAGTCAGCTGATAGCGCTTGGCCAAATCTTGCGCTTGGGCAATTTTAGAAGTGATTGGGAAAGACTTATAAGTGCTGTTGAATTTCGCTTCCGGAATGCCGAATTGGGTAAAGAACTTGGCAAACGCAGCCTGATCCAGAATATTTTTGCCGTTGGCGTGAATTTCATGGAACAGGGTCAAATGCGTTTTTTGACGCACGCCTAAAGCTTCAGACACATAATATGCGCGCGCGCCTTGTTCCCACAGCGGGTTCATCGCCGCCGGCGTACGCACAAAACGCACATCTTTCGGTATTTGCTTCAGCCATGCCTGCATATACGGCTCAACTTTATAGCAATGCGGACAGCCGTACCAGAAGAACTCACGGACTTCAATTTTACCCGGCTTTTCAACAGCAACAGGGGTTGCAAGCACTGTATAGTCTTTGCCTGCTGTAAATTGCGCCGCCATGGCGCTGCCTGAAAAAGCAAAAAGAGCAGCTGCAGCACTGCTGAAAAGGAATTTTTTCATTAAGCTTATAGTCCTCTAAATCATTATGATTAGCTTATGTCCACACTATAAATCAAAACGGCGAAATTTCGTTTTCATTCTGTGAACTTTTTTACTGCTTTTATCGCTTTTTCCTGAATAAACGCTACACTAGCTTCCCATAGACTTTTTAAAATATAACGACTTGCTTGAGGTGACTCTAATGTCTCAATTGAATGTTGACCCGCAAGAAATTGCCAAATTTGAAGCATTTGCTGCCATCTGGTGGGATCAGCATTCTGAGTTCCGCCCGCTGCACATGATCAACCCCTTGCGCCTGAACTGGATTGATGAGCGCTCAGGCGGCATCAGCGGCAAAAAAGTGCTGGACGTCGGCTGCGGCGGCGGCATTTTGGCGGAAAGCATGGCGCGCCGCGGCGCAGACGTGCTGGGCATTGACATGGGCGAAGCGCCTTTAAATGTGGCCCGCCTGCATGCCGAACAGGAAAATGTGCAGCATATCGAATACCGCCAAGTCCCTGTGGAGCAGCTGGCTGAAGAACAGGCTGGACAATATGACGTGGTGACCTGCATGGAAATGCTGGAACATGTGCCGGATCCGGCGTCCATCATTCAAGCCTGCCAGAAGCTGGTGAAACCGGGCGGCCATGTGTTCTTCTCGACCATCAACCGCAATCCGAAAGCCTATCTGTTCGCCATTATCGGCGCAGAATATGTACTGCGCATGCTGGCCAAAGGCACGCATGACTATCATAAATTCATCAAGCCGTCTGAGCTGGCGCATGACATCCGCAGCGCCAACCTTAAACTTAAAGATATGACCGGCCTGCACTATAACCCTTTAACCAAGCGCTATTGGCTGGCGCCGAATGTCGATGTGAATTACATGGTCCACACCGTCAATGAAGGTGCCTGATGAAAGCAGTTCTGTTTGATTTAGACGGCACGCTGATTGACACAGCAGCGGATTTTATCCGCATTCTGCAGGGCATGTGCCGCGAAAAGGGCTGCGCGGTGGTCGATGCCGGCCTGATCCGCACTCAAGTGTCGGAAGGCGCGCGCGCCATGGTCAAGCTGGTGTATCCAGAACTTGACGTTGAAGATCCGGTCTTTCTGGCGCACCGCCAGCGCTTTTTAGATGTGTACGGCGCGGACATTGCTGTGGATACTGACCTGTTTGAGGGCATGTATCCGCTGCTGGAAGAACTGGAAAGCCATCAGATTCCGTGGGGCATTGTCACCAATAAGCCGCGCTGGCTCAGCGAGTCTCTGCTGCAGGCGCTCAATTTAACTGAACGCTGCGCAGTTTTGGTTTGCCCGGAAGATGTCAGCAAAACCAAGCCCGACCCAGAGCCGATGTATCTGGCGGCAAAAACGCTTCAGCTGGACCCGAAAGACTGCATGTATGTCGGCGACCATCCGCGCGATATTGATGCTGGACGCAATGCGGACATGTATACCGTTTTGGCCGCTTACGGCTATTTACCGCTGCAGTACAAAGATGACTTAACAGCGTGGCGCGCAGATTGTATAGTGAATACGGTTGCCCAATTGCATGATGCCGTTCGCCAGCTGGTGATTGCGCCGCATGCGGCAGCGGAACTGCGTCCGCAGCAGGCCTGAATGCAGCGCAGAAAACCTTAAAAACCGAAGTAAAAAAATCAACGTACAAGCACAATAAAACGAGGAGGCTTCACATGAAATATTCAGAATATCAGCCTCGCCCAGATCTGCTGAAAGATCGCATTATCCTGATTACAGGTGCGGGCGACGGGATTGGCCGGGCAGCGGCAATCAGCTATGCGCTGCATGGCGCAACAGTCGTGCTGCACGGACGCACCCTGAATAAGCTGGAAGTCATTTATGATGAAATTGAAGGCTTAGGCGCACCGCAGCCGGCAATTTTGCCCTTGCAGCTGTCCAGCGCATCTCCTCGTGATTATGAGTTGCTGGTGGATACTCTAGAGCGCCAATTTGGCCGTTTAGACGGGATCCTGCACAATGCCGGCATTTTAGGCGAACGCACTGAGCTTGCTCATTATCCTGTCGATGTTTGGGATGATGTGATGGCGGTGAATCTGCGCGCGCCCTTTATTTTAACGCAGGAGCTGATGCCGCTGCTGCAAAAATCGGATCATGCTTCAGTAGTCTTCGCCAGCTCTGGCGTGGGCCGTGAAGCGCGCGAGCGCTGGGGCGCCTACTCCGTGTCTAAAATCGCCATCGAAGCCGTCAGCACCCTGTTCGCCAAAGAAAATGCGCATCCGAATATCCGCTTTAACTGCATCAACCCAGGCGCGACCCGCACTGCCATGCGCGCCAAGGCCTATCCGGATGAAGATCCAAAAACCTTGCTGACACCGGAACAAATCATGCCGGCCTATCTATATTTGATGGGCGATGACAGCCTGCACATGAACGGTCAAAGCATCGACGCGCAAGACTGAAGGCGCTCGGAAGCACCGCCAATATCAGAAAAAGGGAGCCCCGCGCTTCCTTTTTTATGCCCGGCCGTCAGCCCGAGCCGCCTTGAAATTCTATGCAATATGCGGATACTAGCACCCATTCATTTTTTTGCATTGAGTACACCATGCCCGAATTAAGCAATATCACCATGACCGAAACTGAAGACGGCATGATCACCCTGCTGATTGACGGTCAGCCGCTGTCTGAAAAATACGGCATGAAGTTTGACCCAAGCATTGCAGACGAACTGAAAGCGCTCAGCGCTGGCCAAAGCGTCAAACTGTTTGAACAATTTGTGTTTTCACATACTGATTTGAATTTTGAGCATGCATACAGCTATACCTTGTCGATTGTCAAAGACAATGACATGTACAAGGCCGCCAAAAATTTTGTCTATAAAATTACGCCATCCGGCCAGCCAGCGGTTGAGCATATTATCAGCAAGCAAGGCGAACCGATGACGGCTGCGGATGTGCAGGAATTCATTCAAGCGCATATTGCCAAATCCCTGACTGAATATACCGATCTGAAATACGCCTACTAAGCCGGCGGATGCATCTGCTGACGCTGCTGTCAGGCCGCTCAAAAGTGGAATTTGATGAAGCCCCTGAATGCAAATCCAGTCCGCAGATGCACATTTTTGCATCGGCTTTTTATTTAAATCGTATTTTTAGATTAAATTTATAAAATTATTCGGTTTTATGAATTTAAAAATCTATTCTATGCTCTTCAGCATTGAAAACAGCTGCTGGAGGCAACCTCATGACTGATCTCAACCGCAAATACGACACCATCCGCAGCATTGAAAGCCTGCAGCTGGCTGAAAATTTAATTGATGCGCTGGACAATGCCGCTGAAGCGGAAGCGGTCGCGCAAGCCATCAGCTCATTGCTGCATCTGGCCGAACAATGGAATTAAGCTGAAGCGCCGCCTTTGTATACTGCGTCAGGCGATATGGACGGCGGCACTTTCATTCTTCGGGCATCACACGTAGAATTTGCTATGCTTAGGCGGCATCGCGTATTTTTAGAAGCCATGGGCAAAATGCCGCTTCAAAATATCCGTATTTTCTGCATTTTATTTAATGAATTCGTTCACTTTCTTCACAGTTTCTCTGCATTTTTTGCGTACAGTAGCTGTAATGAAAATAAATTGTTCCTATGAGGATTCAACATGAAAAAGATCTGGGCTGTTCTAGCTATTTCTTTCAGTGCTTTGATGACCAGCAGTCTAAGCATTGCTGCGCCTCACGATCAAGACCATGGCTATGATCATCCGCGCAATTACAATCAAGGCCGAAAAGGCCGTGATTTCCGCAATGATGACGAAGACCGCATGCAGAACAATCGCCGCATGCGTGAAGAGCGCGGCGTGCAGCGCCTGCAGCAGCATAAGTGGCAGACCGGCTATGTCATGCCGCAGCATTACCGCGGTGATGGCTATAAAGTTGATTATAAAGATTATGACTTGCCGAAACCGAGCCGCAACCAGCAATGGTACAGAATCAACAATGACTATATTTTAATCAATTCTGACAATAACAGCATTCAGCGCATTCTTGGACTTTAAACGCGCTGAATCAAGCCTGTTCATCCGCCCGGCCTTGTTCCGGGCTTTTTTACGCCCGTTTCTGCAAGCCCGCAGTATAAAAAGCATGCAGCGCAGTTACACAGCTTCTCTTTTCCTCCATAAAATTCACAATTCAGCTAAATTGCCCTCACGCTTTCTCTGCTCTTTCCCGCTAATTTAGAGTCATCGGCACAGACATGCTTCAACTGATTCCAGGTGAAAAAAATGAATAAAATTCTCGCAGCAGCAACGCTGGCTATAACGGGCTTAATGGCAGCTTCAGCCATGGCTGCTCCGGATTACCGCAATGATGACCGCCGCTATTCATATGCTTACGGTCAAAACCATCATGATCAGCATTACGATCATAAACATTACGGCGACCAGCACTGGAATAACAACCGTGTGGATCCGAGCCGCCACTGGCGTGTCGGCCAAACTTTGCCGCGCGGCTTTGACTCATCACGCTACAAAGTCAGCGACCGCGATGCGCGCCGCCTGCCGAATACCGGACGCTATCAGCAATGGTACAAAATCAATGGCGACTATGTGCTGGTCAATCAGCGTACCGACCGCATTGTACGCATCATGAACTGATCTTGCGCCAAGCCCGCTCATTCCTGAAAAAACGCCTGAACCTGCTGTTCGGGCGTTTTTTTTATCTCAAATGCAAATTCTTCTGCCAGCGCGCGCTTTTTTGATTAGAATCTAGAAAAACCCTTCCACTTCGAGACCCGTATGCAGATGAATCCGGCAGAACCATCAGACAGCACAACTTTGCAATACGTGCATTGGTTTCGGCATTCTGCACCCTACATCAATGCGCACCGCGGCAAAACCTTTGTGCTGATGTTTGACGGCGAAGCGGTGCTGCATGAAAACTTTCAGCACATCATTCATGATATTGCCCTGCTGCATTCCTTAGGCATCCGGCTGATTCTGGTGCATGGCGCGCGTCCGCAAATCAATCAGAATCTAAAAGCCAGCCAATTGCAGACGCCGTTCCACAATCACCGCCGCATCACCACACGCGAATCTTTGGGCGCCGTGATGAGCGCAGCCGGCTCAATCCGCCTGCAAATCGAAGCGCTGCTGTCGATGGGGCTGGCCAATTCGCCGATGTACGGCGCGCGCATCGACGTGGTCTCGGGCAACCTGATTACCGCCAAGCCTTACGGCATCCGCGGCGGCATTGATTTTCAGCTGTCGGGGGAAGTCCGTTCTGTTGACATCGATGCCATACAGCGCCATTTGGACAGTCAAAATATTGTCCTGCTCGGGCCAACCGGCTATTCCACTACGGGTGAAGTCTTTAATCTGCTGGCGGAAGAAGTCGCCACCAAAACCGCCATCAGCCTGAAAGCTGATAAGCTGATCTTTCTGGGCAAGCAGCATGGCTTGCTGAATGAACATGGCCAGCTGCAGCGTGAAGTGGCGCCGCATCAGCTGGACCGCCATATTTTGCAGTATCAGGACTCCAATCCTGATATCGCGCTGCATTTGCAAGGCGCCAAAACAGCATCGCTGCAAGGCGTGCACCGCGTGCATCTGATTTCCTATGCCTATGACGGCGCGCTGGTGGAAGAGCTGTTCACCCGTGACGGTTCCGGCACCATGATCACCGATGCGCATTATGAAGAAGTGCGCACAGCCAATATTCAGGATGTCGGCGGCCTGATCAGCCTGCTGCGCCCGCTGGAAGAAGAAGGCATTTTGGTTTACCGTTCCCGCGAGCGGCTGGAAAATGAAATTGAGCATTTTGCCGTGATTGAGCGTGACGGCACCATTTTGGCCTGCGCTGCCCTGTATCCGATTCCTGCCGCCGATGGTGAGCTTCGCTCCGCTGAGATTGCCTGCGTAGCCGTACACCCAAGTTACCGAAAATCCAACCGCGGCAGCCAAATTCTGCATTATTTAGAAGACAAAGCCCGCGCGCTTGGCATTCAGCAGCTGTTTATTCTGACCACTCGCACGGCGCACTGGTTTTTGGAACAAGGGTTTGAACAGGCCAGTGTTGATGACCTGCCCAATGCCCGGCAGGCGCTGTACAACTACCAGCGCAATTCTCTGGTCTGCAAAAAACCGCTTTAATGCGGTTTTTTCAGTTCTGCATAGCTGAATTTCACCTATGCCTATGCGCCAGCTGCCAAAAACAGCTGTGCTGAATGATCCGCCGATAACGATCTCCTGATCCCTATTGATATCTTTTTTCTCATTAGTCATTATCTTTCAAATAATTAATCAAAAACAAAAACACCTTATCGATACTTCTGAATTTTAGCCAAAACAGGCCTGACTTGGACCGATATTCAGCCCATTTAGCTGCCGCCTGCCGAGGCGCGCGCTGCCGCACCAGCCGCGCATTTTGCTGCTGGATGAACCTTTAAGCGCATTGGATGCCCTCACCCGTTTAGACATGCAGAACTTGATTGAAAAGCTGTGGACAGAGCAAGGCTTCACGGCCGTTTTGGTCACGCATGATGTCAGTGAAGCGGTGCAACTGGCCGACCGGTTTATCCTGCTGGATAAGGGCCATATCACTTCACAATTCAATGTAGATTTACCGCGCCCGCGGCAAAAGGGCTTAGAATTCTCCGCCTTGGAACACAGCGTATTAAATGCAGTCTTAGCTACCTGATGGCGGCACGCTGCACGCGCAGCCCACCGCCTGAAACTGCAGGCGGCCTGGCATGCCGCCTCTTCATCTAAACTGTCAAATGCATAAACAAAATTAATATTTCTTCATTTTTCAAATACATTTTTTTATTTGATTTCAGCGCCTGACTTACTTTAATTTAATAGATCATCTCAAAAATAAATCGTCATAAGTCATAAAATTACAAAGTTTGGTTGTGCACAAATCTGATGATTTGCCGTACAATTGCCCATTCCCCTTTTTTTCATGTTTTAGAGTGCTAATGGAACAAAAAAAGAGTACGCAAAAACGCCATCAGCTGCTGAATGCTGCACTGGACGTTTTTTCCCTATACGGTTTTAACGGCGCAAGCCTAGACGAAATCGCGCAAATTGCAGAAATGCATAAGTCGAATATTTTCTATTATTATGAAAATAAAGAAGCGCTGTATGTTGAAGTGCTGACTACGGTTTTACAAAAATGGCTTGCGCCGCTGCAAACGCTGGAAAGCGACTTGGAGCCGGAGGAAGCCATTACCAATTATTTGGTGCAGAAAATCGAAGTGTCACGCACCCAGCCGAAAGCATCCCGCTTATTTGCATTGGAAGTGATTCAAGGCGCGCCGCATATTTTGGAAATCCTGAAAGGCCCATTGAAAAAATTGGTCAAGCGAAAAGCCAAAGTGATTGCAATGTGGCAGGAACAAGGCAAGATTTCCAAAGAAATTGATCCTGAACTGTTCATTCTGAATATTTGGGCCATTACCCAAAACTATGCAGACTTTGCAACGCAAATGGAAATGGTATCAGGCAAGACCTTGCGCAACCGCAGCATGCTGCAGCGTGTCATTAAGCACACGGTACACATGATGCTTTACGGCGCGATTCCCCGCAACGAACAATAATTTCTGCTACAGCGCAGAAATTTGGCATACGGCCATAGCTGGACTATGGCCGCCGAATCCGCTTTCCCAAGCCGCTCATTTTACCGTTTGATACAGATCAAACAGCTTCCCAGCGCCTAACAGCAAATTTTCTTCCCAATCCAAATGCGCAGTATCATTGGCGCCATCAGTAATATATTTCACCGACACTAAGCGCACACCGAGATTTTTGCACACTTTGGCAATGGCATAGCCTTCCATGTCCACCAAATTGCATGGCACTTTCGGCAGGCCCGTTTCAAAGCTGTCTCCTGTCCCGCAAATGCCTTTCGGCAAATGCTGGAAATAGCCGTCCAAAGCAATTTCCGCAGGATCTTCATCCATCGGCGTCACGCCGACCGCAAAACCCAAGGGTGAAACATCCATATCGCGCTGCACAAACTGCGTCACTTCAACCAAGGCATGCGCATCAAAATGCGAACTGCCTGCCGTGCCTAAATTCAGCAAGGTTTTGCAGCCGGTTTTTTGAATCACGTCATAGGCTTTAAAAGCCGCATTCACTTTGCCAATGCCGCTGTAATGCACCTCAATTCCGGCCTGTTCGAATAAGCCTTTAGACTCACTCGGCAGCGCCATCATTAAGGCAAGTTGCTTGTTCATAATGTTGCATCAGAAATTTTTTGCCCATTAAAATGCAAAAATGAACAGAGTGCAAATCTGCACGCTGTTCATTCGGCAATATCCGGTTCTGCGTCTGAAAGCAGGACGGTCTTTGCTATTCACGCTCCAAAAAGGTTTTTAAGCAGGGAGAAAAGAACAGGCTGCCTCTGTACATGCCTTTCAGCGTTCTGCTCATCACCATCGTCCAGAGCATCACCAAAATTGCAGCCAATGCCAAACCGATATTTAAAATGAAGCTGATATGCAGCAGATGGCCTAAATTCAGCACCGCCATCGTGAACACTCCCAAAGGGAAAGTCAACCCCCACCAGCCCAGGTTAAAAGGCAAATCCTTGGCCGCATGTTTTAGTGTGGTCAAAACAGCAATGGCAAACCACCATAAGCCAAACCCCAGCAGAATAAAACTTATGGCAATGCCTGCCTGCTGGAAAAACACGCCCAGCTGTTCCAGCTGAATAAAGGCCAATACCTGCGGCGCTTGCGCACCCAAAACCAGCAATGCCAGCGCGCCTGTGCCGATCGGCCCCAAAGCCAGCCAGCCGCTGATCGCTAATTCTTTGCCTGGCAATTTATGCAGAGCCAAACGCAGCATCAAAATTGTCAGAATACCGAAAGCAGGCAATACAGACATGCCCCACAGCATATAGCTGGCCAATAAAATCCCGGCCGCATGCTGGCCTGCCTCTAAATGCGCCAGCAATAAACCGCCGGAAGTGGCGGTGACCTCACAGGCCACAATTGGCAGCAGCCACATCGCTGTCATGGTCTGCAACTGATGGTCTTGTTTATAGAACATGCAAAATGGCACCAAGATACCAATACCAACCGCCAAAACGGCATCAATCAGCCATAAGGCATGCGCGATCTGAATGGCGGCATCGCCATACAGCGCAATCCCATATTTTAAAAAGCCATTCAATACCGTCGCCAATCCCATGGGAATTGCGCCTAAAAACAGCGCCATGCTCGGATGGGAAAAAATCTGTTTCGCTTCCTGCGGATACAGCAGCCAGCGCGCAGCATACAGTGCAGAAAAAGCCAGAAACAGCACGGTATTGAAATGCCACAAAGAGGCGCCGAGCTGCCACAGCAATGCTTTGGCAAAGGGAAATTCAGGCAAAATCAAGGCCAAAATACCCGTACCCATCACTACAGTGAACCAGTTTGGTGTAAAATGGCGGATGACATCCTGCTTTTGCGCCAGCTGATAAAACGGCTTTTTCATCGCATTCTGCTTATCAAAATTGAATTCAGCCCACTATAAAGCAGCAAATGAATAAGAAAAATTGATTTATTTATGTTTTCCATATCAGTTTTAATGATATGGAAAGGTATCCAAAAATAAAAATATTGAGTGAAAACACAACAACAAGACGAAACTGTGAGAATATGGCAATATATAGCCCTAACAAATTTTCAACGTATTTATTCGCCCATGAAGCTGCTCCGCCTGAATGCTTTAGCGCCTGATTTTCAATTGCCCAAAACTGCCGTCACGATCGGCAATTTTGACGGGGTGCATCTAGGCCATCAAGCCATGGTCAGCCAGCTCAAAGAGCTTGCAGCGCAGCACAGCTTAAAAACTGCCGTGATGATTTTTGAGCCGCAGCCGCTGGAGTTTTTCAAAGGCTATGAGGCGCCGCCGCGCATCAGCTCATTGCGTGAAAAAGTCGAATACCTGACTGAACTGGGCGTGGACTATATAGTGGTCGCCAAGTTTGATAATGCCTTCCGCAGCCTCAGCGCCGAAGAATTTGCTGACCTCTTAAAAACAAAACTCAATACGCAAAGCCTGGTTTTAGGCGAAGACCACCACTTCGGCAAAAACCGTCAGGGCAATAGTGAATTTTTACGCAATTACGGCTTTCATGTCACCGATCTGAACAATGTTGAAGTCAGCGGTGAACGGGTCAGTTCGACCCTTATCCGCCAAACCCTGCAGGCAGGTGATTTAGCGCACGCCGCTAAATTGCTGGGCCGGCCGTACAGCATTACCGGCCGCGTGCAATACGGCGATCAGATTGGCCGCACCATTGATTTTCCGACTATTAATGTGCGACTGAACCGCCACAGGCCTTGCCTGCACGGCATCTATGGCGTGGAAGTCCAGTGCGAAACCCAGTCGTTAACAGACAAAGTGCAAAACGAATGCCCGGATAAAACCGGCATTGCCGGCTATGCGCCAGGCGCGCTGTACGGCGCCGGCCATGTCGGCACCCGCCCCGCCATTGCGCAGGCGCATCCCGAATGGCGATTAGAAGTACATTTTCCTGATGTTTCTGCTAATCTGTATGGCCTGTTAATGCGGGTGACGTTCTTGAACTATTTACACGGCGAAAAGAACTACCCTTCGCTTGAAGCGTTAAAAACTGGAATTGATGATGACGTGGAGAAACTGCTTGAGTTTCGTCAGGATCATCCCCAATTCCCCTTTTAATATCCCAGATTTTTTATGTAAAACGCGTCAGCATAACGGCTGATTAAATTGGAAGACAACTTGCATGAGCGATAAGCAAACTCCTGAAAATGCAGTGGATTATAAAGCCACGCTAAACCTCCCAGGTACTGAATTTGCAATGAAGGCAAATCTCGCAGTACGTGAAGCGAAATGGTTAGAAGAGTGGTATGCCGACAACATTTATCAGCAGATTCGTGCATCGCGCATTGGCAAGAAAAAATATGTGCTTCATGATGGCCCTCCGTATGCAAACGGTCAAATTCACTTAGGCCACGCTGTCAACAAAGTCCTGAAAGACATCATCATCAAAAGCCGTGTCATGGATGGCTTTGACGCGCCGTATGTGCCGGGCTGGGACTGCCACGGCCTGCCGATTGAACTGAAAGTCGAAGAAAAAGTCGGCAAAGTCGGCGTAAAAGTGGATGCGTCAACCTTCCGTAAAGCCTGCCGCGAATATGCCTACACTCAAGTCGAATTGCAAAAGAAAGACTTCGTGCGCATGGGCGTGTTCGGCGATTGGGACAATCCGTACCTGACCATGAACTTCAAGCAGGAAGCCGACATCGTGCGCTCACTCGGTGCGATTGCCAAAGCGGGCCATATCGAGCCGGGCTTGAAACCTGTGAACTGGTGTTTGGACTGCGGTTCAGCCTTGGCTGAAGCGGAAGTGGAATACGAAGATAAAAAATCAGATGCGATTGACGTCGGTTTCACGGTGGTTGATCTGGCGGATTTATCTGCGCGCCTAGGTGTAACCGTTGCCGATTCAACCGATATCGTGATCTGGACCACCACGCCATGGACACTGCCGGCCAACCAAGCGGTTGCCCTGCATGCAGACATTGAATACCAGTTGGTGAAAGCGCGCGGTGAAGAAAAAGAGCCGCAGAACTTGATCTTGGCCAAAGACTTGGTTGAATCTGCCACTGAACGTTACGGCTTCACAAGCGTTGAAGTGCTTGCCGATTTTGCCGGCGCCAAACTTGAAAATCTGCAATTGCAGCATCCCTTGATTGCAGAGCGCCAAGTGCCGGTGATTTTGGGTGAGCACGTGATTGCAACCAGCGGTACGGGTGCAGTGCATACCGCGCCTGGCCACGGTGTGGACGACTATAAAGTGGGCCTGCAGTACAACCTGAAAGTCGACAATCCAGTGGGCGGCAACGGTGTGTATTTGCCGACTGCGCCGATCTTTGCCGGCGAGCACATCTACAAAGCCAATCCAAAAATCATTGCGGCTTTGTCTGAAAGCAATAAGCTTTGGGCGCATGTGCCGATCAAGCACAGCTATCCGCACTGCTGGCGCCATAAAACACCAATCATCTTCCGTGCGACCCCGCAATGGTTCATCAGCATGGATGCCAAAAGCTTGCGTACTCAAGCGCTGAATGCAATTGAAAATGACATCAGCTTTGTGCCGGATTGGGGTAAAAACCGCATTCAATCAATGATTGAAGGCCGTCCAGACTGGTGCATCTCACGCCAGCGTACATGGGGCGTGCCAATTCCATTCTTCGTGCATAAAGACACCAACGAACTGCACCCGCGCACTCCTGAATTGATCGAAGAAGTGGCTAAACTGATCGAACAGGAAGGCATTGACGGCTGGTATAACCGTGATGCAAGCGAGTTCATCTGCGAAGATGCGCAGCAGTACAACGCAGTGCGCGATACGCTGGACGTTTGGTTCGACTCTGGGACAACACACTACGCAGTGCTTCGTGAACGTGAAGAGCTGACCGATCCTGCAGACTTGTATCTGGAAGGTTCAGACCAGCACCGCGGCTGGTTCCAGTCTTCATTGCTGACGTCTATTGCCATCAATGAACGCGCGCCATACAAAGGCTTATTGACTCACGGTTTTGTGGTGGATGAAAAAGGCCGCAAAATGTCGAAATCCATCGGCAACGTGATCACTCCGCAAGACATCATTAAAGATATGGGTGCAGACGGCTTACGTTTCTGGATCGCATCTGCGGATTACCGTTATGAAATGACGGCTGGTAAAGAAATCTTCAGCCGTGCATCCGATGGCTACCGCCGCATCCGCAACACGCTGCGTTTCCTGCTGGCGAACCTCAATGGTTTCAAACCGTCAACTGATGCACTGCCAGTCGATCAATTGATCGCGCTGGATCAATACATCCTGCAGCGCGCAAGCGACGTACAGAAAACCATTCAGCAAGCCTATGAAGATATGAACTTCCATATCGTCACCAATGCGTTGACCAACTTCTGCATTAATGACTTGGGCGGCTTCTACCTCGACATCATCAAAGACCGTCAGTACACCACCAAAGCGGACTCTGCAGCGCGCCATTCTGCGCAAACTGCCCTGTATCACTTGGTGCAAGCCTTTGTGCGCTGGATGTCGCCGATCTTAAGCTTCACGGCTCAAGAAGCATGGCCGCTAATCCCTGAACAATCAGAGAAATACGTATTTACAGCAGAATGGTATGACATTCCTGTGGCTTCAACTGCCAATGCAGTCTCTGAAGCGGAATGGCAAACCCTGATTGCTGTAAAATCTGCCGTGAACAAATTCATTGAAGCTGCGCGTACCGCGAAAACTGTAGGTTCAAACCTGTCTGCCAAAGTGGAGCTTTGGGCTTCTGCTGAATTGAAAGCGGTGCTGGACAAGCTTGGCGAAGAACTGCGTTTTGTCCTGATCACGTCTCAAGTGATTGTGAATGACTTTGATGCAGTGCAAGGCGAAGCATCGGATCTGGAAGGCTTGAATGTGAAAGTTTCAGCTGCGGAAGGTGAAAAATGCGCGCGCTGCTGGCATGTTCTGCCGGATGTAAATACACATCACGAACATCCTGGCCTGTGCGCCCGTTGTATTATTAACCTTCCTACAGGTCAAGGCGAAGAGAGAAAATATGCCTAATCCGCAAGAAAAAAAGGGCTTATTCCAATTTTACCCGCACAATTTAGTGTGGGTGGGTTTGTCCATTGCCGCAATCATTTTGGATCAATGGACCAAATGGATTGCAAGCACGCATCTGAACTACGCAGATCCTGTGCCTGTGCTGCCCTTTTTGAATTGGACATTATTGCATAACTACGGGGCAGCCTTTAGTTTCTTGTCCGATGCCGGCGGATGGCAGCGTTATTTCTTTACCTCTTTGGCAGGCCTAGTGTCTGTGATTTTCGTTTTTTGGCTGATGCGCATGCCGAAAAACGTAAAAATACTGCCGATTGCTGTCGCCCTGATTTTGGGCGGCGCGCTGGGCAATTTAATTGACCGCGTCAGCCTCGGCTATGTGGTGGATTTTATTCATGTGTATTATCAAAATCACCACTTCCCTGCGTTTAATATTGCAGACAGCGCCATTACCCTTGGCACTATTTTATTGCTGATCGATACCTTCTTCTTAGAGAAGCAGCGTATTCAGCGTGTGGAAGCGCAAAAATGACTGAAATTATCAATCCTAACGAAGAAACCCGCATTCAAAGCGGTTCTAAAGTCGAGCTTCATTTTTCTGTGGCTATTGAAAATGGCGTAGAAATTGACAACACCCGCAGCCGTGCTGAACCTGTCAGCTTGGTGATGGGTGACGGCAGCCTGCTGCCGGGTTTTGAAAAATCCCTGTTTGGTCTACGTGCTGGTGACCGCCGTACGGTCAGCTTGCCGCCGGAAGACGCTTTTGGCCCTTGGAACCCTGAAAATGTGCAGAAATTTGATACCGTTAAATTTGATCCTGCGCCGATGGTCGGACACATGATCGAATTTGAAGACAAAGCCAAACAAAGCTTGTTCGGCGTGATCAAAACTGTTGGTGAAGACATTACCGAAGTGGACTTCAACCATCCGCTGGCAGGCAAAAACATCACCTTTGAAGTGGAAATTTTCAAAGTCACCCCTGCTGGCCAGCAAGGCGTGAAATTGATGTAAGTCCTGCTTCACACGAAAAAAGCCCTAACAGGGCTTTTTTTATGCCTGAATTTCAGCCCCGCATGCATCAGATACAATTTGCTTATAGGCACAGCCGCAGAAACATTTTAATTTAAACCGAGCAGCCTAAAACAGCTGAGATAACAGCCAAACACGGGATCATTATGAAAATATATATTATTGTCGGCAGCGTGCGTGAAGGCCGCACTGCCATTAAAGTCGCAAAGTGGGTGCATCAGTCGATTGAAAGTTATGGTTTTTCCACGGTTCAAAGTGAAATTGTCGATCTCAAAGAGTGGAATCTGCCGTTTTTTGCCGGCGCGCACCCGCCGCTGAGCGGGATTTATGACCAGCCGAAACAGCAGGAATGGGCAGATAAAATCTCGCAGGCCGATGCCATCATCTTGATCAGCCCCGAATACAATCATGGCTACAGCCCGGCACTCAAAAACGCACTGGATTATATCGGCAAGGAATGGGTAGGAAAACCGGCGGCCTACATCAGTTATGGCAGCACCAACGGTTCGCGTTCTATAGATCAAATCCGCCAAGTTGCGACGCAGCTGGGCTTGATCGACAGCAATGCCGTGATTGAAATCCGTGATATTGGCAGCCGCAATTCAAGCGAAAGCTTTGAAGCCAATCCCTTTGACGAAAAAGGGCTGAAAAAAGCGGTGGATAAGCTGATTCAATACGTTCAATAGGTTGTAATCCTCAGCGTACAAGGAATAGGGTAAATCGCTACTTTTCACTTATCTGTGCTTTGCTTATGATGAAAAGCATCAAGAGACAGGATGTCTTTGAAGCATAAAACAACAATAATCAGCACGTGAGGCGCAGGATGCGTACGGTACGACAGGAGTTATACCGCTGAAATGAATCTAAAAAAGCCTTGGCAGGATGCCAAGGCTTTTTTATTGCCTTGCTTCAAAAATAACTGCGTTCAAAACGTATAGGAATTCAGTGAGCTCAAAGTGAGCTTTCCCTGCCAAGCACAGAAAGGCTCAGCTTTCACATCACACGCCTGCAGCAGATTATTTTTTAGAACTCTCGACAATCAGCCGGGCCGCCAAGTACAGACGCGGCACAATCGAATCCGTCAAAATATATTCAGCTTTATCTGAATGCAGGCCATCTCCCGACATGCCCATGCCTTCAATAATCGCAGCCTTTGACGTCACGCCGGCAAAAGCGGCATCTGTGCCGCCGCCCCAGGCCGCAGTTTCGACTTTCATCGGCAAGTTCAGCTCATTTCTGTAAATCTGCTGGGCTTGCGCAGCCAATTTTTTTGCCTGAGCGCTGGCTTCCAAGCCGCCGGTTTCAAAAGACAGCACTACATCCTGATTTTTTGCCGTATCCATAATCAATTGGCGGGAACCAGGCGAACTGATTTCTTCATCGGAGTTGATCAGCACAGTCAGCGTGCCGTAATCTTGGTATTTCAGCTGCTGCAGCATCTCCAGCACATGAATGACCGCGGCCACACCTTGCTTATCATCCAAAATGCCTAAACCATAAGCCTTATTACCTTCTAGGCGGAATGGCTGCCCCTTTTGATAAACCGTATCATTATGCGCCAGCAGCATAATATTGCGCTGGCCTTTGCCCTTTAAAACCGCTTTCACAACGGGTCCCGTCTGATCTGGCGCGCCATCCAGCTTCATAATGTCTTTGGGCTGGATTACACTGACTTCCGCGCCAGCGCTTTTCAGCTGCTCTGCCACGGTCTTGGAAATCTGATTTAATCCTTCAATATCTTTGCTGCCGGATTCAATATTCACCAATGTTTTCAAGGTGGTCAAATACGCCTGTTTTTGACTTTCGGCAGCTTGTTTAATCTCTTGCGGTGATGCTGCCCAGCTTGCTGATGCGCTCAGCGCCAGTGCGCAGCCCAGCGCCCAATGTGGTGTGCCGCATTCCGGCTGTTTTTAAGCGTTCTTAGCATGTCTTCCTTTCCCTGTGCATTTATCATTATGAATTTTTACTGTCTAATAAATTAGTTCGCTATTCAATCAATTAATCGCAAAAATATGTAAAGGGCATCTCCTGCCTCCATATCAATTTCAGCAGTTATTTTCAGCGTTATGCAGAGGCTCAAACCGCTATTTTTTGCAGATTTAAATCAGATCAAAATCTCAACAAGCGTTCAAAAAGTGAGGGTATAAATATTTTGTAAGTTTTGGCTTACAGCACATGCAGACAATGCACACTGTTCTCCTGATCGGATTGCTTTTATAGTAAGGACATACAAGACAGGATGTCTTAAATAGAACAACAATAAACAATGCAGCAGGACGCTGACAGGCAAAACAGGAGTTATGCCTAGAATGAATACAGAAAAGCCCCGACAGGATGTTGGGGCTTTTCTATTTAAAGTCTTTGGGTATTGAAAGACTGTTCAAATACAATCCGTTTAGACATCCACCTTAAAGCCTAAATCTGCATCGCAGGCTGCTTGCCCGCCTCGAATCCCCCAATTTTCCAATGAGCTTTCGCGCAAGGTAATCAAAATATGATCTTCTGGAATGCCAAAATCCGTCAGATTTTTCACCAGCTGCCGATATAGCTTGCGCTTGGTTTCAAGCGTCCGGCCAGAAAAGCAGTCGATCGTAATATGGGTAAAGCGCTCAGGCTGCGTTAAGTGATCAAACACCTGGAAATGTGCTGGCGAATGAACCTGCAAGCGGATATTGCGGTCATGCCGTGGAAGTTTAAAGCTGTATTGCAGCGCATCAAATACGGCATTCATCAGCTGCTGTTCTTGTTCTGCCGAATACTGCATCCGTATATCAATTTGTGTTGCGGGCATATTTTTTATCCTTGGTTATTTGTCATGCTGCCCCAATCATTATAAGAATTTTGCTGCGTGCCGCTGTACGTCATTGCCTACAGCAGATGTAGACATTACCCCCTGTCAGGATTTGATCCTCCCGCCTATAGTAAAGCCATACGAGACAGGAGGTCTTCAAGAAGCAATGCAGCAGGACGCTGATGGTACGACAGGAGTTATGCCGAGAATGAACACAGAAAAGCCCCAACAGGATGTCGGGGCTTTTCTTTTTTCAATCGGCCTATGCATCTGATTATTTATGGCTAGGCGTTTTCACCATCCATAGCGGCATTGATGCCGCGCTTTTGAGCGGCTGTCAGCATTTACTTACAGCTTATGCTGTAAAAATGACTATTTTTTAATCATAAATATTTTTATTGTTTAAATATAAAGACAAGATGTCTTTCAATAAAAAGAAAAAATGCAAACAGCAGGATGCTGCAGGTATTGAAAAATGCCTTCTGAATGAATTCGAAAAAGCCTTGGCGCTCTGCCAAGGCTTTTTTCTATGCATGGCATGTTGTGCGCTGCATCAAGCGATCCACAAAAGAAGCACTGTCCTATCTTTAAAGCTTATAAAAATTGCAGATTAGCGCATGAATGGAAAGAATGGCAGCCGCAAGCTGAGATTCAAGCCAATGTGTTGAATGCAGATGATCATGCCGCACAGCCCGCTTAATCAGAGCCATTCTGCATCCTGTTCAATGTACGCTTTGGCTTACAGCAGATGCGGAAATCTGCATCTAGGCAGCATGGCGGAATCCGCTTAATCTACAGTTATCAGGGAACAGGAAGTTTCCAGAACATGAAAACAACAATAATAAGTTTTAGCACTAGGACGTGAGGTACGACAGGAGTTATACCTAAACACGAGATATGAAGAAAACCCCGACAGGATGTCGGGGTTTTCTTTTTTCAGCAGCAATTATTCTGCAGTTTCACCACTTTTTATAAGCTTTTTAAATACGCCACCACATCATCATTGCCTGCCATTTCTGCCAATTCTAAGGCGGTGTATTGGGTTTTATGCTGCACATCTGCACCTTTCTCTACCAGCAGTTTTACAATGTCTAAATAACCATTTTCTGCAGCAGCATGCAGTGCGCTGTAGCCTTCATCATCGGCAGAGTTTACGTCTGTACCATTGGCTAAAGCCTTTTCGACTTCGGCCAATTCACCTAAAGATGCCCAATACACCAGTTCAGGCAGATGCAGTTCATCATCATCTTCAGGGATTGGGGAGATAGAATTAAATTGCATGGTCATAATACCTATGAGTAATTTCTATAAATATCGATTGTCAATTAATGACCATTGCAGAATTGGTCATAGAAATCAGTTTATTTAACGAATTTTATCAAATCTATTTAAAGCGTAATTCACATTTTCTTTTGAGTTCAATAAATATTTTCCATTTTTATCACGTTCGATTCGAATTGATAATTTAGCCGCTTGTGTAATAGTTCCTGATTCCAGTAACCGACTGATATCACTATTTGGAAGAATAATATAATTATTTACATAAGATGGGCCATCACATGATCGTAATACAAAAATATAGAAAGTTGACGATGCATCTTTTGAATCATAGGATCTCTGATTTATCGTAAACCTATACTGATTATTCAATTCAGATATATTTGCCGTTTTTACTTGTATATGAAAATATTTATTATCTTTTGCCGCGACAAGATCTATACCATCATCAACAGCCATATATGATGTATTAAATCCAAAGAATAATAATTCAGCCATCACTGCAAACTCACCAGCTTTGCCTGTATACAGTGCATTGACCGTAGGTGGTGGTGGAACAAGATCAGGTACAATTTTTTTGATTTTTAATCTATAAATACCTCTTCTTGGAGCACCCTTAGAATTTTTTGGTTTGATGAACTCGGATTTAGTTTTATGCTTCTCTATATCTTTTGACAGCATAGAAGAAATTTTCTTAGATAAAACATCTAAATGCTGCTGAGTATGTGGATATTTCACCACAATTGCTTCTGCTATTTGATCAACATGCATTTCTTTTCGTGATTCCTTCATCACTTCTTTAATTTGTTCAATAAACTCCATCACTCACCCATAAAATAGTCATCGTTAAATTCTTATATATTTTTTAAACACTTATAAATATAGAGTATTAGAAAATAATTAAATAATTATTTTCTAAACGTTTTAAACAACCAAAACTGAAAAAGCCCCCTTTTCGGAGGCTTCTTTTTAAGGATTCAATACTTAAGCTTTTGCAGCAGATGCTTCTGTAACATCAATTTTATCGCTGTCACTATCATGCATAATCAACGCAACCGCGATTGCAGTAATCAGTACCGGTAGGCCCACCGCCATAAAGTTGAAATGTGCAGGTAAGTTCATACCGAGCAAACCGCCAATCAAAATCGGCCCGACAATCGCGCCCATACGTCCAATGGCAGAAGACCAGCCAATGCCTGTCGAACGTACTGCAAGTGGATAGAACTGTGCCACATAGCTATAAAGCAGCATTTGCGAACCAATCGACGCCGCACCCGCTAAGAACACCAAGATGTAGAGCAAAAATTGATTCGACTGGAAGCCCATCAAGCTCATCACAATCGCGCCCATCATGCCCAAAACCATCAATACAGGTTTTAAATGGAAACGGTCAGCCAAAATACCGCCGCCGACAATACCCACGACAGCACCGACATTCATCACCATCATAAACATCAAGCTATTATCCATAGAATAGCCTGCTGCCATCATCAGCTTCGGTAACCAGCTGCTCAACGCATACATGGTGAGAAGACAGGTAAAGAACGCGATCCAAAACAGTAAGGTATTCACCGCACGACCGCGACGAAACAGACTCACTACGTTCGCAGCTTCAGGTACATTTTCTTGCGGTAAAGTAAATACGGTCGATTCCGTCACTTTTACATTTGGAGCAAGGCGACGCACAATCCCGCGCGCTTTTTCCTGCTTATTTTCTTTCACCATAAATGCCAAAGATTCAGGTAAAAACTTCCAAATCACAGGAAGTAAAAATAGTGGAATCCCAGCAATAAAGAACATGATTTGCCAGCCAAAGTCAGGCGTAAACCATGAACCTAATAAAGCAGCCATCACACCACCAACCGCATAACCACTGAACATGGTTGTTACCAGCGTACTGCGCATCTTCTGCGGTGCATATTCAGAGGTTAAGGCTACGAGGTTAGGCATTACCCCACCAATTCCTAAACCTGCCAAGAAACGCAAAATACCAAATTCTGTCGGGTTCGATGCAAAACCGCCGGCAAAGGTCAAACCACTAAATAATACGATACAGATCATGATGACTTTTTTACGGCCAATTTTATCTGCTAAAGAACCAAAAAACATCGCGCCGAACATCATGCCCGCAAGTGCTGTACTGGCAAGCATTCCCGCTTGCATCGCAGTTAAACCCCAGTCTTGCATGAGTAAAGGCAATACCACGCCATTAATTGCTAAATCGTAGCCATCAAATAAGATAATCAATAAACACCAAGCCACTACATTGAAGTGAAACGGGGTAAATTTAGCCTTATCGACTACAGAATTAATGTCTATTTTTTCCGTTGTCATCGTTCTCATCTCCCATGAGTACTTGTCCATAACATTGATTGAATATTTAAGTAAAATTCAACAGGCACGGAATATACGGAAGTCAGATTTCAAGGGATATTAGACGTATGTTTAATGACATAGATGAATTATAAATACATGTTAATTATATTATTTTTCGTATTCTTAAAATAATGATTACATATTCTCAATATATGATTTTTATACTATTCTTTT
>NZ_JAYRTF010000018.1:0-77608 GCF_041919735.1 Acinetobacter sp.
CATAAAACATAAAATCAAACAATAAACAATTATAAAAATCAAAATATTAAGATGTAAAAATTATTAAAATAAGCAGTGATTTTTTATAAATTTGATATTTTTCAAATCATTCACTACAAAAAAACCGCTAAATTTCGCTTTAGCGGCTGTTAATCAATCCCAGCTTAGACCCCAACTTTTTTCGGGTCCGTATTGCCTAATTCAGGGTTATCAATGGCGTCCTTGCATTGCGCTTTATCACGCTCATAATCCGCCTGCCTTTGGGCGACGGTACTGCTTTGATCCAAAGTTTCACGCGCCCATATTTCCAGACTGGTCAATGCTTTGCGGCAAAGCGCATATTTTCCTTCCGTCACAGAATCGGTCATTTTGACATTGATCCGCCATTCTGTACTGAGTTTACGCGCAGGCTTGCGGACTTGCTCATCAATCAGATTGCGCTGTTTCTTATACACAATCCCATCCGCCCGATTCATGAATGTCCAGGCTTCCTGAGCATAAGCAGTTGCATCGTTGGTCAGTTTAGGAGCAGCCTTAATTTCCACCTTATCTTGCTCAGCATTATCGTTACCGCAGGCCTGCAGCAGCACTGTACTGCACAATAATGAAACAATCAGTATCCCGCGCATCTTCAACCTCTGCATATCAGGCTCGTTTCAACAAACATATTCAGTAATATGCTAGAGAATTCGAGTACAATACTCAACCATCATTTGACCCATTGATCAACTCTTCCGCTAAGGTGTGTCGTGTCAGAGTACAAAACCTCTCCAGTACAGCCCGCTGGCTTTTGGCAAGGCGCTAAAGATAGCCAAGCAATTATTTTTACTTATCTTCCTGTTTCTTTTGCCTTTGGCGTCTCGGCGACTCAATTCGGCTTCAGCGCATGGGAAGCTTTGTTTTTATCCTGTTCCATGTATGCCGGCGCCAGCCAGTTTCTAGTGGTTGCCCTGCTTGGCAGCGGCACCTCTATTTGGATGACCGCGCTGACGGTCATTGCGCTGGATATCCGCCATTTGCTGTATGGCCCAGCCTTGCAGAACCTGATTCAAGACCGTTTAAACTTGAAAAAAACCGCGGTGTGGGCTTGGGGCTTAACCGATGAAGTCTTCGCCTCCGGCATGATTAAACTGTCACAGCGCCGTCAGGAATGGTCTGAATCCTGGATGCTGGGACTCAGCTTATTCAGCTGGATGTCTTGGGCGCTGGGTTCATTTTTGGGCGGACTGTTTGCCGATCAAGTCAGCAGCTTGCCGCAATTCCTGCAAGCGGCGCTGGATTTCTTATTGCCGGCCCTGTTCTTAAGCTTCTTATTGGCAGCCTTTGAGAAAAAACATACTTTTGTTGTTGCCATTACCATCATTGTATCGGCCATTGCCTGTTACTTGATTGATTTATCCGCTGCAATTTTTATCGGCATCTCATCCGGTATTTTTGCAGGTTTATTCAAGCATTATGTCCTGAAAAAACCAAACCCAGAACATACGGGAAATGCAGCATGAATCTCGAAATTATTTTAGTCGGCATTTTAGTCGGTATCGCCAATTTTGCTTCGCGCTTTGGGCCATTTTATTTCATTCAAAAATTCCAGCAAGGCTCGCAGCAGCGCGGTTCTTTATGGCTGAAAATTGCTTTGGGTTCGATTGGCATCTCCGCCATCAGCTCCATGCTGGTCGTGGCCACTTTGCCGCCTCTGCTGGAAACACCGGATAAAAGCATGGCCATGCTGGCCGGTTTTATTGTACTGGCAGGCTTATATTTTAAATTTAAGAAGATTGTTCCAGCCACGCTGACTGCAGCACTCACCTATGGTTTGGTCTACACCTATGTGCCTTTCCATCTTTAAGCTGCATATTGCTCGATCAAGCTAAAAATATTGAAGCGCAGGCATCATCAGTCTGCGCTTTTTTATCGTCTACAAATATGAGATAGTCAATACATGATAAAAAACTTCGATAAAGCAAATAGATGCCAAAATACCGCTTCATTCAAGGCAAAATTTTTATTCATTCTAGACGTTCATCTTCACTGAGCTGGGGACTGCAAAAGCCTGCAGACAGTATTTATTTTGAGTGTTTCATACAGAATCAAAAGTTCAATGGCAATTTTTGTGGATTGCATTGCCATCCAGCAGATCAGATTCGCGCGCTTTATACCGAAGATGATCAGCAAAAAACCATTATTGCCTTGTATAACTGCACCCAGCAGATCTTGCATTTACACCCAAAACGACGGTTATATCCTCAAATTTCTTGGTCGATGCTATGGATAAACATCCTACAACTGTCAGGCTTTCTAATGCTTTTTCTATTTGGTGTTTTCCGCTTCAGCGCATGGCAAAATGCTTCATTTCATTTTTCCAATGTGATAACCGATACGATTTATTTCTCTACAATATTAGTTTCAATCATATTGATTTTAAGCTTATGTGCCGCCCCGCTGCTTTGGTTGCTGTACTGACCCAACTTCCGTCAAACGGATGCACAAATCAAAGCGCTGCAATGTTTCAATCCAGACATCACAGCATTGCCAGCATCTATACAAAACGCTGGAATTTTTAAAATGAATTTGAATAAAAACAGATAAATACTATTTATCTCTCCCCTTGTACGCACATGAATGCCGGCGCCTGCTCCCGACCTCAAATATATAAATAAAATTGTTGGACAATATCATTTATTTATGTGAATACGCGCTTAACAGCCTAGCGAGTTCTGCTATGCTTAAAGCCCATAAAATCAAGCATGGATGAGACACATGAGCGTGACTATTGGTACCCCACTTCAATCTTCTGCTTTTAAAGTTTTACTTTTAGGTTCTGGCGAACTGGGTAAAGAAGTGGTGATTTCTTTACAGCGTTTAGGTGTAGAAGTTCACGCTGCAGACCGCTATGAACACGCCCCAGCCATGCAGGTTGCACATTATTCTTATGCCTTGAATATGGCAGATCCAGAAGCATTAAAACAACTCATCCAACAAGTAAAACCAAATCTGATTGTTCCAGAAATTGAAGCGATTGCGACTCAAGTTTTAGTTGAAGTCGAAGAACAACTACTGGCAACCGTAATTCCTTCTGCCAAAGCTGTAAATCTCACCATGAACCGTGAAGGCATCCGCCGCCTTGCCGCGGAAGAACTGGGTTTGCCAACATCTGCATACCGTTTTGCCGACACATTAGAATCTTTCCGCGCTGCGTGTGACGATATTGGTTATCCAAACTTCGTTAAGCCGGTGATGTCTTCTTCTGGCAAAGGCCAATCTCGTGTAAAAAGTTTTGCCGAAGTGGATGCTGCTTGGCAATATGCGCAAACCGGCGGCCGCGTGAATCAAGGCAAAGTGATTGTCGAATCGCAAATTGATTTTGATTTTGAAATTACCTTGCTGACGGTGCGCGCTAAAAATGCCGAAACAGGCGAAATTGAAACCTCATTCTGCGACCCGATTGGCCACCGCCAAGACTCAGGCGACTATGTTGAAAGCTGGCAGCCGCAAGCCATGACGCCTGCTGCACTGGAAGAATCCAAACGCATTGCCAATAAAGTCACCATCGCGCTGGGCGGCTGCGGCATTTTTGGCGTGGAACTATTTGTCAAAGGCGACAAAGTGTGGTTTAGTGAAGTATCTCCTCGCCCGCATGATACAGGCCTTGTGACCCTTGCGTCTCAATTCCAAAGTGAATTCGAGCTGCATGCCCGAGCCATTTTAGGCTTACCGGTAAATACTGCACGCCACAGCACTGCAGCCAGTGCGGTCATTTATGCGGGTATTGATGACACCAATTTATCTTTTTCTGGCTTGAATCTTGCTTTAGCAAATCCAAATACTGATTTACGCTTATTTGGCAAACCAGAAGGCTTTAAACGCCGCCGCATGGGGGTCGCGACAGCCCGCGCAGAGACAACCGATCAAGCGCGTGAACTGGCGCAGCAAACCGTACAGCACATCAGTGTTCATCAAAACTAAGCTAGCAACACCATAACGGACTACTGTTCATGATCAATACCGTACCGCTGCTGAATTACATTAAAAGCAATCAAGACATTCAAGCAATTAACCAATGGCGCACAGATGTCGAAAATCAGCTGCAGGAATATTTTGAGAATGGGCAGTCAATCCGTGACCTGATTTTGGCACGTTCCAATATCATTGATGAAGCTCTGCAATTTTTATGGTCGCATGCTCATTTAGACCAAACCAATCTCGGTTTGTTTGCTGTCGGCGGTTACGGCCGCCGCGAAATGCTGCCCTATTCTGATGTCGACATCATGATTTTGTCGGAAGACCGCATTTCTGAAGAACATGAAAAACTGATTTCCACTTTCATTTCATCGCTTTGGGATGTCGGCAATTTCAAGCCCGGCATCAGCGTGCGCACCATTGCTGACTGCGTGACGCAAGCCACCAACGACTTGACTGTAGCAACCGCACTGATTGAAGCGCGCTTGATCAGCGGCAATCAGCATTTGGCCAAATGGCCGCGCCGCATTGTGTCGCAAACATGGACAGATAAAACCTTTTTCGATGCCAAAATGCAGGAACAGGAAAAACGCCATGCACAGCACAACAATACAGAAAGCAATTTAGAACCTGATATTAAAAATGCGCCGGGCGGCATCCGCGACATTAACCAGATTGGCTGGATTGCCAAACGCCATTTCCGCGTCAACCGCATTTATGATCTGGTGCATTTGGGATTTATTTCAGAATTTGAACTCGGTGTTTTGGAATCGGCGGAAAGCTTCTTATGGGAAATCCGCCACCATCTGCACCGCTTAACCAAACGCGATGAAAACCGCTTGCTGTTCGATTATCAGCGTGAAATCGCAGCCAAATTCGGCTATATGCGCGAAGAAGGCAAATCGCCGAATTATCCGATTGAACAATTCATGAAGCGCTATTACCGCAGCGCACAGCAAGTATCCACACTGAATGAAATGCTGCTGGCCTATTTCAATGAATCGGTGATTACCCCGCGCCTGCCTAACTATAAACGCAGCATTGAAGAAATTAATGCCAACTTCAAGCTGGTGGACGGCAAACTGGCAGTGCAGCACCACAAAATCTTTTCTGAAAATCCAAGCGCGATTTTAGAAATTTTCTATCTGCTGGCCAACCGTCCTGAAATTACAGGGATCCGCGCCAGAACATTGAGACTGCTGATTTTGGCGGCCAAGCGCATTGATCAGAATTTCCGTGACAATCCAGAACATCAAGCGATGTTTATGGCGATTATCCGCTCGCCCTACCGCCTGTATGACACCATGCTGGCGATGAAGCGCTATAGCGTTTTAGGCAATTACATTCCGGCTTTCGGCCAAATTATGGGCCTAATGCAATATGACTTGTTCCATATTTACACCGTAGATGCGCACACCTTATTGCTGATCCGCAACCTCAACCGCTTCAAAGAGCCTGAGTTTGCCAAAGACTTCCCTGTGGTCAGCTCTGTGTTCCAGCGCCTTGCCCGCAGAGATATTGTTTACCTCGCGGCCATTTTCCATGATATCGCCAAAGGCCGCGGCGGCGACCACAGCAAATTAGGCGCGGCGGATGCCATTCAATTCTGCATGAAGCACGGCTTCAGCGAACGTGAAGCCAATATGGTGGCATGGCTGGTGAACAACCATTTGCAAATGTCTGTCACCGCGCAGAAAAAAGATATTTCAGACCCGGATGTGGTGCGCGCCTTTGCAGAAAAAATGGGCGACATGGAGCATCTGGATTATCTCTATACACTGACGGTTGCCGACATCAATGCGACCAACCCAACGCTTTGGAATACCTGGCGCGCATCATTGATGCGCCAACTGTATACGCAAGCGCGTGACGTGATCCGCTCAGGCCTTGGCCGCCCAGTGGATTATCAAATGCTGATCGAAGACACCAAATTTTCCGCCAGCGAACAGCTGGTCGAAGAGTTCTCATTGGACGAAGTTGAAAAAGTTTGGCAGGAACTGGGGGATGACTACTTCATCAAAGAATCGGCCGATGAAATTGCCTGGCATACCCGCGCCATCTTGCAGCACGGCGACAACCCTGAACCGCTGGTATTGATGCGCGCGCACCGCAAATATGCGCAGGATGCCGTGCAGATCTTCATTTACACCCAAGATCAGCCGAACTTGTTTGCAACAACCGTTGCGATTCTTGACCGCATGAATTTGGATGTTCAAGACGCGCGGATTATTACTGCGCTGAAAGCTTTCAGTCTGGATACCTATGTCGTTTTAGACCGTTTCGGCACACTGCTGAATGATCCTGAACGGCAAGACACTGTGATTCAGGCGCTGGTCAAAGCGCTGAGCCAATCAGATAAATATCCAGGCCTGATGCAGCGCCGCATTCCGCGCCAGCTGCGCCATTTTGATATTGAAAATACCGTTGATATCACGCTCAATGAAGCGCTGCAGCAAAATATGGTGGAAATTGCGACGCTTGACCACCCTGGCTTGCTTGCCAAAGTCGGCGGTTTATTTATGATGCAGGGACTGGATATTCACTCTGCCCGAATTGCCACCTTAGGTGAGCGCGCCGAAGATATTTTCTTTGTGACTAAAAAAGATGGCACGCCAATGAACCGCGCCGAAGCGGAAATTTTTGCCGCTCAGCTCAAGTCGGCTTTGGACGAAGCTTCGCATTTAGTGTGCGGCCATCATTAATTTACTTGAACCGGTAACCATTCCATGAACCCTAGTTTGTCATTATTGCACCCATATCCTTTTGAAAAACTGAATAAGCTTTTTCAGGACGTTAACCCTGCGGATTTGCCTTTAATTCCATTATCCATTGGTGAGCCGAAGCATCCAGCGCCTGAATTTGTGAAACAGGCAATTATTGACAACTTCCAGCATTTATCGACTTATCCAAACAGCAAAGGCCTGCCTGAATTGCGCAGCAGCATTGCCAGCTGGCTTACACGCCGTTTCAAGCTGAACAGCATCAGTGCAGAAAACCATGTGCTGCCGGTTTCAGGCACACGTGAAGCAATCTTCTCTTTTGTGCAGGCTTTGGTCAACCGCGATGACGCGCCCTACGTGGTGATGCCGAATCCGTTTTATCAGATTTATGAAGGCGCAGCATTGCTGGCAGGCGCGACGCCTTACTTTATCAACTGCACTGAAGAAAATCATTACTTGGGTGATTTTGATTCAGTGCCCGCTGAAGTTTGGGAAAAAACGGCTTTGCTGTTTGTCTGTACACCGGGCAACCCAACCGGTGCAGTCCTGTCCAAAGAACAGTTTAAAAAACTGATTGCGCTGTCTGACCAATACAATTTTGTGATTGCTTCGGATGAATGCTATTCAGAGCTTTGGTTTGATGAAGCGCCTGCGGGACTGTTGGAAGTGTGCGCGGAAATGGGCCGTGATGACTACAAAAACTGTGTTGTGTTCCATTCATTGTCGAAGCGTTCCAACTTGCCGGGCATGCGTTCAGGCTTTGTCGCGGGCGATGCAGAACTGCTTAAACCGTATCTGAAATACCGAACTTATCACGGCGCAGCCATGCCGGTTCAGCATCAAATTGCATCAATTGCCGCATGGGATGATGAAACCCATGTTGAAGGAAACCGTAAGCTGTACCGCGCAAAATTTGAATTGTTCCAAAATGAATTGGGCCATTTGCTGCCGCTGCAAAAACCGGATGCTGGCTTCTATTACTGGCTGAAAGTCGACAATGACGAAACCTTTGCCAAAATGCTGATGGAAAAAGCCCACATTAAAGTCTTACCGGGCCGCTATTTGTCCCGCGAAACAGCAGAAGGCAACCCAGGTGAAAACCATGTCCGCATGGCGCTGGTTGCCGATATTGCGCAATGCGAGCAAGTGATTCAGCGTTTGAAAGCAATTCTGTAATTACGCAGCATGTGAACAGCCTTGTGCTTGAATGAATCTCTGCACATGCAGCAGGTTCATTCAAATTCGATCAAACCCGCTTTAAATCAGCGGGTTTGATCATTTCTGCCGCAGCAAGGCTGATTTTAGAAAAGGATTGCGTTAAGCGCTGCAAATTCTCTCCAAAATGAATACTAAAAATAAAAGGCGCTTAAGCGCCTTTTATTTTTTTTAACATTCATTGAGGGTTCAGCCAAAGCTTAACTTGCCAAAGCCTTTTCAATATCTTCCTGCAATGCTTCCGGCTTGGTGGTCGGCGCATAACGGTTAATCACTTGACCATTTTTCCCAATCAAAAACTTGGTGAAGTTCCATTTAATGCCATTCCCCAAAACTCCTTTAGAATTGTTGGTTAAATAACGGAAAATTGCATGCGCTTCTGGACCTTTCACATCCACTTTCGCAAACATTGGAAAATCTACGCCATAATTCTTTTGGCAAAATGCGCCGATCTGATCATTGCTGCCCGGATCCTGCCCGCCAAACTGGTTGCAGGGAAAACCCAGCACCAAAAAGCCTTGATCTTTATACTGCTGATATAGTTTTTCCAATCCCGAAAATTGCGGTGTAAACCCGCATTTGCTTGCAGTATTCACCACCAACAAGACCTTGCCCTCATAGTCGGCAAAAGATTTATTTTTTCCATCTAACAACTCAGCCTCAAACTGATAAATGCTTGTCATGGATAGGTTTCCTCATCATTTTTTTCTTGTGTTTTTAAGTCTAATGAAGCCGAATTAACGCAATAGCGCAATCCAGTCGGCTGCGGGCCATCTGGGAAAACATGCCCTAAATGTGCGTCACAATGATGACAGACAATTTCTGTTCTCACCATGCCGTGCGATGTGTCTTGATGCTCCTCAATAACGGTCCCATTTACAGGACGGAAAAAACTTGGCCAGCCGCAGCCGCTGTCAAACTTTGTTTCAGACGTAAATAAAGGCTCTCCGCAGCAGCGGCAAACATAGGTGCCTTCTTGCTTGGTATTCCAGTATTTTCCTGTAAAAGCCGGCTCAGTGCCCTTCTGACGTGTAATGCGAAACTCTTCCGGAGATAATTCTCTTTGCCATTCTCTTTCTGTTTTATTGAGTTTTCCCATGATGACGTCCCTTTATATCGTGGTATTTAAAATAGGATAATCCTATATTTACGTCATTCAATCTTAAATTTCTAGTCTTTATTCAACAATTTACAAAATCCATATAATGCTCTAAAAAGCAAAAAGGAAGCAAATATAAAAACAAGGTAAGCAATCTTAAAAATTAAATGCTTTTTTGTGAGCAAATTTAATGTTAGGCTTAGTCCTACTCTTGCTCAGGATTAAAAAATGTCGCAGAAAAAGAGCGTAATTTTTAAAAATCTGCTGCCGGTGATTAAACAATATCAACAGGCAGGGTTTACGCATGAAAAAATTGTTGCTTTACTCAGAGATGAACATCATCTCGATTTGGTAACAACCGAGACATTTAAAAGCTATTTATACCGTTATGCAAAAGTGACCTCCACTCTTTCCGAGAACATAAAAATGCCGAACACTTTCCACACCCCACGCGAAATTAAGAAATCGTCTAAGCTCGAGCATGTATGCTACGACATTCGCGGGCCAGTGTTGCGAGCGGCCAACGAAATGGAAGAGGCTGGACACAAAATCATTAAGCTGAATATCGGCAACCCCGCCCCGTTCGGTTTTGAAGCGCCGCAAGAAATTATCAATGATGTGGCATTGAACCTGCCGAATGCGATTGGCTATACCGATTCAAAAGGCATCTTCCCTGCGCGTAAAGCCATTTGCCAGTACTATCAGCAAAAAGGCATCCTGAATATGCACGTCAATGACGTGTACATCGGCAATGGCGTATCGGAGCTGATTGTGATGGCCATGCAGGGCCTGCTGGATGACGGTGACGAAATGCTGGTGCCAATGCCGGACTATCCGCTTTGGACTGCAGCTGTAAATCTGTCTGGCGGTACAGCAATTCACTATAAATGCGATGAAGAAAACTTCTGGTATCCAGACATTGCAGATATGGAAAGCAAAATCACGCCAAATACCCGCGGCATCGTGGTGATTAACCCGAACAACCCGACAGGCGCAGTGTATCCACGTCATGTGCTGGAGCAAATTGTTGCCCTGGCGAAAAAATATGACCTGATTTTATTTGCCGATGAAATTTACGACAAAATCATTTATGACGGCATTGAACATGTTGCGGTTGCCGCTTTAGCGGGCGATCAGCTGTGCATCTCATTCAATGGTTTGTCTAAGGCTTACCGTATTGCAGGTTACCGTTCAGGCTGGATGGCGATTACCGGTGATAAATCACGCGCGCTGGACTACATCGAAGGTCTAGACATGCTGGCATCTATGCGCCTATGCGCCAACCACCAAGCGCAGTATGCGATTCAAACCGCTTTAGGTGGCTATCAGTCGATTAATGACTTAATCCGTCCAGGCGGCCGTTTATACGAACAGCGCAATATCGCTTGGGAAATGCTGAATGATATTCCGGGTGTATCTTGTGTAAAACCTGAAGGCGCAATGTATTGCTTCCCTAAATTAGACCCTGAAGTGTACCCAATCGAAGACGATGAGAAATTCATGCTGGATTTCTTGCGTGCCGAGAAAGTGCTCTTGGTTCAAGGCACAGGCTTCAACTGGCCGACACCTGATCATTTCCGCGTAGTCTTCCTGCCTGCCGAAAATGAACTGCGTGAAGCGCTGACACGTTTGGGACGCTTCTTGTCCAAAATGCGTTAATTGGATACCCCCCATTTAACCGAAAAAAAGCCGCACACTGTGCGGCTTTTTCAGTTTCACACTGAGGCTTAATTTCAATGCCGTTTCAGCGGATTGCCGAATTGCTGGATATAGGCTAAGCCCAATTGCTGAGAACCGATATAATTCATATGGTTATTATCTTTATTTCGGTACAGCGGCACACCGTTGATATTGATGCGGCACAATGCCGGATCACAAATGGCATTGGCCAGGTGTATGACTTTCAGCTGAGGAAACTGCTGTTTTACCCGGGCAAGGATCTGATGAAACCGGATTAAATCCTGCTGAAAATCGTGCCGGGAAACAGCGCAATTGACCCGTATATTAAGGATTTCATTGCGCACAATGCAATCTGCAGGAACATCATTCGGCATTAAACGCGGCATATCATCCAGCAGAACCACTTGATCAGCAGATTGGGACGCTATTTTGATCGCCTTCATCAATCCACGCTCGAAGATCTCCTCGCTGCTGCGTTCTGTGCCGTCCTGCAATTTCCAGCCTTGATGAAAATACGGAGAATATCCGCCAGCCAAAATAATCATCGGATAATGCTTATGCGCCAAATGCGCAGTAATCGCATCATTCCGCTGCTTCGTTTGTTCCAATTCTGTCCATTTGCCGTAATTCTTTTGCAATGTATGCACATCCGGCAAATAGAATGTCGAACTTTGCGTCACCTCATAACCGCGCAACTGAGCATCTTTCGCCCAAACATCCAGCATACCGCTATAGCTGTTGGCATGCGAATCGCCAATCAGCAAAAAATCAATTTCATCTTTTTGCTGGCCCAATACGCAATCTTCCGGTTTTGGCAAAGTGCTGGGATCTTCCGTATCCATGCATTTATAACGGATCTCATGCGCAAAAGCATTCAAGGCCGCTGTCTGCGTATAGATGGCTTGGGGAAAGCGCTGCGGGTAGCCTTTGTGCTGCCACATGGAAAATGCCGCACCGGAGAACAGCAAAGCCGGCAGCGCAAAACCCGCCAAAATCACGGTCTTATTCGGCAGCATGACAAAGCGTTTCGAGGGCTTTTCAACAAATATATAAGTCAGATACGCCAGCAAGATTGAAATTACCAGCACTAAAAACTGGTTCAGCCCATTCATCGGCTGCATATACATGTAAAACAGCACAATAACCGGCCAGTGCCAAAGATACAGCGGATAAGAAATTTTCCCCACCCAGCGGCTAAAGCGATTGCTGAGCAGCAGATTGCGCTGCGGCGCTGAACCGCCGGCATAAATAATCAATGCAGCTGCCGCACAGGGAAACAGCGCCATGATGCCTGGAAATGGCGTTGTATGATCCATTAAACAGGCCGCTGCAAAAATAATAGCCAAACCCAGCCAGACGATGAACTTTCTTGCAGCCGCCGGCCACTTCATTTGGGGCACAAAACAGATCAATGCCCCGCAAAGCAGCTCAAAAGCCCGTACCGGCATGCTGTAATACGCTTTTTCCGCATTATCATGAAGCTCAAATTGCGCATAAGCCAAAGACGCTGCAAATAAAGCGCCAATCAGCCATAAAATATTCTTGAATCCCCATTTGCGCACAAAAAACAGCAGGATCAGCGGCCAAAAAATATAAAACTGCTCTTCTACGCCTAAAGACCATAAATGCAGCAAAGGCGTTTCATGCACGCTTTGGCTGAAATAATCCCCCACTTCCTGCTGCATAAAAATATTGGCCATTAAAAACGTCGCATACAGCACGCTCTTAAAATAGGTCATCAGATCTTCAGGCAAAAGGACGTACCAAGCGCCCAAAGATACGGCCGTCAATACGGTAAAATACGCAGGCGCCAGCCGGACCACCCTTTTCTTATAAAATCGGGCGACTGAAAATTTTTCAGTCCGGATATCATGAATAACCGTCGTTGTAATCAAATAGCCGGAAATTACAAAAAAAATATCCACGCCAATATAGCCGCCGGAAAAAACAGTCCAGCCGATATGATTGAAAATCACCAATAAAACTGCGACTGCCCTGAGACCGTCAATATCGGCGCGGTATGAAAGATTCATGATGAATGACAGCGATAAAATAGTATCGCGATTGTATGCCTTTCTTTCGAAAATTCAATTTGCAAACTTAAACGTTTGATTCATCGCCTGCCTGAGTGAAAAATCTGCAAGCACACAGAGGATGCTCGCTCTTTTTTACAAGATTTTGTGATTTCCAGTCATACAAAACCTGTCTCAAACATGCTATTTTTCAATCAAATATAAAATCTTATGAGTACAGGATGTCCTCAAACCGCGTTAAATTAAGCATTTTTTTATGCCTATGCATGTGTTTAGGCATCGGCATTTTGCGTTTTTCCTATACGGCGCTGCTGCCCGCAACGCGTGAAGCTTTTGGCTGGACCGGGCAATTCGCCAGCATTTTGGGCAGTGCGAACCTGCTGGGATATTTAGCCGGCGCTTTTTGGGCAATGCGCATACCGCAAACCCGTGTAATGACATTTTACATACAAGCAGCCGCTTTCGCCGGCACACTAAGTTTATTCAGCTGCGCCTTCGCTGGCTTCTCCGATTTTTGGTATGTATGCTGGCGGGTCATTTCCGGCATGAGCGGCGGTTTGATTATGATTCTTTCGCCCAGCATTGTCGCTCAGTGCTGTGAGCTGAAAGACCGTTTTAAAATCAACTTTATTGGCTTTAGCGGCATTGGCTTAGGGGTTTTGCTGGCGACACTGTTTTTGCCGTATTTAGATCACATCGCTGTCCGCAGCGCATGGCTGATTCTGACGGGCTTTGCCTTGATTATCAGCATCGTGTTGAGTGTTTTGCTGAAAGGCCTTAAACCGCTGCTCTCTCTTCACGCAGCCGTACAGCAGGAAAAAATACAGCTGAATCTGCTGTATTTCAGCCTGATTGCCGTCTATGGCTGCAGTGCATTTGCCTATGTGCCGCATTCGTTGTTTTGGATTGATTATCTCACTCAAGTCCTAAAACTGGATTTATATTGGATGAATTTCAATTGGATTCTATACGGCCTCGGCAGTGCGCTCGGCGCGTTCAGCTCGTATCTTCTTGCGCGAAAGCTGGGGAATTTCGCAGCGCTGAAAATCCTCTATTGCGCTTATGTCTGTGCAATCGTTGCCGCGGTATTTGATGTCAGCCCGTTTTTTACTTTTATGTCATCATTTTTGACCGGGTTGCTTAACCCGGCCGTGGTCTTTTTAACCTCTTATACCATTTTGCAGCTGTATGGTTCTGCCTATAAAAAACTGTGGAGCATCGCAACACTGACCTTTGCCGCTATTCAACTGATTGGCGGGCTCAGCTTCAGCGCCTTGCAGCATTGGGGTGTCAGCTATCACCAGCAGTTTACGATTGCTGCTGCTGTCCTTTTGCTTGGCGCTGCGCAATTATTCTGGGTTACACGCAAGCATGCCCCAGTTGTCACAGAGTGCAGCAACTCTAGCCATTAACTCAGGTCATTAATGTTCAACATCTGCGGCCGTTTTCAGGCATACGGCCGTATGCCAATACCAGATCTATCCCGCAAAAAAACAACAGGCGCCAATTCCCTTGGCGCCTGTTGTTTTTATAGCTTTTGCTATGGGCTTTATTCACCGCCTAGACAGCCTGCATTCCTGCTGCATATCCAAGTCAGCGAGCTCAATTTTTTAAACCTTGGATTGATAGCCTTATATATATTTTAGCTGTGAGCAAATGGATTAATCATTCAAAAAATTAGCACTCCGCTTTAACGCTGCTGCTGGCTGCGTTGATTTTGCTGATTAGGCTGCTGTTTGCCAGACTTCTGATTTTGCTGATTCTGGTCTTGCTGTTGCTGCTGCTGTTGCTGATCTTGCTTATTGGGCTGCTGTTGATTCGGGTTCTGCTGCTGCTGTTGATGGCTAGCCATAACGTGTAACTCCTATTCAATTTCATGCATCGTGCTGAGACGATAGGTTTACTTTAGCCCAGTTCTGCGCCATTCCAAGCATTGAGCTGTTTCAAATTACGTCAATGTAATTACATTGCCAATAAATTGAAGAAATTCAGCAGCCCTGTTTTTGACCGGCTTACTCAAATAACGCTTAAGCTAAACACGCGAACCTAAGGACACAAAACCTTAAGCTGGCTGAAACATTTTATTGATGCAAGCAGCTCATGCAAACCGCATATCATTCAGCCTAAAGCCCTAAGAGCACCCTCTACAGCGCCTCGCTGGGTTCAGAGACAAGCCGCTTAAATTGATTCAGCAGAATTATTGCGCTGGATGCTCTTTCGTTGTTTTATAGGCCTCTTGCGCAATCGCTAAGCCTTTCTTTTTGCCTTCTTCTGTCTCTGGAATTTCATTGCTGGTGCCATTTTTCGCCTTTGGCTGGCTTGGCGCGCTCACATGCCCATATAAACGCTGTTCTTTCTGAAAGCGGGCATCCGCAGTCGCGCCTGGGCATGGCTTAGACTGATAAATCACAGATCCTTTAATATTGCACTTATAAACTGCGCCGGCATGCGCCAAAAATGGCATTCCGAGCAATAATAAAATTATCCCGCTGCGTCTCATTGCATTCCCCTTATCATTTTTGTACAAAATATCATCAAGCTGTTTAAAATTCTAGTTTTAACAAATAAATAACCCGCAATGCGCGGGTTATCCAACACTGTATTGATCTTACTCAGGCTATTCCATATTGTCGATAATCGCCTGACCAAATTCAGAACAGCGCAGCAAAGTCGCATCCGGCATTAAGCGTTCAAAATCATACGTTACTGTTTTAGCGGAAATCGCGCCGGAAATGCCTTTGATAATAAGATCAGCCGCTTCAGTCCAGCCCATATCGCGCAGCATCATTTCTGCAGACAAGATAATCGAGCCCGGATTGACCTTATCCTGACCTGCATATTTCGGCGCCGTGCCATGCGTTGCTTCGTAAACCTGCACCGCACCGCCGATATTGGCGCCCGGGGCGATGCCGATACCGCCGACTTCGGCCGCCAAAGCATCCGAAATATAGTCACCGTTTAAATTCAGCGTTGCAATCACTGAATAATCCGCTGGACGCATTAAAATCTGCTGTAAGAACGCATCGGCAATCACATCTTTAATCACAATATCTTTGCCTGTTTTCGGATTCTTGATTTTGACCCAAGGGCCGCCGTCAATCAGCACGCCGCCAAAGCGTTCCATAGCGAGCTCATAGCCCCACTCCTTAAACGCGCCTTCGGTATATTTCATGATGTTGCCTTTGTGCACCAGCGTCACAGAAGGCTTATGATTATCAATGGCAAATTGAATCGCCTTGCGCACCAAACGCTGTGTGCCTTCTTTAGAAACCGGCTTGATGCCAATACCGCAATTTTCTTCAAAGCGGATTTTGGTGACGCCCATTTCTTCTTTTAAAAATTTAATGACTTTTTTCGCTTCTGGCGAATCGGCCTTCCATTCAATCCCGGCATAAATATCTTCGGAATTTTCACGGAAAATCACCATATCCGTTTGTTCAGGATGCTGCACCGGTGACGGTACGCCTTTAAACCAGCGCACTGGACGCACGCAGACATACAGGTCTAATTCTTGGCGCAGCGCTACATTAAGCGACCGGATGCCGCCGCCCACTGGCGTAGTCAGCGGCCCTTTGATCGACACCACATATTCACGCAGCGCTTCCAAGGTTTCATCCGGCATATAAGCGCCGTAAATTTTATTGGCTTTTTCACCGCAATAGACTTCCATCCATTCGATTGAGCGCTTGCCGCCATAGGCTTTTTGCACTGCGGCATCAACCACGGTTTTCATGGCTGGTGTAATGTCTACACCAATGCCGTCACCTTCAATAAACGGAATAATCGGCTGATTGGGTACATTTAAAGATAAATCTGAATTTACAGTAATTTTACTGCCATCCACTGGCACAATAATTTTTTGATAAGCCATTTTGTCGTTTCTCCTTATTATTCATCTGGCAATTTAAATTTTTTTGCCTTTTCACATTACTTTCAATCTTAGTTCACGCATAATACTCTAATGCAAAAGCACCCAATTTGAGATTTAGATGGGAAATAACTGCATTTCCCTATTGAATAAATCTTCACCAATTTAAATTATTGTCATTACAGAAGTTATTTCCTATGAAAATCGTCATTCTTAATAAGCCGTATGACGTGCTCTCCCAATTCCGTAAAGACGAAGCACACATGACTATGTCTGACTTCGTAGACGATCCGACTTTGCGTTTGGCTGGCCGTCTGGACATGGATTCTGAAGGTCTGGTTTTCCTGACCGATCACGGCGGTCTAAACCAATACATTACCAACCCAGCCAATAAAAAGTACAAGACGTATGTGGTGCAAGTTGAAGGTGATGTCACTGAAGAAGCGCTGGAGCAGCTGCGTAAAGGTGTCGAGCTGAAAGACGGCATGACCTTGCCGGCAAAAGCATCTAAAGTGGAAGAGCCTGAATGGCTGTGGGAACGTGATCCTCCAGTCCGTTTCCGCGCATCGGTACCAACGTCTTGGGTTGAAATTCAGATTTGTGAAGGCCGTAACCGTCAAGTGCGCCGCATGACTGCAGCAGTAGGTTTCCCTACGCTGCGTTTGATCCGCACTCAAATTGGCGCGATCAGCTTAGTGCAAATGGAATTAAAACCGGGTGAAACCAAAGAGATCGAACCTCTGCTGTATCCTGATTTTCAAAACCTGCCGGCAGAAGAACCTTACCGTTCACGTTCTTATGTGAAAAAACCGGGCGGTACAGGCGGCAAACCAATGGTCCGCAAGAACAAAGATGGTTCTGTGAAAAAATCAGGCACCAAACGCATCTGGCAAATGGATGAAAGCGAGAAGCCAAAACGCCGTACCAATGGTACAACTCGTCCGAATACTAAAGCGCCTCGCGGGCGTGGACGTAATGGGCGTTAAGCTAGATTCTTAAAAAATCCGTTTAAAATTAAAGCTCACGAATGTGGGCTTTTCTTTTTGCAGCTGCGTATTTAATAATTTTATTGCAATACACGGATTGAAATTGCTCTAAACCGACATCCTTATCCCGTTCCACACCCAACACATCACTATCAGAATTTTCACTTTCAAAAGAATCATTATAAATAATATGAATTTCGTGCTTAATATGATTATTTTTCACACACCAACTTTCAATATTAAACCCTAATCTTAGAGTAACAGGTATATCTTTAGGGATAAATTCCTCATCGTAATAAAATTCCCTCTCCTCTTAGGAGAGGGTTAGGGAGAGGTTTTAAAACATCAATACCCCTAAACATAAAACCCATACCGAAGTATGGGTTTTAGCTAAAAATTAAACGCTATTTACATTAAGCTTTCAGCCATTTTTCCGCTTTGGCTGGATCTTCCACTTTCAGTTCCACTTCAGTCAGTTCTGAACCTGCAGCATTTACTTCAAAGCTCATCAGTTCATCACGGCGGAATGCCAGCACGGTATAACTGCCATCTTGCTTGGCATATTTTTCTGCCAATTTAGCTGTCGCTTTCAGACCATCAATCGCAATGATCACATCATTGGCAGACAATCCTGCTTTAGCTGCTGCGCCATCACGGCGAGCAGACTGCACCAGCACGCCTTCAGGCTTATCAGCAAGCTTTAAGCCAAATGGCAATGACTTGTCATTTTTCAGTGTATAGCTGAGGCCAAACTCTGGGAACAGCTGATCCAGCGGCAATTCATCGGTAGTATTAATCAAGTGATTGATTTGCTCTAACCAATCATCACCAGTCAATTCATTGCATAAATTGAAGATTGTGCGTTCATTGACTTGAATGCCCTTTTGCGCATTTTCATACAGCTTGCGCATTAAAGCATCCAGACTAGAACCGCGTAGACGCAGGCCGAGATCCAAACATAAGGCAACCAAACAGCCTTTGTTGTAATAGCTGGTGCCGGCATTGCTGGAGTTTTCATCCTGACGGTAGAATTTTACCCATGCATCAAAACTGGATTCAGATACAGACTGCACAAAACGGCCAGGGTTTTGCAAATAGCGGTCAATCTGCGCCTTTAACAGCTTGATATACGATTCCTGATTAATCACACCGCTGCGTAGCAAAATCAAGTCATCATAATACGAAGTGAAACCTTCAAAGATCCACAGCAAAGAGGTATAGCCTTCTTTGTTCAGATCATAATTGACAAAATTTTCCGGACGGATGAATTTCACCAGCCAAGAGTGAAAATATTCGTGGCTGCAGAGGCCTAAGAAACGCTGGTAGTCTGCCGATGGTTCTGCAGGCTCATCCGCTTTAGGCAGGTCATCACGCGGCGTAATCAGGCTGGTGCTGTTTGGATGTTCCAAACCGCCATAACTATTGCCTGTTGCCATGGTCATAAAGGTATAGTTTTTAAATGGCGCGGTGCCGAACATTGAAATTTCGGTGCTGCAGATTTTTTCAATGTCTTGCTGCATGCGCTGCGCATTCATCGCGTGCTTGCCTGACACTACAAACTCATGCGGAATGCCATTGGCTTCAAAACTGAAACGGCTTTGCTCCGCCAGCTCAAACGGCGAATCAATCAGCTGCGCATAGTTGTCTGCATATAAAGTAAAGCGGCCTTTGACCAAGCTTTTTGCAGCCATGCCCGTCGCGATTTGAAAATGCTTCAATTCATCCGGCAAGAACACTTCCACTTCAATGGCTTTATCTTCTTGACCGGCCAAGCCTAAGCATGCGCAGGCTGGGTTGACATATAAACGGCTTTGATCGACATACGCGCCGCGTACAGACAGATCATAAGCATAGACATCATATTCAACGGTAATCAGCTCGTGATCAGTATTGAATAAACGCCATTTGTTCTTTTCAAACTTCTCAATCTGCAGCACGCGCCCATCTTCATCATAGGCGCGGACCGCTTCGATATGCTTAGAAAATTCACGGATTAAATAGCTTCCCGGAATCCAGGACGGCAAAGTCAAAACTTGAGTCGGGTCTGCCAAAAAGCGCGCAGTGACATGGATAAGGTGCTGACGATAATCGTCAAATTCGATTTGATAATGCAGCATAATGGGCAATACAAAATAAAAAATGGTAACTTGACAATAAGCTTAACATTTTTTGACTGAACGATGCAGAGCTGCTGCAATTGTCTTCAATTTTCACTAGCCAGCAGAAAAAAAAAGGCATAGCATGCCTTAAAATTTTTTTGTATTTTTGGACTCAGGGATGAGTCTTAAGGAACTTCATTGAAACGCGTGATCTACTTTATCGTGGCGCTTTGCGCTTTATGCTCCACGGTAGCAAATGCTGCACTGCTCAACATCAATCCTGAAACAGTAGAAGCTGAAGCCTGGACAATTCTTGACCCGCAATCCGGTCAGGTCATTGCCGAGCATAATAGCCATGTTCAGCGCGCTCCGGCTTCACTCACCAAAATGATGGTGGCTTATATCGCGCTGAAAGAAATTCAAGCGGGCCATTTGGATAAAAATGAAGTTCTGACTGCAACTCCTGTTGTGAATATTGTGCAGTGGGATGAGTCTCAGATGTATCTGAAGCAAGGTGAGCAAATTACTGTTGATCACTTGCTGGCGGGCTTAATCGTCATGTCAGCCAATGATGCAGCCGTGACTTTGGCCGAAAAAATTTCTGGCGGCATCCCGCAATTTATTGAGCGCATGAATAAAGAAGCCAAAGCGCTGGACATGAACGATACCCACTTCCAGAACCCAGCCGGCATCACCATGCCTGAGCATTATTCTTCGGCTGCGGATTTGGCGCGTTTAGGCCGTGCGTTGGTGCAGGAAACCCCGGATTATCTCAATTACTCAAAACAGCAAAGTTTCAGCTACAACCAGCGCTTTCATCGGGCGACCAATATTCTGCTAAAACAAGACGCATCTGTTGATGGCTTAAAAACCGGCTTTACCAAAGCTGCCGGCTTTAACCTTGCGCTGACCGCCAAACGCCCTACAGGCCGGTATAACCAAGATGACCGCCGCTTAATCGTGGTGGTAATGGGCGCAAAAAGCGGCATAAAGCGCGCCGAAGTTGCCCATAAGCTGATGAATTTGGCCTACGCCTACACCCGCAACGAAGTGGCGATTAAAGACAAACAGCTGATTGCCGAGCTTCCGGTGATTAAATCGACTTTGAAAATGTTTAAAGTTGAGACCAAGAAACCGCAAATCATCACCACCTCGTTATATGACCCTGCACTGACCATTGATATGAATACCTTTGATCAGCCGCATCAGCGCATCATGCTGGCCTCTGCAGATGGCCTGATGCACACCATCGAGCCGCTGCAGCAGACTCAGACACACATGAACATTGAAGTAAATGAAAAAATGCTGACTGCGCCTTTGGCCCAAGTGATGAAACTGGTTACCGTCAACGTCTATCAAAATAACCAGCTGATCAACAGCATCGATATTGAAGATGACGTCAACATTGAAGAAGCCAATGTTTTTGAACGCTTTTTCTTCTGGGTTAAAAGCTTCTTCGGCATGTTCTCAGCAGAATCCGGCGCTGTAAAAACCTATCCATTACAGCATGAATAACGCTGAAAAATGGCATGATGCAACTTGCCCCCTGATGCACTGAAAAAGAAGATGGCATACCCTGCCATCTTCTTTTTTTTATAAGAACAGCATGGCAATAGATCAGCAAACGAATGCTGAACAGTAAAACCAGCCAGCGCACAAAATGATCATTGCCGGCGGCGGGCATTAAAGTTCCGCCAGTTTTGCTCATTTGGACGGGTTTGTGAAAGACCGCATGGGATGCCTTGAGATCTATGCCATTTTGCAGGCTAAAGCGGATCTGGGTAGTTTTTCCTTTGGCGGCTGCGCGCATTGCCAGCTCTGTGCAGGCAAGCCCGTGCGTGCATGCGCACGTAGTGAGCCAGCCAGCCTCTTTTTTAGCAGGAGCGCTGAAAACCGGTTTGAGCGGTCAACAGCTCTCAATATTTGTTTTCTTAGGCAAAGGTTCTCTTAGATCTTTGAATAAAAATAAAGCGGTGGGCGAATGATTGGGCCAAATTTATATGCAAAGCTTTGCCGTTAAATCGATGCATGTTTCTTTGTAGCGCAGGCATTAAGCCACGATTTATGGCTATGCGCATGCCGATCTAATGGCTGCGAAAGATTTTGTGAGCAAAAAAATCACCTCAAAAATTAAATTGCATTGAAATTTCAATATTCACCCCTATTAATGAAAAAACCATCATCTAAAATATGAAAGTGCATTTTTTTAGTAAATTTAGTCTACAAAAAAGCAATTTCACTTTATGATGTACCCTTTAAAAAATTGAATGGATCAATAACATGACTGCTATTGCAAATAACCTTGTGGTGTCTTTCCACTACACATTGACTAATGCTGAAGGTGAGAAACTTGACCAATCTCAAGGTGAGCCACTTGCCTATTTGCACGGCGCAGGCAACATCATTCCTGGCCTGGAAAAAGCATTATTGGGCAAAACTGCAGGTGAAAAATTCACTGTAACTGTTCCTGCTGCTGAAGGTTACGGCGAATACAACCCAGAGCTAGTTCAAGAAGTTCCAGCTCAAATGTTCCAAGGCGTAGACAACATCCAAGCTGGCATGCAGTTCCAAGCTCAAACTGATGACGGCGTGCAAATCGTGACTGTTAAATCAGTTGAAGGCGACAACGTAATCGTTGATGCTAACTTCCCGCTTGCTGGCCAAGATTTGACTTTCGAAGTTGAAATCGTAGAAATCCGTGAAGCTTCTCAAGAAGAATTAGATCACGGCCACGTACACGGTGCAGGCGGTCACCACCACTAAGATCGTTTGATCTGAAGTGCAAAAAAGGCAAAGTTTTTACTTTGCCTTTTTTATTGCGCTGCATATGGAACACAAGATGCAGATACGAAAAATCTGTCTAATTCGCGGTTTTCAAATTTTTTATCCTTGAACAGATTTAAGCTGTTCCAGGGCTATTTTTAAAATTCAATATGAGCTTTTAATCCCAGCCTATACAGCCAGCACTTGAATTGAATCCATCGCCATTCAACGGATCCATTCTTATTCAAAAGTCTAAAGCAAAAAAATCAGGACGGATTGTCCTGATTTTTAAACCCTAGGCCTTATCTGCGCTGATTGTAAATCTGCTGCGCAGCTGGCAAGTTTTGGCGCATAGCTTCAATACGCTGGCTATTTGAGGGGTGAGTCGATAAGAATGATGAACCGCCTGCGCCGTCCAGCTTATTCATTTTTTCCCAAAGCGTAATCGCGGCTTGCGGGTTATAGCCAGCACGCGCCATCAGCATTAAGCCGCCTTGGTCAGCACGGCTTTCCAAGCTGCGCGAATACGGCAAGCCAATGCCGATCTGACTGCCCAGCTGCGCTGCTGCCGTACCTGCCTGCCCTACACCCGCTGCGCTTAAGCCAATGCCAAGCGCTAAATCAGTTAAAGCTTGCGCACCGACTTTATTCTTAGAATGCTCTTCTAAGGCATGCACCATTTCATGGCCCATGACCGCAGCAATTTCCGCATCAGTCAAATTCAGTTTATTCACAATGCCTGTATAGAACACCACTTTGCCGCCTGGAGCTACATAAGCGTTCACTTGATTCGATTTCAGCACTGCAAGCTGCCAGTCAAACTTGGTGCCCGTTTGGTTCATTTGATCTGCATAAGGCTTTAAATGGCTAAATACTGCATAAATGCGCTTATATGTCGCAGAAGAAGTATCCAATGTATTGTTGCCGCGCGCTTCAGTCACTGTTTTATTAAAACCTTGTGTTGCCGCAGCGTTTAAAGTTGCTGTATCCGCACCCGCCATATCAGCAAATGTCGTACAGCCTGAAATAGTTACAGCGCCTGCTGCGCATAAACTCATTAATATTTTTTTATTCATTCTTCAGGACTCCGCACCCATAATCACGCTTACATAAGTTACAGCAATTATATTCTGTAAATTTAGGAGCTTAAATGAAGATAAAGCACATAATCATAGGATTTATGTAAAATCTGGTCAGCCAATAAACTGAATATACAGCCAATAAATTAAACAGCAGGCATTGAGGACAAGATACATCCTGCATACCGGTTCTAATTTTTGCTCAATGGCCGGGTTATGGCGTTTCAAAAATAGAATGGCGTTCTGAATCAAAATCACCGGCACCAAAATACAGGCAATAATCACCGACAGCCCCACCAAAGCCTGATAAACAATTGCAGGATCCTGCGTCTGCGCGCGGATAATCACCATCGCGATGGTTGGCGCGCCTCCCATCGCAAACAGCAAAGAATAGAAAATGGTTCCCGATGTGTATTTCTGCATCCTGCATCGCCTGAAATCTAAGGTGGAATGCATTTTAGCAATTCCCCCTGCGCTGTACAGCCGGTACAACTGCAACTTTAGTCTTGAATAGGCTCACACAGCTTAAAACTGTAAATTTGACTGAATTCAGCCATAAAAAAAGCCCTGCATGCAGCAGGGCTTTTTTTTACGCATTCAATGCTTGAAATTAAGCATCAAATGGGTGGCGAAGAACGATGGTTTCATCACGGTCTGGGCCAGTTGAAATGATGTCGATTGGACATTCAATCAATTGCTCAAGACGTTTTACATAGTTGATCGCAGCTTGCGGCAATTGATCCAAAGATTTCGCGCCGAAAGTAGACTCAGACCAGCCTGGCATAGTTTCGTAGATTGGTTTTAGCGTTTCAAATGCCAGCGCATCAGAAGAACCTGCACAGCCTGCATCATCAGAAGCTTCATAACCTACACAGATTTTCACTTCTTCTAAACCGTCAAGAACGTCTAGTTTAGTTAAGCAAATGCCTGAAAGTGAGTTCACTTCTACAGAACGGCGCAGAATTTCAGCATCGAACCAGCCACAGCGGCGCTGACGGCCAGTAGACGCGCCAAACTCAGAACCGACAGTACCCAAGTGTTTGCCGATTGCATCACCAACATCGTTAGCAGCATCGTAAACAAGTTCTGTTGGGAACGGACCTGCGCCTACACGTGTTGTGTACGCTTTAGTGATACCTAAAACATAGTCAAGGTGCAATGGGCCAAGGCCTGAACCAGAGCTTACGCCGCCAGCAGTTGTGTTTGAAGACGTTACATACGGATATGTACCGTGGTCTACGTCAAGAAGTGAACCTTGCGCGCCTTCAAACATGATTTTTTTGCCCGCTTTGCGGTAAGCATGGAGTTCGCCTGTGACGTCCATGACCATTGGAGCAACAACTTTGCGCCATTCGTCGCAAAGCGCAAGAACGTCTTCAACTTTAACGGCTTCAACACCGAAGAATTGAGTCAATTGGAAGTTGTGGTATTCAAGTAGCTCTTCCAGCTGCGCTTTAAGATGCTCACCGCCGCGAACCAAGTCAGCGACGCGGATTGCACGGCGCGCAACTTTATCTTCGTACGCAGGGCCAATACCGCGGCCAGTTGTACCGATTTTCGCATTGCCGCGTTTTTTCTCACGCGCTTGGTCAAGCGCAATGTGATGCGGCAAGATCAATGGGCAGTTTGGAGAAATGCGCAGGCGTTCACGTACAGGCACACCTTCTTTCTCAAGCACGTCCATTTCATGAATTAAAGCTTCAGGTGAAAGAACAACACCATTGCCAATTAAGCACAATACGTTTTCACGTAAAATGCCTGATGGAATGAGGTGTAATACAGTTTTCTTACCACCAACCACGAGAGTATGACCAGCGTTGTGACCGCCTTGATAGCGAACAACTGCAGCCGCTTGATCTGTGAGCAGGTCGACGATTTTGCCTTTGCCTTCGTCGCCCCATTGGGTACCCAGTACCACAACATTCTTGCCCATAATAGCCTCATTACATCATGCTGTTAAAATTGAAAGTCAAGCTGAATGACATGAACATTCAGCTTTCCCATTAAACTGTTTCTGCTAAAACGCTTCGATTAAACTGCTTCGACTTTCCACTCAGCGCCAGTATTCACCAGCTGATGAGTTGCATTCGGAATTGAGCTTAAATCATCATCACCCAGCAATTGAACTACACTTAAACCTTGTGCGCGGACATGGGCAATTGCATCAAGCAATGCTTTATCTGCACCTTTAGGCGCAACAACTTTCTGAGTTTGCTGAAACTGGCCTGCGCAAAGCGCATATAAGTCGCAAGAGAAGCCTGTTGCTGGACGCGCACGTCCAAAGTGCTGGCCAATGCCGTCATAACGGCCGCCTTGAGCCAGCGGCGCTGCGCGGTTTGGCGCATATACGGCATACATCAGGCCGGTATGGTAATGGTATGAACGCAATTCAACCACATCAATACCGATCAGCAGGTCTGGCCAGCGCGCTTGAATTTCAGACTGAGTTTGCTTCACAGCATTAAATGCCTGCTTAAACTCAACATCTGCAAAAATTTCAGCGCTTAGGTTGGCTTGCAATGCATCTAAATCGCTTGAATATCGGCCCAGATTGTAAAAATCTGCGCCAAATTTTAATTCTTGAGTAAATTCGGCCAGTTCAGGCAATGCTTTACGCTGATACAGATCAGAAAGCTGGCGTTCTACAGCTTTAGACAAGCCTGCATGTTTCACTAGACTGCGGAACAGTCCAACATGGCCTAAATCTAAATGGATGCCCTCAGACAAACCTGCCGTTTGAATTAAGCTCAGCATCACATCGACCATTTCTACGTCGGCATCAATACTATCTGAACCAAATAACTCAGCGCCCAGCTGCAGCGGCGCGCGTGTTGTGTTAAAACCTTGAGGTTTAGTATGCAAAACCGTGCCAGCGTAGCAATAGCGCGCTACGCCTTCAACTGGATGTACATGCGCATCGATACGAGCCACTTGCGGTGTCATATCGGCACGCACGCCAAGCAAACGGCCAGAAAGCTGGTCGATCACCTTGAAAGTAGCTAAGTCTAAATCTTGATTCGATTCTGAAAGAGAAGAAAGAGATTCGATGTATTCGATAAATGGCGTGTACACCAGCTGATAACCTCGAGATGCGAGGAAATCTAATGCTTTACGGCGCAAAGCTTCAATTACTTGCGCCTGTTCTGGTAATACATCAGCTACACCATCAGGTAATAACCATGTCTCTGAAATGGGCATGTTGTAAACCTAAATACTTGTCAGCGCGGAAGTAATCCGCATAAAAAAATCGGGAGCACACCCGATTTCTCCTAGTCTAGCACGATCACCTGAGCTGTGCACCAGACTTTTTTCAGATTTGCATATTTTTAGAGTTTGAATTGATGCCGATGAAAAGCCAGAACAGTTAAATGCTTTTATTTTTAGCGATTTTCACTGAAATTGAGCGGAATTTCAGCATTCCAAATCTATTGCTTTCAACGGTTTCCAACCGACTGGTCAATTTTACAATACCTTAACCTCTGCGCAGAACCAAGACTGCAGCTAAGCGGTTTAACACCAGGCCGTGCAGCATCAGTCCAGCGGCAGCGCGGTGGTCTGTTTTATGGTTTGCAGCGGAATTTCTGTTTTCACATTTTGAATGCTGCTGATTTTGTTCAAGCGCTGAATTTGAAACTGCCGATAAGCATCCAGATCCGCCACCATAATGCGCAGGAAAAAATCACAATCCCCAGCCATCAGCTGGCATTCCACGACTTCATCCAGCATCTGAATCGCATCAACAAAGGTATTGACTGTTTGCTCATCCTGCCCTTTCAGCCATATGCGGGCAAAGACGGTCAGGCCTAAATTGACCTTATGCGGGTTCAGCAGCGCGACATATTTTTCGATAATGCCGTCATCTTCCAGCTGCTTGACGCGGCGTAAACACGGTGATGGAGACAGCCCAACCATTTGCGCCAATTCGACATTCTGCAGCTTTCCATTGCGCTGTATCGCGCGGAGTATCTTCTTATCCAGCTGATCCATTTATCTTGCAGCACCCTATTTCAATATTGATTCAATTTATAGAATTTAATGCCAAAAGTACAAGCATACTAAGCAAATAAAACGCCCCATGCCAAAATGATTGCTCTAGAATAGCTTCTTCACTGTTTTTAGGATTGGCCAGCCTCATGTTGAGCTTTCGGACTGCTGCTGCGGATATTCATGCCTCAGATAAATTTGCAGAATTCAAACGCGGCCTGAAAACCTCAATTCCCCTGCTGCTGGGCATTATTCCATTCGCCTTGGTGCTTGGCGCGCAAGCCACGCAAAAAGGATTCTCCGCCCTAGAAGTTCCGCTGCTGACAGGACTGAACTTTGCCGGCGGTTCGGAATTTGCCATTTTGGAAGTCTGGACCAATCCGCCGAATATCATCATGCTGGTCTTCATTACCTTTCTGGTCAACAGCCGGCATTTGCTGATGGGCGCCAGCCTTGCCCCTTATCTTCGCCACTTGCCCAATCGAACCGCATTCAGCGCGCTATTTTTCATGTGTGATGAAAGCTGGGCGCTCAGCTTGGCCGACGCCCAACGGAAGCAGCATCATGTTGGCATGCTGCGCGCATTCAGCATGCTGTACTACGCCGGACTATGCTTTGCGCTGTATGTCATGTGGGTTGGCTTTACTACTTTAGGCGCAGTCATTGGCCCTGTGCTAGGCGATGTGCAGCGTTTTGGTTTTGATATGGCCTTTCCCGCAGTATTTTTAGTCCTGCTGCGCAGCATGTGGAAAGGCATGCGCGCCGCGCGCCCGTGGCTGGTCAGCTTAGTGGCTGCGGCATTGGCTTATTTGTATCTTCCTTCTGGCTGGTATGTGCCGGTTGGCGCAATCAGCGGCATTGTTTCAGCAATGTTCCTGACTGGAGATGCAGCATGATTCATACGCCGACACTGATTGCCATTCTGTTCATTGCTGCGACCACGTACCTCACCCGCATCTTGGGCTATGTGCTGCTGAAAAATAAAACCCTGAGCAATAAACAGCGTCAGATTTTAGAAGTTGTCCCGGGCTGTGTGCTGATTTCTGTCATTGCGCCTTATTTTGTCAAAGATAATCCAGCCGATCTGATTGCCATTGTCATTACACTGCTGGCAGCCTCACGCTTTTCACTGCTGCCGACTGTTGCCATCAGCATGGCGTCAGCAGCCTGCCTCCGGTTGGTGCTTGCGTAATGACTAACCCTTAGGGCAATAAAAACCTAAAAACCGCTGTTATCCAAGCCCCTCGATATTGTATGCATAACCAAACCGGCGCCTGAAACGTATTTGACAATCCGCAAGCCAATAAAAAGCCCTTGCATTGAAAGGGCTTTTTGCATTGAATATTGAGAGAAATCCACGCGCTGGCTAAAGTCAGCTTAATCCGGCTTAGGGCTGACCACTTGGGCCAGCAGATTCACCAATTCAGCATTTTGCAGTTCAACCTGCTGCAACTTTTGCGAGGTATGATCCATTGCCTCCTGCTGCACATGCATTTTTTTCGCCAAATCCTGCATAATCTCCAAGGTTTTCTTCAAGTTTACTTCCAAATGCACAATTTTTTCTTCAAGATGCAGATTGGCCTGAACTTCCGCATTATCGTCCTGATTTTTGAACTGCAGCCAAATCAGGAAAATTACCGCCATCGACAGTAAAAAAATAAATCCCCACAATAAAATCATTTGCTTTGCTCTTTTAATCATTCATTTGCTTCATCTTACCTAATTTTTCTATATTTTTTTAGAAAAAACAGCTATTTCACCGCTTTTACGATCAACGCCGCCATTTCCGCGCTCAATAACAGCAAGAACCGGCTGCATGGCATAAAAAAAGCGCCCGAAGGCGCTTTAAAATTCAAGCAGCAAAGGATTCGCATAAATCCAGCAAGCGGTTGGCATAGCCCCATTCATTGTCATACCAGGCAAAGACTTTGGCCTGACGCCCCACCGTCATGGTTTGGCTTAAATCCACAATTAAAGAATAAGGCGAATGGTTAAAATCGCTCGAGACCAAAGGCTCATCGGTCACAGACATAATGGATGCATAATCATGCGCTGCAGATTTCACCAGCACCTCATTGACTTTATGCGTGGTAATCGGTGACTGCGCAATAAAAGTCAGGTCAATGGCCGCGACATTAATGGTCGGGACGCGGATTGAAAAACCGTCAATGCGGTTTTCCATTTTCGGCATCACCCGCTTTAATGCGCCCAATGCAGAAGATGTGGTTGGAATAATATTTTGTCCCGATGCTCTCGCCCGGCGCAGATCCCGATGCGCATGATCAAGCACGGATTGGTCTGCGGTCACGGCATGAATTTCCGTCATCATTGCTGATTCTATGCCGAAAGCATCATCAATAATTTTAACCAAAGGCACCAAAGCCTGCGTCGTGCAAGACACGCTGGAAATAATCTGATCCGCCGTTTTCACTTCATGATGGTTCACGCCATACACAATAGCGGCATCAACACTGTCAAATGGCGCCGCGCCAATAATGACGCGCTTGGCTCCTGCAGTGATATGCTGAGTGGCGGCTTCCCGCGAACGGAACAAGCCTGTGCACTCGAGCACCACATCAACATTCAGCTCCTGCCAAGGCAGCTGTGAAGGCTCAGCATTGCGCAAGACCTGAACACGCAGCATTGAGCCGCCAGCCTGTATCTTTAAAAACTGTTTGCCGTCTTCTGCATCAATTTCTGCCGTGCCGTGAAAACGGCCATGCGTTGAATCGTACTTAAACAGATGCAGTAAAGTTTCAATGTCCGCAACATCATTAATGGCAATAATTTCAAAATGAAATTGTTTCGGATTTTCAAACCACGCGCGCAGCACGTTGCGCCCGATTCGGCCAAATCCATTGATTGCCACTTGCTGCATGACTTATCCTTCATTTTGAAACAATTATAAAACGCCTCTATGTTAATGGATTTCAACACCAAAACGTTATCATTAATTCGTTTAATGCTTATTGGGCCGTATTTTTATGTGCAGCATAAAAATAGAATAACAATGAAAAAACAAAAAATATTCCAAGATTGGGGCTGCAAAAATTGCATACAGCTTTAAAACTCCAATGCGCAGCACACTTAATCATTGCTTTAACCGCCTATTCCAGCTTGAGTTCTGCCGGCTTGTATCAGCCTTGCTCGGTCACAGAGTTTGCAAAAATCCAAACAAAATTGGCAGGCGATTCATTTAGCAGGAAAAAATAACGGCCGGCTCCCTATCTTGCGCATTAAAGAACAAACCATGGATACCGATTACAGCCGAAAATCCTGCCATGCTGACATATCTAAACAGCAGAAATCGTATCAAACCCAATTCAATGGCACGGATGATCCAATACAGCAGATCATGAAAAATGACGTCGCATATTAGGGTCTGCTGACATTTCATCAATGGCGGGCGCTGCGGGCTAAAATTGAGCAAAAATTTGACAATTTTCAGAGAAATGCATGAATTCAGATGAATTGTATAAAAAGTCGTAGAGATAGCCGAAAATCATTGGTCGGTGCGGCTTTTTCCGTTATAATTTAGCGTTTTTAAATTTTAAGTCAGCCTATCAAGCCAGCTTTAATTTTCTGTAAGACTTGCTTGATAGGCTATTTACCCAATTGAAATTAGGAGAGACTTGGTTGTGAGTACTCGTTTTATGACATCAGCTGAAATTCGCGAAGCTTTCTTAAGCTACTTTGAATCGCAAGGGCATACACGTGTCGCGTCGAGTTCTCTGGTACCTGCCAACGACCCAACATTATTATTCACCAATGCCGGGATGAACCAATTCAAAGACTGTTTCCTTGGTCTTGAAAAACGTGACTATGTACGTGCAACATCATCACAAAAATGCGTACGTGCAGGCGGTAAACACAACGACTTAGATAACGTCGGCTATACAGCGCGTCACCATACTTTCTTTGAAATGCTGGGTAACTTTTCTTTTGGTGATTACTTCAAACGTGATGCGATTACATTTGCATGGGACTTCTTAACCAACGAAAAATGGTTAGGCCTTCCAAAAGATAAATTATACGCCACGGTTTACCATACCGATGACGAAGCATTTGATATCTGGAACAAAGAAATTGGCTTAGATGCGAGCCGCATTATCCGTATTGGCGATAACAAAGGCGAAAAATACGCATCAGACAACTTCTGGGCGATGGGCGATACCGGTCCTTGCGGTCCATGTTCTGAAATTTTCTTTGACCATGGCGACCACATCTGGGGCGGCTTACCGGGCACACCTGAAGAAGACGGCGACCGTTTCATCGAAATTTGGAACAACGTCTTCATGCAGTTCAACCGTACTGCGGACGGTGTACTTCACGCACTGCCTGCACCTTCTGTTGATACCGGTATGGGCCTTGAGCGTATTTCGGCTGTATTGCAGCACGTTAACTCAAACTACGAAATCGACCTATTCCAAAACTTGCTGAAAGCTGCTGCGGAAATTATTGGTCTAGATACCACTGAAATTGATGCTGCTGCAAAAGAAGCGGGCAAGCCTGTTGACTACCCTGCTTCACTTAAAGTGGTTGCAGACCACGCACGTTCATGCTGCTTCCTGATTGCAGATGGCGTAAACCCTTCAAACGAAGGTCGTGGCTATGTACTGCGCCGCATCATCCGTCGTGCCGTTCGTCACGGTAACAAGTTGGGCGCAACTGGTACATTCTTCTACAAAATGTTGAAGCCTTTAATTGAAGTGATGGGCGCTGCCTATCCTGAACTTGCAGCTCAACAAGCGCGTATCGAAGCACAGCTTCTTAAAGAAGAAGAACAATTTGCCAAAACACTTGAGCAAGGTTTGAAATTGCTTGAAGGTGAATTGGCAAATCTTAAAGGTTCTGTCATTCCGGGCGAAACTGTATTCAAACTGTATGACACTTACGGCTTCCCAACTGACCTAACAGCAGATATCGCACGTGAACGTGATTTAACGATTGACGAAGCGGGCTTTGAAGTTGAAATGGCCGCTCAGCGTCAACGTGCGCGTGATGCAGGTAAATTTGCTGTTGACTACAATTCCATTGTAAAAGTGGATGGCGAAACGCAATTTGACGGCTATGACGCAACTCAAGGTCAAGGTCAAATTGTTGCGATCTATAAAGATGGCGAACAAGTGGATGAAGTGGTTGAAGGCGATGAAGCGCTGATCGTATTGAACCAAACCCCTTTCTATGCAGAAAGCGGCGGTCAAGTAGGCGATACAGGCTTATTCAAAAACGATACCGGTATTTTTGAAGTTCAAGATACCAAAAAATCGGGTGGTGCTTTTGTACACCAAGGTATCGTCACCATGGGTAACCTGAAAGCATCTCAAGCTGTTGAAGCGATTGTAAAAGCAGATATCCGTGAAGCGACTTCACGCAACCACTCTGCAACTCACCTTCTACACGCTGCACTGCGTCAAGTTTTAGGTGCGCATGTACAGCAAAAAGGCTCACTGGTTGCTAGCGAACTTTTACGTTTCGACTTTGCCAACGACCAACCTGTAACCTTTGAACAACTTCAAGAAATTGAACGTATTGTCAATGCTGAAGTCATTGCCAACACTGCAGTTTCAACTGAACTGCTCGACATCGATAGCGCTAAAGAAAAAGGCGCAATGATGTTGTTTGGTGAGAAATACGGCGACGAAGTACGCGTACTGTCTATGGGTTCAATCATTGACGAGAAAAACTTCTCGATCGAGCTTTGCGGCGGTATTCACGTCAAACGTACAGGTGACATCGGCCTATTCAAAATCACTTCTGAAGGCGGTGTGGCTGCGGGTGTACGCCGTATTGAAGCGATTACAGGTACGAAAGCGATTGAAGCTGCACAAAAAACAGATCGTGATATTCATGCAATCAACGATTTGCTGAAAGCGCAAAAAGATCAAACTTTAGAAAAAGTTGAGTCTTTAGCATCAACAGCATCCAGCCTGCAAAAGCAAATTGAACAATTGAACCAAAAACTGGCAAGCTTCCAAGCCGCTGAGTTATTGAGTCAAGTTCAAGAGATTGCCGGCCGCAAAACATTGATTACTACCGTTCAAGGCGTGGATGCAAAATCACTCCGCAACTTGCACGACGGCGTGAAGTCAAAACTGGATAATGCGGTTATCGTGATTGCTGCTGTAGACGCAGACAAAGTGAGCCTGATTGCTTCTGTTGCCAAAGAGTTCACTGCTGCAGTGAAAGCGGGCGACATCATCAAACACCTCGGTCAAGAACTGGGCGGTAAAGGCGGCGGCAAGCCAGATATGGCTCAAGGCGGCGCACCTTACAGTGACAAGCTTGCACCGGTTATGGCTGACCTCGTTGCATGGTTGGTTGCAAAATAAGACCAAAAGTCCTATAGCTGAAGATCGAGGCCTTCAGCAAATCAGCCTGATTGAGCAGTGTGTTTTTTAATGCTGGATCCTGCTTAATCTGCGCTGATGCGCTCAAGCGCAAACTCAATCATCATACGGCAACCTCAGTTAAAACTTGGGCCGATGATGAAGATGGAGTCTAAAGGACTAAGTTCATCTGAACTCCCTGCAGACACAAAGTCTCTATTTGAATTGCACACCGTGCTGTTCAGGAGCTACGTGGTATATTAAAACCGCACAATAAAAAGCGGTCTTAAAATATGTGTAAGTGCTTTAAGCCTCCGGGCTTATTTACTTGGTAAGGATAGTTATGGCATTAATCGTTCAAAAATATGGCGGTACCTCAATGGGTACTCCTGAGCGCATTCTCAATGTAGCTCGTCGTGTAAAGCGCTGGCATGATCACGGACATAAAGTCGTGGTTGTTGTATCAGCTATGAGTGGCGAAACCAACCGCCTGCTTGCTTTAGCGAAAGCCATTACGGACACCCCTGACCCGCGTGAATTAGACCAGATGGTCTCTACAGGGGAGCAGGTAACGATTTCGATGTTGGCAATGGCGCTGAATTCCATTGGCGTTGCAGCTAAATCACTGACAGGCCGCCAAGTTGGCATTAAAACTGACAGCTCATTCACCAAAGCACGTATTGAATCAATTGATACCGAAGTGATGACTGGCCACCTAGACGCAGGCCGCGTCATTGTAGTTGCAGGTTTCCAAGGCTTTGACGCTGAAGGCAACACCACAACTTTAGGCCGCGGCGGTTCAGATACATCTGGCGTGGCGCTGGCTGCCGCATTAAAAGCAGATGAATGCCAAATTTACACCGATGTTGACGGCGTTTACACGACCGACCCGCGTGTCGCTCCAAAAGCGAAAAAAGTAGACCGCATTTCATTTGAAGAAATGCTGGAAATGGCATCACTTGGCTCTAAAGTCCTGCAAATCCGTTCTGTTGAATTTGCCGGCAAATACCAAGTGCCTTTACGCGTATTATCAAGTTTTGATAATGACGATGATGGCGCATTCGACGAAAACTTCAAACAAAACGTCGGAACACTGATCACCACTGAAGCGGAAGACAACATGGAACAACCAATTATCTCAGGTATCGCGTTTAACCGTGACGAAGCAAAATTAACCATTTTAGGTGTTCCTGACGAGCCAGGCATCGCGTCTAAAATCCTATCTCCGATTGGCGCTGCCAACATCGAAGTGGATATGATTATTCAAAACGTTGAAGAAGACGGCACAACAGACTTCACGTTTACGGTAAACCGCAGTGAATTGGCAAAAGCAAAAGCAATTCTTGAAGCTACTGCAAAAGCCATTGGCGCGCGTGAAGTTGCAACCCGTGACGATATCGTCAAAGTATCAATCGTGGGTGTAGGCATGCGTTCTCACGCAGGCGTAGCAAGCAAAATGTTTACTGCTCTGGCGGATGAAGGCATCAACATCCTGATGATTTCAACTTCAGAAATCAAAATCTCAGTAATCATTGATGAAAATTACTTAGAATTAGCCGTGCGCACACTGCATACAGTATTTGGCTTAGACCGTGAACACGGTGAGTCAAGCGTACGTGCGTAAATAATATGTTTTGAATTGTCATTGTTAGACAGTTTTTGAAAAACATTGCAAATAAAGCCGGGCCACTATAGTTTTTCATATAGTGGCTCTGTTATATTAAACCTGAGGATTTTTAGAAAGTTTATTAGAAATAAGCCTGTAACAGAATGGTTACATCTCTCTTGTAAATTTTCTTTGCTTTTTCAGGTTGTGTTTTTACATTCTAGATCAATTGCAGGTTTAGCGTTTTGCAAGGAGATAAACATGCTGATTCTGACTCGACGTGTCGGAGAAACATTGATGATTGGGGACCAAGTCAGCGTGACTGTGCTTGGGGTTAAAGGTAATCAAGTGCGTATTGGCGTAAATGCTCCAAAAGAAGTATCCGTTCATCGTGAAGAAATTTACCAACGTATTCAACATGAACGCGCTATGCATGAACATCTTCAGCATCTCGATCAAGATTATCAACCTTCTTTTGAAGATGATAACTTTTCACAGAACAACTTCAATCGTTAATATTGAAGTTGAATGTGAAAAATAAAGCGGCTATTCAGCCGCTTTAAATTTGCCTGCGCTTTTATTGATCAGCGCAAACACGCTCTTCACATCTCGGAACCGGGCGCTGTCTTGGCATCTATTTCCCAAGCTCTTCTTCTAAGCCCTTCTTCACCGCTTAAGCTTGTTCTGCCTGTTCCAGCACTTTGCGCACCGGCCCAAAACTGCGGCGGTGCTCCGCAATCACCCCATGCTGCGCAATCGCTTCAAAATGCGCTTTGGTTGGATAGCCCTTATGCTTAGCAAAACCATATTGCGGGTATTTTGCATCCAGCTCCACCATTTCATGGTCCCGGGTGACTTTGGCCAAAATACTGGCTGCAGATATTTCAGCGTGAATCGCATCACCGCCCACTACCGCATCACAGCTCATGCTTAAGCCCTGAGGCACTTTATTGCCATCAACCAGCAAATGATCCGGCTGAATAGAAAGCTTCTCTACAGCGCGGCGCATGGCCAATAAGGACGCCTGCAGAATATTAATTTCATCAATTTCTTGTGCAGAACATTCTGCAATAGCCCACGCCAAGGCTTTTTCCTGAATTTCAACAAACAGCTTTTCACGTTTTTTTTCACTGAGTTTTTTAGAATCATTCAATCCTTCAATCGGATTATCAGGATCCAGGATCACCGCAGCTGCCACCACTGAACCCACCAAAGGGCCGCGCCCAGCTTCATCCGCACCCGCAATTTTCATCATATGCACCTTTTTTCAAAAAAATAGGCCGAACACATCAGCCTATTTTACATTTTCCCGCCCATCAGCGGCCTCAGCCGCCGCATGCAGCAAGCCAATCCGCCCTGCTTAGTTTACAGCTTCCTGTACGCACGAATTAATGGTTTTTGCCACCACATTGCCGACAATCGCCGCACGCGCATTCGGATCAAGCGCTGCAGTCGCCAAATCAACCGTAGTCACATTTTGCGGCGCTTTTTCACTGACACAGCCGCAAATTTCAGATTGAATGTTTTGCTTTTGAGTTGATGTCATGACTTTCGTTGCAGTATTCCAAGCTGGAAGCGTATCCAATTCAGCGATGCATTTTGCATTGATCGCAATTTTAATTGCCGCCATGCCTAACTGCTGCGAAGCGGTTTGAGTGCCTGCAGCGGTATTTGCACCAGTCGATGTGCCTGTAGCGGTACAAGCAGAAAGAACCATTGCGAGCGGCGCCATAACAGCAAGTAATTTTTTCACTGTTTTTCCTTATGTCTGTTATAAAATTCAGTAGCGCTATTTTGCCTAAACTGCACATTTTAAGAAATAGTCAAAATACAAATACACCGCAGGTTGCATACTAATAACACATATTCAAGCGTTGCAGATTTTCAACACAGTGTTGCAGCAATTCTCTTTTGTTGAATACGGGCGATAAAATAACATTGGTCAACCTAAAAACAGCTTGATGCAAAATGAAAAATACAACTGGATATTACACCCGCACTGCGCAATGCCTGCATTGGCTGATGGCGCTGATCTTTATTGCCGCATGGCTGATTGGCTTTTACAGCGGCAATTTTTTAGATTACGCAACGGACGGCAGTTTTAAAGGCCAAGTGATTACCTTGCATAAGAATATTGCCACCACCATTATCTTCTTCGTGGTTATTCGGATTTTCTGGCGTTACACCCACCCTGCACCTGAGCTGCCGGACAGCATGTCGCCCTTGATGAAGAAACTGGCGCATCTTGGCCATTTGGCGCTGTATTTGGTTTTGCTCGCCCTGCCGATCACCGGCTGCCTATTCAGCTGGAGCGCTGGCCACCCTGCGCCCGTCTTGTATTTATTTGACCTTCCCCGCTTAGTACAGGAAAACTCGGATCTGCTTGCAATTGTTAAACCGCTGCATATCTATATTTCCTGGGCCGCCGGCTTGCTGCTTGCGGGGCATATACTGGCTGCCTTGAAGCACCATTTCATTGATAAAGACCATGTTCTGCTCAGCATGACCCGTCAAGGCGAATAATCCGCCCAAACACTTCTCAATCCACATCCGTAAAAGCGTCGTCAGGCGCTTTTACATTTTTTGCTGCATGATGCAGCTTTTCGCCGTATTCAGCATGGCTTTTTTAATCAGCTGATTTTTTACCTCCGCACTGACTGCAGCATGCGCCAGCGCCGCAGCAGGCACATCATTTAAAGCATTGCTGCTGACACAGCCGCAGACGTCTTTGCCAAATTGGCTTTTATTGCGCTCAGTCATAAAGTATGTCGATGCTTTCCATACATTCGATGCTTTCAGCTCCGCAGCGCATTGCAGTTCGATATAAGGTTTCAGCATTTTCTGCACAGCCGATGGCTCCGCAGCAGCATCACTCAAACAGATCAGCGAAGCGCAAAACACCGCAATTTTCAGCACAGTTTTCATTTGAATCTCTCAGCCATTTTGTTGATTGCACTGCCGCACACAGCGCCAAATTCAATCTATAAAAAACAAAAAAGGCAGCTTATGCTGCCTTTTTAGACCATAAAGCTCAGTGCAAATTTTCAATCTGCAGCTTCCATTTCTGCTTTTCTTCAGCAGAAATAAATGAAGCCTCAAATGAATTGACCGCCAGCTGTTTCAACTCTGCGTTGCTTAAATCCAGCGCCTGGGCAATGGCAATAAAATTGTCATTCATATAGCCGCCAAAATAGGATGGATCGTCTGAATTAACTGTCACATGCACGCCCTGCTGCAGCAGGCGGCGAATGTTATGCTCCGCCATATCCTGAACGACACACAGCTTCAAATTGCTGAGCGGGCATACAGTTAACGGCATTTTCTCCGCGATCAGGCGCTGCATCAGCTGCGCGTCTTCCTCGGAACGCACGCCATGGTCAATGCGGTTGACTTTCAGCAAATCCAGCGCTTGCCATACATATTCTGCAGGACCTTCTTCACCGGCATGCGCCACAATCAAGAAACCCAATTCACGCGCTTGAGCAAAGACCCGTTCAAATTTTGACGGCGGGTGGCCCAATTCACTTGAATCCAAGCCTACAGCAATGATCTGATCTTTGAAAGGAAGCGCCTGTTCCAAAGTTTCAAAAGCCACTTCTTCACTCAAATGGCGCAGGAAGCACATGATCAAGTGCGATGTAATGCCCAATTTAGCCTTTGCATCATCACACGCACGCTGCAAACCATTGATCACGGTTGCAAAAGCCACGCCACGATCGGTATGGGTTTGCGGATCAAAAAACATTTCAGTATGCACAACATTGTCTTCGGCGCATTTTTCAAAATAAGCCCAAGCCAAATCATAAAAATCCTGCTCATGCACGAGCACGTTGGCGCCTGCATAATAGATATCAAGAAATGACTGCAAATTATGGAAGTTATAAGCTTGTTTTACTTCTTCTACAGATTGATAAGGGATTGCAATTTGATTGCGCTGCGCAATTTCAAACATCAATTCAGGTTCAAATGTTCCTTCAATATGCACATGCAATTCCGCTTTCGGCAATGCGCGAATCAGCTCAAGTTGATCCATCTCTTATCCTCATAAAAAATAAAAAAGGGTGCAAACGGAGTTTACACCCTTAAATGCGTTTGGAGAATTAACCGCCAAACATTGCAAATTTCAACGCCCAAAGCGCAGCAATAATCCAGACCATATACGGTACAGATTTGGCCTTGCCTGTCAGCAGCTTAATCAGCGCATAGCTGATGAAGCCCATTGCAATACCGTCTGCAATTGAATAAGTGAACGGCATGAAGACAATGGTCAGAAATGCCGGCACAGCTTCAGTAATATCATCCCATTCAATATGGACAATGCCCTGAATCATCAAAACACCGACAAACAGCAGCGCTGGCGCAGTCGCAAAACCAGGCACAGATTGCGCAAGCGGCGCCAAGAATAGGCACAGAACAAACAGCACGGCAACCACCACCGCTGTTAAGCCTGTACGGCCGCCTGCCGCCACACCCGCAGAAGATTCAATATATGGCGTCGTTGAAGATGTACCCAAGGCAGCGCCTGCAACAATTGCGGTTGAATCGGCAAATAAAGCTTTCTTCAAACGCGGCAATTTGCCGTCTTTCAGCAAGCCGGCACGATGCGAAACACCCACCAGCGTTCCTGTTGAGTCAAACAAATCCACTAGGAAGAATACGAAAATCACGCCAATTAAGCTTGCAGTAAACAGGCCCTGAAAATCCATTTGCATGAAGGTTGGCGCAATTGAAGGAATGTGGCCGACCACGCCTTTGAATTCGTTGTAGCCCAGCACTGTTGAAATGGCTGTCACCGCCAAAATACTGATGATGATTGCGCCGCGCACTTTAAATTGGTGCATGATCACGATCAGCAAAAAGCCCAGCAAAGCCAAAATCACTGACGGCTGGCTTAAATCGCCCAGACCCACCAATGTCGCGTCATTTTTAACAATGATGCCAGAGTTCTTCAGCGCAACCAGCGCAAGGAATAAGCCGATGCCGCCGCCAATTGCCAGCTTGAGCGACATTGGAATCGCATTGACAATGGCTTCACGGATTTTGAACATGCTGATGGCAATAAATACCAAGCCGGACACAAATACTGCAGCCAGTGCTGTTTGCCAAGGCACGCCCATGCCCAAACAAACAGAATAGGTAAAGTAAGCATTCAAGCCCATGCCCGGTGCAAGCGCGATAGGATAGTTTGCAATCAGCCCCATCACTAAACAGCCAATGGCCGCCGCCAGGCAAGTTGCTACAAAGACAGCCCCATGATCCATGCCTGTTTCGGACAAAATCATTGGATTGACAATAATGATGTAACACATGGTAAGGAATGTCGTTACACCAGCTAATACTTCTGTTCTAAAGCTGGTTTTGTTTTCACTCAGCTTGAACAGGCGTTCCAGTATATTTTCTGAAGATGGATTAGGAGTCGTCATGACCTAGCCCCTATTAAGTAAACTTTATGCCCTAAGCACTCCACAAAATTAATCACAAACACTCATCATTAATTTTGTCGATGTTCTAGCAATCGGTATGCCAGCATTTTCACGCTGCAGGAAAATTGTTTCATCCGCTCATTCAATATATGCGCATTGAATGCTTAAACAGCGTCAACAAAAAAGCTGCATATATTGTTTATGCAGCTTTTTTTACCTGTATTAAATCAGATGCCTATGCAGCAAATAACTGACTTAATTTCATATTTGACAAATTATAACACATTGATTTTTATTGTTTCTAAATTTTATGGTGCGGGTAAATTCATTAAAGTTAAGATATTGGTTTTATTTAAAAGAAATTCATTTTTAATCAAAAAAATTTGCCGCATGCATTCCATTCAAAGCGGATCAGATGCATTCGCAGCAGACATAGGCGGTTCCTCCGCCTGTTCCAGCTTTCTCTTGGGCTGAACTGACTCATTCAGCAGCTGGTCAACCGCCGCCTGCTTTTTCATTTCTGTGTCTTTATGCACGATGAAACCAAGCGCGCTCACACATAAAATAAAGATTGAGATAAGTAAGGTTTTCATAACTGCAATTTATTTTTCAATAAACTTTTAATTATGATAACAAACTTTCTACAAAAATAATCTTAACAATACAATTCATTCTTTCTAATTTTTGATTTTTATATTCAATATTAAGCTAAAACAGCTAAAATACTGACATATACCAAAACTTACTATAAGTTTGTAAATTACTATCAAATAGCAAAAAATGATAAATACATCAATAAATTGATTTATATCCGGATGCAATTAAAAACCCAATATGATTATTTTTTAACCAAATCTTTATTGATCATTTTTAAGGATCTTTAATAAAAACGCTGAGCCATGACCTGACAGCGGCAAGAAAAAGAATAGAAAAGAAAAAAGCTCCAGCATTCAAGCGGAATCCATCAGCCGAAAATCCTTCCGCAAAAAACTATGCCGTGAATCAAAATTCACAGCATTTCAATAACAGCAATGAACAGACAGCTAAGCAGCCTGTTCATCTCGCTTAAAGACCAGCTCTCCTTTCAAAGAGCTCTCCGCATCAAAATAGTAGCCATCGGTGCAAAACGATTTCAGATCATCTGCGCGCTCAATTTTATTTTCAATAATATAGCGCGCCATCAAGCCTCGGGCTTTTTTAGCATAGAAGCTGATCACTTTATACTTGCCGTTTTTCTGATCTAAAAAGACCGGCTTAATAATTTCAGCCTGAATTTTGCTTTCTTTGACGGACTTATAGTATTCATCCGAAGCAATATTCACCAAAAGCGCTGAACCTGCATCTTCCAAATCCTGATTCACCATTTGAGTGATGCGGTCGCTCCAAAACTCGTATAGGTTATGGCCGCGCGGATTCTGCAGTTTAGTGCCCATTTCCAAACGGTAAGGCATCATTAAATCTAAAGGGCGCAACAAACCATACAGGCCTGAAAGCATGCGCAGATGCTTTTGCGCATAGTTAATTTCCGTTTCTTTCAAGCTATAAGCATCCAAGCCGGTATAAACATCGCCTTTAAATGCAAACAGCGCCTGCCGCGCATTGGAAAAATTAAAATCCGGCTGCCAGTCACGAAAACGCTCTGCATTCAAATGGGCAATTTTTTCACTCACACTCATTAAATTGGCGATATCTGAAGCGGACAGTTTACGACTTACGTCGATAAGCTCTTGTGAGTGATCCAGCAGTCTTGGTAGGGTGTGATGATCCGTTGGCAATACAGTTTCGTAATCTAAGGTTTTTGCAGGGGAAATTAAAGCGAGCATAAATAACTTGATTAAAATTTAAGTAAACAAACTATAACAGTAGACTTATTTTATTTCCAATCTGTGTTTTTACTGAGCATTATCGGTAGAATACTGCGTTCTCCTGCAATTTAATCTCTTTTTATGTCCGAACAAATGTTCATTCAGGGCCAAGCCGGCCAAATTGAAGTTTTTGTAGATTATCCTCAGGGTGAAGTGAAAGGATTCGCGGTAGTGACCCACCCCCATCCACTGCAAGGCGGCACACCTCAGCATAAAGTTCCGGTTCTGCTTGCACAAATGTTCTTAGAGCGCGGCTGCATTGTCTATCGTCCAAGTTTCCGCGGTTCTGGACAAAGCACCGGCGCCCATGATGAAGGCCATGGCGAAACGGATGATGTGCTGGATGTGATTCAGCATGTCCGCGCATCTCATGTGAAACTACCTTTTTATGCAGGCGGCTTCAGTTTTGGCGCGCATGTCATGGCCAAGTGCCATCATTTGCGGCAAGAAGAAATCCGTCCAAAGCAAACCATTTTATGCGGCTTGCCGACCGCAACGGTGGCTGGCGTCCGCCACTATGTAACTCCGGCCATTCAAGGCGATATCCTGTTCATTCATGGCGAAGCGGATGAAGTCACTTTGGTTTCTGATCTGATTCAATGGGCCAAGCCGCAGCGCCATCTGCTGACCATTTTGCCGGGCGCAAACCATTTCTTTACCGGCTATCTAAAACAGCTACGGACAGCCATCTCACGCTATCTTGCCGCTTAAGCGATCCCGCATCAGTATTTTTACCATCTCATTTAAAAATAAAAGAACCGGCAGCTCAAATGCTTGAAGCTGCTGATTCGAAAAAAGCTCAGAATGATCTGGGCTTTTGGGTTTTTGCATCCATTTTAAGAACCGATGCCCCATGCCGCAATTATAAGATTTAGATCTTATAACATTCCAATTCAGCGCTATTTTTTGCTTTATCAGCACCGCATACTCAAGCTCTAAATTTGCGCAATCCAAACAGCGCTGAATGAAAAATACGGCCTCCGCCAGCCCCAAAAAATAGTAATAAATTCCTGTTAAATTAAGCAAATTTGCAATTCATAAGATTATTTTTAAACCATATAATCTTTTGTTACGGTCAAATTTGGCTGCAATTTAGCCATCAAATTTATTGCTGTTTCAGGGGAAATTATGAAAACAATATTAGGATTACTGACGATTACAGCCTTGTGTTCTACAGCTATGGCGCAAAACATTTCAGGCACATGGCGCTATATGGATGACAAAACTGGCGAAGCCAAAGGCATCGTCAAAATTGAGCAGCAGGCAGATGGCACCTATGCCGGCACAGCCCTGAAAGCAACACCGCGCGCAGGTTATACTCCAAAAGAATTTTGCACCAATTGCCCAGCACCTTATACCAATAAGCCAATCATCGGCCTGCAAGTCATTCAAGGCTTAAAAACATCAGATGATACTAACTACACCAATGGCAAAATCATCGATCCGGTTTCTGGAAAAATTTACAGTCTGAAAGGCAAGTTAAGCCCGAATGGCAAAAAATTATTTCTTCGCGGCTATATGGGTGTTTCTGCAGTAGGACGCAATCAAACTTGGCTGCGTGTGGAATAAAATGCAAATGCTCAATATGCCTAAATATCCAAAATATTAGAATTATTTAGATATCATATTGTTTTATAAAGCATGCTATTCCATACCGTTGCTTTATTTTTGTTATCTTTATTGCCAATATAAAACGGCAGAATTTTTAATGATTTCTGCCGTTTTTTATCTCTGAAATATTTTAAGCGTCAATCAGCCTTTCCATTCAAATTTACTGAACGCTTCATCTTCTTTAAGGGTATTTTCCACCGCCTGAGCCAATTGATTCAGCAAGCTCTGTTCCGTAATGCGGTCCAGCCAATCCTGATCTTCATCAGGATATGAAATGATCTCACAGACCAAATGCCCGGCCACGTCATGGCCTTGGCAGGTAATCGATAAGGGCAAGGCATGATTGTCCACACTGACTGCAACCTGATCGCCGCTTTGCGACAGCGTTTCAAAACCGTAATCACTTAATTTATTCGCTAATAAATCGGCGACCTGCTTTTGCGCTGCACTGGAATCATCTTGATTTTCCTGATGTTCGCAGTTGGCTGCAAATTGTAATTTTCTCATCATGTGACCTAAAAGCATTATTGTTGTATGGTTTTAGAATAAGCAATAAAAACAAAACAGCCAAGCTTTTGCTTGGCTGTTGTCCAACAAATGTACAAAATTAGACTAATTATTCACTGACCTGAATGGCTAAGCCCGCCTGATTCGCCAGTGCAGTGAATGTCGGGAAACTGGTCGCCACAGTTTCGGTGCCGACAATTTTAATCTCGCCTGAAGTACGCAAGCCTGCCATCGAAAAGCTCATGGCAATACGGTGGTCATGATGCGATTCAATTTCACCGCCAGTGAAGACTGCGCCCCACTCTCCAGTCTTGCCTTTGCCTTCAATGATAATGCCGTCATCTGTCGGCGTGCAGTCAACACCCATAATTTTCAGGCCGTCCGCCATCACTTGAATGCGGTCCGATTCTTTGACACGAAGCTCTGCAGCGCCCGTTAAAATAGTTTGGCCTTCTGCACATGCCGCCGCAATAAACAGCGCAGGGAATTCATCAATCGCCAACGGCACTTGATCTTCCGGCATGTGAATGCCTTTCAGCGTGCGCGTGCCGCGAATGCGGATGTCTGCAATCGGCTCACCGCCGGCAATGCGTTCATTTTCCACCGTCAGGTCAGCGCCCATCTGTTTTAAAATTTCAATCACGCCAGTACGGGTCGGGTTAATGCCGACGGCTTCAAGCGTGACATCGGAACCTTCCGTAATCGCAGCGCCGACCATAAAGAAAGCCGCAGATGAAATATCCGATGGCACTTGAATGTCCGTACCGACCAATTTGCCGCCGCCTTGCAGTGAAATGCGGTTGCCTTCAGTTATCACTTCATAGCCAAAAGCGCGCAGCATGCGTTCTGAATGGTCACGTGTAGGTTCAGGCTCAGTTACCACAGTTTCGCCCTCAGCCCAAAGACCTGCCAGCAAAATGCCAGATTTAACTTGAGCCGATGCCATAGGCAAGTCGTAGTGAATGCCTTTGAGATTTTGATTGCCTGAAATCGAGATAGGTGGTGTGCCGCGCTCACCGGTGGTTTGAATCTGCGCGCCCATTTCACGCAATGGTTTCGCAATACGCTCCATAGGACGTTTGGTCAGCGATGCATCACCTGTCATCACAGAATCAAACTTCTGTGCAGACAGCATGCCTGAAAGCAGGCGCATGGATGTGCCTGAGTTGCCCATGTACAAGGCCCCTACCGGCGCTTTTAAGCCCTGCATGCCGACACCATGAATGGTCACTTCACCATTTTTAGGCCCCTCAATACTGACGCCCATATCGCGGAAGGCTTGCAGTGTGGCGAGCGCATCTTCGCCCTCAAGAAAACCAGTCACATGCGTGGTGCCTTCAGCAATCGCGCCAAACATAATGGAACGGTGTGACACAGATTTGTCGCCTGGCACGGTAAATTTACCTTGGAAATTTTTCTGGCCCGGTAAAATAGTAAATTGCTGTGTCGTCACTTTGTTTTTCTCCATCAGAGGTTTGTTGGCGAGCATATGATTGAAATGCTGTCGGGCAGCCTGAGCATGTCCCAATAAGCCCATAAGCGCTTGAGAGTTTTCATCTTCAATCAATTTACGCAAAGTCGCGAGCTGTGTTTCAAAGCCATCGACTGCATTTAAAATTGCTTTTTTATTGGCAAAAAAGATGTCATGCCACATCTGCGGATCACTGGCCGCGATTCGGGAAAAATCACGGAAGCCGCCTGCGGCATAACGAAAAATATCTAAATTGTCTTCACGGTTGGCTAGCTGCTCAACCAAATTAAAAGCCATTAAATGCGGAAGATGGCTGGTATGCGCAAGCACTTCATCGTGCTTTTCGACATCCATGCAAATCACTTCCGCCTTAGCGGCCTGCCACAGCTGAATCAGCTTCTCCACCGCCCAATCCGCGCTGCTCGGCAGCGGCGTCAAAATCACTTTATGATTGGCAAACAAATCGACTTTGCCTGCATGCACGCCGGTATGTTCAGCGCCTGCAATAGGATGGCCCGGCACAAAACCCGCTGGCAATTGCTCGCCAAAGACCGCTTTGGCTGCCTCAACCACATTGCCTTTGGTGCTGCCGACATCGGTCAGAATCACATTTTCAGACAAATACGGCTTGATGGTTTCTAGCACTTTTTGCGTTGCGCGCACCGGCAAAGCCAGCACCACCAAATCAGCGCCTTTAACGGCTTCAATGGGGTCACTATAGCCCTCTTGAATTAAACCCAAGGCCTTTGCGTCATCCAGCGTCTGCTTAGAGCGGGTGGATGCCACAATCTGCTTGGCCAGGTTTTCGGCAATCATAACGCGGGCAAGGCTTGAGCCAATCAGCCCAAGCCCAATAAAAGCAGCTTTTTCAAACAGTGGTGCAGACATAGCTTAAGCAACAGCCCCTAATTCAAGCACTTTCGCTAAAGCAGCGAGGAACTTGGCATTTTCAGCTTCGGTACCGATAGATACACGAAGATGATTCGCAATACCGACTGGACGGACAATCACGCCTTCTTTCAGCAAACCGTTAAAAGTCTGCGCAGGGTCCGCTTGCACATCCACCAAAATAAAGTTGGCGCGTGACGGCACATAATTCAGGCCCAGCTTTTCAAAACCCGCCTGCAGCTGCGCCATGCCCGCTTTATTCACTTCACGGGATTTTTCAATGAATGCTTCATCTTTCAATGCCGCCACGGCAGCCACCATCGCCAAATGATTGACGTTGAATGGCTGGCGGATGCGGTTCAAATAATCTGTCACTTCTGCAGACGCCAAAGCAAAACCGACGCGCAGCGCGGCCAAGCCATAGCACTTCGACATGGTTCGGCTGACGATGAGGTTTGGATACTGATCCAAGAATTTCAAGCTATTGAAGTTTTCAGGGAAATATTCCACATACGCTTCATCCAGCACCACAATCACATTGGCCGGCACTTTTTTCATGAAAGCATCAAATTCGGCTTCTTCAAACCATGTGCCTGTCGGGTTGTTTGGATTCGCAATAAAAATCAATTTGGTATTGGCTTTTACCGCAGCCGCCATAGCATCCAAGTCATGCGCAAAACCTTTTGCCGGCACTTCAACCGCTTCAGCATTAATGGCTTGCGCCACCAAGCTGTACACCGCAAAAGCATGCTGGCTATAAACCACGGAATCACTTGAAGACACGAATGCGCGCGCGAAAATTTCCAGCAGATCGTTTGAACCATTGCCTAAAGTAATGCGGTCATGCGCAATGCCAAACTGCGCCTGAATTTGATCTTTTAAAATAAAGCCGCCGCCGTCCGGATATCGGCCAATTTCCGCAAGCTCAGCAGCCACCGCTTCTTTCACTTTATCTGAACAGCCCAAAGGGTTTTCATTTGAAGCCAGTTTTACGATATCCGTAATCCCCAGCTCACGTTCAAGTTCACTGATAGGTTTACCTGGCTGATACGGCTTAAGCTTTGCGATGCCTTCATTGGCTGGAACAAACGTCATGTAACACTTCCGATGATTTCAAGTGATTAAGGCGCAAAACACCTCAACGGCATTTTGCGCAGTGTAATTTTCAAGCTGCCATTTATAAAACAGCAATTGGGTACGAACCCAGTACGCGAAGCTCTTTCACCAATGGGCGGATTTCTTCCAGCGCCGCTTTCACATTGTCCTGCTCGATATGGCCTTCCAAATCGATAAAGAACACATAAGCCCACTTCTCTGGCAGTGCAGGACGGGTTTCGATGCTGGTCAAACTAATTTTATGCTTGGCAAACGGCGCTAAAATTTCCAGCAAAGCGCCGGCGCGGTCGTGTGCAGAAATCAGCAATGACGTCTTGTCATTGCCGCTTTGCGGAATTTTTTCACGGCCAATCACCAAGAAACGCGTGGTGTTTTCTGGATTGTCTTCAATATTGCTGTGCAGAATTTCCAAGTTATAGATATTGGCTGCCACTTCAGAAGCAATCGCAGCAGAATGCCATTCATTGCGGATGCGGCGCGCCGCTTCTGCATTTGAGCTCAGCGCAACACGCTCAACGCCCGGATAATGCGCGTCCAGCCAGCTGCGGCACTGCGCCAGCGTTTGCTGATGGGCATAGATCTGCTTAATGCTGTCTTTACGGGTATTTTCAGAAATCAGGAATTGATGATGAATTGGCAATTCAACTTCGCCAATCACATTCAAATGAGAGGTCTTAAAGCAGTCCAGCGTGTGATTCACAACGCCTTCAGACGAGTTTTCGACCGGCACCAAACCATAGTGCGCGCTGCCCGCTTCCACTTCACGGAAGACTTCATCAATCGTCGGCAATGGACGGATGACCGCATCATGCCCAAAATGCTTCAAGACAGCAGAATGCGTATAAGTTCCGACTGGACCTAAAAATGCGATGCTTTGCGGCGCTTCAAGCGCCAGGCAAGCCGACATAATCTCGCGGAATAAGCGCGCCATGGTCGCATCAGACAGCGGGCCTTCATTTCGATCCATAACTTTGCGTAAAACTTGCGCTTCACGTTCAGGACGGTAAAACAGCGGGTCTTCTTCTGCAGCAAATTTCGCTTTTGCAACAGCTTCTGCCAATTTCGCTCGGCGGTTAATCAGCTGCTGAATCTGCATATCTACCGAGTCAATATCCTCACGGATTTGAGCCAGGTCGAGAGAAGCCGTGGTGTTCTGATCGTCATTGATCATTGTTATGTCGCCCTTCAAAATCATGGTTGCAAACAGTATAACAATAGTTAGCTTTCAAATGTTGCGCAATAAGACATTCATTGATTCCGCCTTAAAAACATACAGTTGTTTAAAACATCAGCGGCGCTGAAATTCATCATCAAAAATATTGCTATAAAAATGGATGCAAAATACGGTCTGTCCATATCAAACCGGATTGTAGATGAATCGTTCTGCATCTCTTGAAGTCTTTTTCTATCAGCACAGAACTTTAAACGATAAGAAAAAGTTAAAAATGATAGTTTTTTAATCAGTTTTAATTTAAATTAAAAGAAAATTTTGACCGAAACACACTTATAAAACCATTACTTACTTTTAATTCATTTTTTAAAACGGCTAAATTTTGAATAACCATTTATAGACCATTCAGCTGCAAAGCAGTCACGAATTTTTAAGATTGATCTTTTAATCTTTATACATGCAAGACAGGAGCTTCGTTTATGCGCAAAAGAATCGCTGTACTGGTAACACATGATTTTGAAGATTCCGAATATGCAGACTCTGTACAAGCCTTCCGCGCAGCCCGTCATTGCATTTCCAATATTGAACACCGTGCCGGCAATATCATTTATGGGAAAAACCGCCTGCATGCAGTCACTATCGACCAAAGTATAGATCATGCGTCCATACATGATTTTGACGCCCTGCTGATTCCTGGCGGCGACTCTCCGGAACGGCTGCACACAGATGAACGCTATATCGACTTTGTACGGAATTTTGCCGGCGCCTATAAGCCAATCATGTGCATTTGCCATGGCCCCAAACTGCTGATCAATGCGCAAGTGGTGAAAGGCCGCCGCATGACCGCCATTGAACCCTTGATGATCGAACTGCAAAATGCCGGCGCGGTGTATTTTGACCAGCCTGTGGTGAATGACAATAATCTCTATATTACTTCGCGCGCGCCTGCTGACCTGCCGGAATTCATCCGTGAAACACTGCAGGTGCTGAAGCACTGAATTGCGATGAATCCAACCCCCAATAAAAAAGAGCCCTGAGGCTCTTTTTTATTTTCACGATGAGCTGCGGCCAGCTCAGTGTCAGCGCCCTAAAATGCCGCGCGCGACAATCTCTTTCATAATTTCATTGGTGCCGCCGTAAATCCGCTGAATCCGCGCATCAACAAAGAAGCGTGAAATTGGATATTCCACCATATAGCCATAACCGCCGAACAGCTGCAGCAAATTGTCGGCAACTTTCATCTGCATATCGGTAGCGAAGCTTTTCAGCGCCGCGGCCGTTTCAACATCCAGCTTGCCTTGCATATACAATTCAACATTGCGCTCATAAAATGCAGCCGTCGCCAGCTCATCAATTTTGGCCTGCGCCAAAACAAACCGGGTATTTTGGAACTGCCCCACGGCCTGACCGAAAGCTTGACGCTCTTTGACATACTGCGCCGCCAGATCAATCGATCCGCGGATTGCGCCAATGGCTGTCGAAGCAATCGCGGTGCGCTCGCGCGGCAATTCCTGCATCAAATAGGCAAAGCCCTGGCCCGCCTGCCCCAGCAGCTGTTCTTTCGGCACTTTCACATTATCATAGAACAACTCAGAAGTATCTTGTGAGTGCAGGCCAATTTTGTCTAAGTTGGTGCCTTTTTTGAAGCCGTCTAAATGCGTATCAACCAATAACAGCGATACGCCTTTGGCGCGCGCCTGCGGATCGGTTTTAGCGGCCAGCACCACCAGATCAGCATGCTGGCCATTGGAAATAAAGGTTTTAGAACCATTCAGTACATAATACTCGCCCTGCAAAATAGCGCTGCTGCGCATTGCCTGCAAATCCGAGCCGGCGCCCGGTTCGGTCATGCCAATTGCACCCACCACTTCACCGCTGACCATTTTCGGCAGCCAATACTGCTTTTGCGCTTCTGAGCCAATATGCAGAATATACGGCGCAGCAATTTCTGAATGGCAGGAAATGCCTGTCGATAATGCGCTGAATCCCGCGCGGGCAGACTCTTCAACCAGCATCAGGGAATAATGTGTCGGCACGCCATAGCCGCCATACTCTTCCGGCACATCGACGCATAAAAAGCCGTTTTCACCCAAAGCGCTCCACACGGAGCGCGGCATGATGCCCTCTTTTTCCCATTGCTCATAATGCGGCGCAATCTGTTCCTGCATAAAACGGCGGAAATTATCTCTGAATAATTCTAAATCTGCATCATGTGCCAGCATTGGGTTCTTCCTTTTGAACTTTGTTGTTTTGCTGGAACCCATCCTAGTGCAGTTTTCATCTGCTGTCATGAGAGAAAACTGAGCATTCAAATTCCAGCATTCAGGGCTTTGCATAACAGCAATAAAAAAACGCTGCAAAAAAAAGGAAGCCGAAGCTTCCTTTTAAGCGCCAAGTTTAAACTTGGCATTGAATTAAAACATCTTAAGCATGCGCTTGATTGCTTTCATCCTGCATTTTACGGTCAACTTCCGCAGGATTGTCCAATGCATCATTCAGCTGCACCATATCCAGCTTGCCGACCCATTTCGCAACCACGATTGTTGCCAATGAGTTGCCGACCAAGTTGGTCAAGGCGCGCGCTTCTGACATGAAACGGTCAATACCCAAAATCAAGGCCAAACCAGCAACAGGAATATGCTCCACTGCAGACAGCGTCGCCGCCATCACAATAAAGCCTGAACCGGTTACACCCGCAGCGCCTTTAGATGAAATCAGCAGCACGGCTAAAAGTGTAATTTCATGCGCCAAATCAAGCTGCGTATTGGTCGCTTGCGCAATAAAGATGGCCGCCATGGTCAGGTAAATAGATGTGCCGTCCAGGTTGAATGAATAGCCGGTTGGAATCACCAAACCCACCACCGACTTTTCACAGCCCGCAATTTCCAGTTTTTTCAGCATGCGCGGCAGCACCGATTCAGATGAAGATGTACCCAAGACGATCAGCAATTCTTCGCGGATCATACGGATCATTTTCAAAATGCTGAAACCGCAGAAACGGGCAATCGAACCAAGCACAATAAAGATAAACAGCAAGCAAGTCACATAGAAGCAGATGATCAGCTGCGCCAACTGCGCCAGTGAGCCGATGCCGTATTTGCCGATTGTGAAAGCCATTGCGCCAAATGCGCCAATTGGTGCAAGCTTCATGATCATATTCACAATGTTAAAGAATACATGTGAAATTTGATCGATGAATTTCAATACAGGCTTGCCTGCGTCGCCCAGTTTATGCAATGCAAAACCAAACAGCAGCGCAAACAGCAGCACTTGCAGAATCTCGCCTTGGGCAAAAGCGCCTACCACGGTATCAGGAATGATGTGCATCAAGAAATCGACAGTCGATTGCGATGCGCCAGTTTCCACATATTTCGAAATCCCTGCTGTATCTAAAGTCGCAGGATCAATATTCATGCCTGCGCCTGGCTTAGCGATATTAATCACCAGCAGGCCGATAATCAGCGCTAAAGTAGATACGACTTCAAAGTAAAGCAGCGCAATGCCGCCTGTTTTACCAACAGACTTCATGCTTTCCATACCCGCAATGCCGCTGACGACAGTACAGAAAATTACAGGAGCAATAATCATTTTGATGAGTTTAATAAACGCATCGCCTAATGGTTTTAACTGCTCGCCTAAGCCCGGAACGCTTTGTTTAACACCGTTGACAATTTCAGTTGTACTCGGTGAAAAATGGCCCACGATTACACCGAGAATAATAGCCACAATCACTTGAAAATACAGCGACTTATAAATTGGTTTCTTGGTCATGAGAATACTTCACAATCTGCTTCTGCTTGCAGAAGTTTTCGTTTTTTGCCTATTTTCCGCTAAAAAATAAACAACCCTAACTCATTTGCCGCTGACAAAAGAGGATAACGATGCTGGTTTCACTAGCATGGAATAATGTAAAAGCGATTTTGCTCAAATCGCGCCAAGCCATGAACTGGCCCGGAACAGGAGAAACAACATACAAAAATACTGCTAAATTTTACCAAGTTCTAAAACTGATTTTTTGCCTGAAATGTTAATTCCGATTAATAAATATACTTTTCTTATTAGACTATGGTCTAGCATCATACCAAATATGTATTATAAACTGGCTGAAAAACACCTAGCAAAAAAGTAGACTAGAGAGTTAGCCTGTTTTTTTAGACCTAGCGCCATGAATACAAAACGAAATATGTATAAAGATTTTGAACATCCTTTTGCCCAGTTTGTCCGTATTATTGGCAAAGGCAAAAATGGCGCGCGCTCACTGACCTATGATGAAGCCTATCAGGCGTTCAGCATGATCTTAAAAGACGAAGTTTTAGATGTGCAGTTAGGCGCATTTCTCATGCTGCTGCGGGTCAAAGAGGAATCCGTCGATGAATTGGCCGGTTTTGTGCAAGCCGTGCGCGATCAGCTGAATTTCAAACCGCTGCATGTCGATTTAGACTGGTCCTCTTATGCCGGAAAACGCAAGCATTACCCGTGGTTTTTGCTGGCGGCCCTGACGCTGGCGCATCATGGCTATAAAGTGGTGATGCATGGCGCTTCAGGCCACACCATCAACCGCCTGTATACCGAACAGGTTTTAGAATATCTCGGCTATCCAATTTGCGAAAATGCAGAAGACGTCGAACGTCAATTGCAGCAGCGCAATTTCGCCTATTTGCCATTGCAGGCGATTTCACCGATTTTGAGCGAGCTGATTTCTTTGCGGAATGTGATGGGCCTGCGCTCGCCTATCCATACCCTTGCACGCCTGATCAACCCTTTTAATGCCAAAGCGACCATGCAGGCCATTTTTCATCCGGCTTACCGCAGTTCACATCAGCAGGCCGCGTTTAAGCTGGGCTATCAAAACAGCGCCGTCATCAAAGGCGAAGGCGGAGAGTTTGAACGCAACCCCGATGCAAAAACGCTCATCTTCGGGATTAAAAACGGCGAATTATACGAACACGAATTGCCTAAATTGACTGACAGCCGCAGTCCCGCCGAAGAAGAGCTGAATTTGGCGGACTTTAAAGCCGTATGGGAAGGCAAGCAAACCCACGAATATGGAGAAATTGCTGTGGTTGAAACCATGGGTATTGCGCTCTATGCCATGGGCGCAGTGCCAAATTTCGAGTCTGGCATGCAGATGGCTCAAAAACTCTGGCTCAGCCGCAATGCCGCGCCTGCAGGCATTCAGTAAAGCGCAGCCGGAAAAAGCGCTACAAGATTGATACAGTCTCCTCAAAAGATCCGCTAGGCCTAGCGGATCTTTAATGATAATTTATTTGTGAGCACCCGTTATCATAAATACAACAAAAACGAGGAATATCATGAACACAATCTTTGGACAAGATTCAGTCTCGACTGAAAAAGAAACGCAGGCTCGCAACGCCCTTTACGATGCAATCGTTTTCAGAAACACCTTTACTCAAGTCGTCATGCAATTTATCCAGCATCATTTGGACACTGTGCCTGCGGATTATTGGACCGCGTATTTTGGCAGCCCAAAACCCAGCACCGAACAGATCGTTGAGCATTTGATTTTAGACGACCGCAGCTTTTTAAATAGCGGTGATTTGACTGAAGAAGAAATTGCATTTCATGAAAATCATTTGGATTTTGTTCTGCCCGCCAATATCAGCTTATACGCGCTTTGCGTCAGCTTTGAAGATGGCGTTCCCTACAGCATCAGCATTGCCAATTAAAAAAACCAGCATGATGCTGGTTTTTTTTCGGCTTAAAGCTTCATGCGCCTGCAGCCAAGAGGCTATTCACTGAAGCCCATGCCCCCAAGCGGATTGAATTAAACAAAATGGATCGGTTTAAATTCAGGCTCTTCCACATGTGAATCGCAATGTTCATCTTCTTCTTTGGTGCCGCGGTCAATATAGCCGCTGCGTTCTGTTTCAGGCAAATTTTTCATTTCCCACGCATACACGGCCTGCATGCAGGTTTGACGCTGCTCTGCCGTCAGCGCCACGCCATTTGGCCATTTTCCGATTTCAATTGCTGTTTTTAAGCGTGCAACAATTTCAGGATCCAATATGGCAAGCATTTGTTCAATATTCATGGGCTAATCCTGTTTAAATGAGTCAAAGTCTTGATTCCAGCCAAGCTTGGTACGGCATGCCATATAAAAGTCATAGCCTGGCGGGTGAAGCAAATTAAGTTTAAATGGATGCTTGCGGATATGCAGGCTGTCGCCGACACTCAGCGAAACACTGTGCTGGCCGTCCGCGCTCACCATAGGCAATACGCGGTTTTCACGGATAATAATCTTAATTTCACTTTGTCCGCCCACCACAATAGGACGGGAGGATAAAGTATGCGGATGCATCGGCACCAAAGCAATGGCATCCATGCTTGGATGCAGGATCGGCCCGCCGCCTGACAAGGCATATGCGGTAGAACCGGTCGGTGTAGAGACAATCAGACCGTCACTGTGCTGGCGGTACACATACTGACCGTCAATATTCAGTTCAAAGTCAATCATATGCACGGATTTACCCGAATGCAGCACCACATCATTCAAGGCGATGGCATCATAAATGCTCTCACCTTTGGAACGGATTTCAATTTCCAGCAAAAAGCGCCGGTCTTGCTGAAATTCACCTTTCAGCACTTGATCCAGCTTGAAGATGACTTCAGTCGGCTTAATGTCGGTTAAGAAACCCAAGCGGCCGCGGTTCACGCCAATCACCGGCGTATTGAACTTAACCAATGAACGCGCAGCATGCAGCAAAGAACCGTCACCGCCGACAACAATCACCAAATCCACCACCTCGCCCAGCAACGCTTTGCTGACGGTCTGTGTGTTGGTATATGGAACTAACTGGGCTGTTTCGGTATCAAAAACCGGATGCAGCCCCAAACTCAATAAATGATCATGTATCAGGCATAAGGTTTCAACCACTGACGATTTGTCAGGACGTCCAATTAGTCCGATATTCCGAAAAGCCTTATGTGAAATATACACCTGCGCCATTGCTCCGCTACGCCTCATGCTTATCATAGCATTAACGCTTTTGATTTAAAAAAACTTTGATTTGCTAATTAATCTGACCGAAGCCTCCTTATTTTGCATACATATACAGTTTAAATATTGCAAATTGCGCAAAAGCTTCGCATGATTAGCGAAATTTCTCAGGATCTTATAATTATTTATGAAGTCTGAACGCGGCATAGGCACGATTGCATTTATTTTCTGTGTATTGGTCATTGGCGCATTTGTCGCTTTCAGTGTTTATCTGATTAAAATCGACAATGTCGTCCGGGCCAAATTTGAAGGACAGCGCTGGGACATTCCGGCCAAGGTCTTTGCACGCCCATTAGAAATCTACAGCAATGCGCCTGTCAGCCAGGATGACCTGCAGGAAGAGCTGAAAATGCTCGGCTATAAAAATGCCGACAGCTATGCAAAAACCGGCAGCTATGTCACGGCTGGCAATGAAATGTACGTGCATACCCGCGGCTTCGACTTCGGCGACAGCGTTGAACCTGAACAAGTGTTAAAAGTTTCTTTCGGCAAAGATACCGTGACGGATGTGAGCGCAACCAAGCCTTCATCCAGCGGCATCGCGCGTTTAGAGCCTTTATTGATTGGCGGGATTTATCCGCAGCACAATGAAGACCGCGTGCTGATTAAACTGAAAAACGTGCCGAAACCGCTGATTGAAGCGTTAATCGCCACAGAAGACCGCAACTTCTATCATCATCATGGCATTTCTGTCCGCGGCACAGCACGCGCCATTGTCAGCAACGTGACTGGCGGCAAGCGCCAAGGCGGTTCGACCTTAACCCAGCAGCTGGTCAAAAACTTTTACTTAAGTCCTGAGAAAACCATTAAGCGTAAAGTCAATGAAGCCTTGATGGCCATGCTGATTGAACTGCACTATGACAAAGATGAAATTCTGGAAGCCTACTTAAACGAAGTGAATTTAGGCCAAAACGGCAATTATTCCATTAACGGCTACGGTTTGGCGTCACAGTTTTACTTTGGCCTGCCGCTGCGTGAATTGAATATTGCGCAGCAGGCTTATCTCGTGGGCTTGGTGCAAGGGCCAACGCTATACAACCCTTGGCGCAATCCTGAAGCTGCAAAAAAACGCCGCGACATCGTGCTGAACAATATGCTGGTGATGGGGTATTTATCGCAAGCGCAATATGAGACTGAAACTGCCCGTCCATTGAATGTCATTGCAAAACCGACGCTCGGCCCTGCCCGCTTCCCAGACTTTTTGGACATTGTGCGCCGTCAGCTGCGTACAGAATATCAAGAAAGCGATTTAACCAATCAAGGCCTGAAAATTTTCACGACTCTGGACCCATTAGCGCAAACACGCGTCCAGAACAGCTTTAAAGAAACGGTTGCCCGCTTAAGCAAAGCCAATCCAAACCGCTTAAAAGAGCTGCAAGGCGCTGTTGTGATTACTCATCCTGAAAATGGTGAATTGGTGGCAGCGGTCGGTTCGACTCAAGATTTCACCGGTTTTAACCGTGCAGTGGATGCAAAACGCCAAGTCGGCTCTTTGCTGAAACCGGTCATTTACCTCAGCGCAATTGAATCTGGCCGCTATAACTGGGCCAGCCAAATTCAGGACAGCGCGATCAGCATTCAAAGCGAAGGCAAAGCGTGGACGCCGAAAAACTATAGCGGCGGCGAACATGGCGTCGTGCCGATGGTTCAGGCTTTATCACAGTCCTTCAACTTGTCTGCTGTGCGCCTCGGCCAAGAGTTCGGCATTTCGACCTTTGTTAACCATCTGAAAAAATTTGGCGTGACCTCCAATATTCCTAGCTATCCATCCATTTATTTGGGTGCGGTAGATATGTCGCCAATGGAAGTTATGAGCATTTACGGCAACTTTGCGACCGGCGGTTTTAAATATCCTGTGAAATCCATCCGCTCGGTGGTGGACAGCAATGGCCGCACATTGGAACGCTACAGCCTGTCTGTCCAGCCGACCATTGACCCTGCGGCAGCCTACGTTCTGAATTACGGCTTACAGCAGGTCATGAACTCAGGCACTGGCCGTGCAGCGTACAATACGTTCCCGACCTCATTGGAACTGGCTGGCAAGTCCGGCACCACCAATGACACCCGCGACTCATGGTTTGCCGGCTATTCAGGCAATTACGCCGCGGTGGTTTGGCTTGGCCTGGATGACAATAAAATTACCGGACTGACTGGTTCTTCAGGCGCGCTGCCAGTGTGGATTAATGTCATGAAGAACTTGCGCCAAAAACCAGTCAATCTGCGCCAGCCTGCTGAGGTGCAGTGGCAATGGCTGGACAGCGGCACAGGCGAACTGTCCGCAGCCGGATGCGCGGGCGCAATCCATATTCCGCTGCTGCGCAGCTCAATGCCAAACCGTTCTACGGCATGCGCACAGTCACAATATGAAGTACAGCCTTACACAAGCGATACTGAAGCGCCTCAAGAAAATGCGCCTCAAGGTGATAGTTTAGAAAACCTTATCCGCGAAAGTGATAATGACACGAATCAGGATTCATCTGACAATCCGCGTGTGATTTCCAGCGGCAGCTTTAACAACTGAGGTTAAACTTTGATTTTTAAAAAAACCTTTATTGGCGCAATGGTTCTGGGTTTGGCGGGCTGTCAAAGCATGCAGCCTTCAGAACCCAAAGCGCCTGAGCAAAAGGCGCGGCAGCAGGCATCTAAAGAAATCCGTGATCCATCTGGCGTGGTGATTCATCCTTATGACCGGCCAGATATCGAGCGCAAGCGCATTGTCATTCCTGAACAGCAGGAACGTGTGCAGAAATTTGATGACGGGCGGAACCTGCCCGCATTTAAAAAGCTAATGCAGCAGACGCAGGCGGCATATGCCAAAGGTGAGCTGAATAAAGCAGAAGATTCCGCCATGCAGGCGCAGCGCTTAGCGCCTCAGTCTGCCGAAACTTTTATGTATTTGGCGATGATCGCTAACCGCAAAAATCAGCCTGCCAATGCAGAAGCTTTAGCGCAGCGCGGTTTAAGCTATGCGCAAAGCACTCCGATGAAAAAACAGCTGTGGAAAATCATTCTGCAGGCTGGGCAAAAACAGCAGAAACAGCACACCATTCAAAAAGCGCAGCAAGCATTGAAAGCCCTTTAAACAGGGCTTTTCATTTTTTATGCTCAGGCATTCAAACGTATTGCTGCTCTGGCAGTTTCAATACTTAAACTTCAAGCAGCTAAATAAAACGCATACCTGCAATGCCATAAGCATGATGATGCTGCGCATCAGGCAAATCCTCTGGGCGCATGCCGCCTAAGGCAAATACCGGAATATCCAGCTGCTGAGCTATATGCTCAAACTGTTCCCAGCCCAAAGCAGCAGCCTCTGGGTGGGTTTCTGTCGGCAGCACGGGACTCAGCAAAATCGCATCGCAGCCAATCGCCTGCGCATGGCGCGCTGAAATCAGATCATGGCAGGCAGCGATATAGCGCTGGCCGATTTTTAAGTCGCCTTTTTTTAAGGCCATTAATTGCGCCTGCTTTAAATGAATGGTGCCTACCGCCTGCTGCTGTATGCTGTTGAGCTGTTTCCAAAGCTCAATATTGATGATTAATTTATCCAGCAGATTGATATTGCTATGGGCTAAAGCAATAACCTGCTCCTGCCCGCTTTCCACGCGCCAATACAGCAGCTGCTGATCATTCAGTTCCGAAAGTATAGACAAATCATCCGCAATTTTGATTTGATGCGGCCAATGCAGGCGTTTCAGCATCGCTTTATTGGCTTTCGGAAAATTTAAATCCAGCAGCTGATCACGGCTGTACCACGCCCACGGCTGCTGGATTTCATTCAGCAGCTCATCCGGCACTGCAGCTTGGAACACATGCAGATTGACAATCACGTCCTCATATTCATGCCGGATAAAATCAAACGCATGCCAGTCATGCAGCCCGATCCCCACTTCTTCATAGATTTCACGGCGGCAAGCGTCTACGGGCGTTTCCCCCTCTTCAGCCTTGCCGCCCGGAAATTCATGCTTATTGCCCTGATGCTGTGACGCTTCACGCCAGCCGACCAAGACTTTAGCCTGATGCATCAGGATGCCAATCGCGATATGCAGATGAGGTTTGGACATAAAACCAGTTCCATTTTTTTTCAAAGTTTTACTGAGTGTAAGCAAATTTGAGTTTTTTATAAAATATGATCGTTTGCCGTTGACAGGCTTATTCGATAATGATTATCATTCAAGACACTCAAACACACCACGGAGTCGAAGGAATGAACGCACCATTTAGCTTATTTACCCGCAGCACAGAATCTCATCATGCCCTGCCCATGCTGCATTCCAATAACTTATTTGCATTGGGCCGTGAAATCCGCATCATGCATGCGGGCGAAGAATACCGTTTGCGTTTAACCCGCAACAATCGGCTGATTCTCACAAAATAATAAGAACAGCAAGATAATAATAAACGTGGGAACAGGCAGTATGAATCAGCGCATACTGCTTTTTTATGCAGGATGCATTGTTTATAAAGCACATTTTATCAATAAGAACTGTCCAATGCAGCGCGTACATGAAATGCGGATCTGCGATTTTGCTCAAAGCAGTTTATCTATCCACACATTCAGCTCACTCATCCAGCGCTTGCGGCAGCAAAATCTGCACTTTCAAACCGCCCAAATGCGATTGGCTGAATATCTGCTGGCCTTGATGCAATTCAATAATTTTTTTGCAAATCGACAGGCCTAATCCTGTACCTTGCGTTTGTGTTCCCAGCGCGCGGTAAAAACGCTCGCCCAAACGCTGCAGCACTTCATCCGTCACCTCTGTACCATTATCTTCAATACTCCATAGCGCCTGTCCCGCCTGCTCAGCCATTTGAATCTGCAGCACCCCCTGCATATTGGCATAACGGATGGCGTTATCAATTAAATTGCGCAGGCAAGTAAACAGCAATTCGGCATTGGCCATGACAGGCATGGGATTCATTTGCGCTTCAACCTGAATCTCTTTTTGCTGCACAAATGGCGCCAGCGCCTGAAGCGCCTCATGCGTCACATCCGCCAGATCGATGCGCGCTTTTGGCAAATCTTCCGGCTTAGACGGATCCAGCCGCGCCAGCAGCAGCAAATTTTCCAGCACCTGCGTGCCGCGGCTGACATCCTGCTGAATTTGCAGCAATTCCGCTGGCAGCTGTTCATGGCCTTGATATTTACGCTTCAAAACCTGCACACGCATTTGTATGGCAGACAGCGGAGAGCGCAGTTCATGCGATGCATCCGCAGTAAAGCGCTGCTCGGCAATCAGCGCATGCTTTACCCGTTCCAGCATGTGGTTCAGCTGCAGCACCATCGGCTGCAGCTCTGCCAATTCGGGCTCAGGTGAAATAATCGGCTCCAGATCATCCGCACTTTTTTCAGCAATCTGCTGCGATAAAGCATGGATAGATTTAAACTGCTGCTTCACCGAAATATGCACAATCAGCCATTGCAGGCACCAAAGCACAGCTAAAATCGCCGCATAGCCGGCTGCTGTAGACAGTATTTCTTCAAAACGCACATCCAGCCGCTGCACGGCGTACAGGGTCATATCTGAATCACTCTGCACAAAGGTCCGCCACAGCTTCTCCTTATGCCACATGATTGAGTAGCCCCGCGCAGCATGATTCTTGGTTAAAAACTGAAAGATTTCATTTTGCACATCTTCTGACTGGGTCAGGGTTTGCCCTTCATAAATCAGACGGTAGTGGATATCAAACTGATCACTCAACTCGTCAATCTGCTGCCCTGAAGTTTTGGTGATATCCGTCAGCAGCAGCATATCGGAAATCTCATCCATGATTTCATCCTGCAAATGCATGGTTTGATAGACTGAAATGCCCAGCAGCAGCAGCAGGGAAATTAAGCCGGCCGCAATTGAGCTGAAGACCGAGGTTTTGACCAGCCGATGCTGCAGTGAAACCGTCCGTTTGTTCTGCATGCCTTAGTCCTGCGGCTGATTCATGCGGTAGCCTAGACCGCGTATGGTTTTAATGTATTGGCTGCCGATTTTTTTGCGCAATTGGTAGATAAAGACTTCAATCGCATTGCTCTCAATTTCATCTCCCCAGGCATACAGGGATTCTTCCAGCTGCTCGCGGGTGATCACATGCTCAGGCTTCTGCATCAGCTTATACAGAATCTGAAACTCTTTGGCCGTCAGCGTGAGGGTTTCGCCATTTTGAATGACAATTTTGGCTTGGGTATCTAAAGTGAGATCGGCAAATTGAATTTGCTGGCTGTTGATGCTGTGCTTTTGACGCATTTGAGAACGCACGCGCGCAGACAGTTCTTCCAAGCTGAAAGGCTTAACCAAATAATCATTGGCGCCCAAATCCAGCCCTTCCACCCGGTCCTGTACGCTGTCACGCGCGGTGAGAAAGATCACTGGGGTATTCAGCTGTTTTTTGCGCAAAGCGCGCAGGATATCATCGCCTGTCGCTTTAGGCAGGCCACGGTCGAGCAGCACGCAGTCATATTGATGCTGTTCAATCGCGGAGATGGCAAAATCCCCGCGCTCCACCCAATCGATGCTGTAGCCGTCCATTTCCAGCCAAGTTTTAATGCTTTGCGCCTGAGAAGCGTCGTCTTCCGCCAGTAGAATTCTCATCTCATTCCCCCGCTTATTTTTCTGTTATTTCACAGCATCATACTGCTTAACCGCATCTTGCTGCCTAAAAATTTGATCACTGCTGATGGCGCAAATAAAAACAGCATGGCTTCTTTAAGAATCACCATGCTGTGAAGAAAATCTAATGCATACCGCCGTCATCAGATGACTGTTTAGAATTTTACGCTGTCCACATCAATGCTGACGTGTTTTGCCGGTTTGTAATCAACATCAACTTCACCTGTAATGGTTACTGGAGTTTTCGCCAAGACTTTTTTGCCTTGCCAAAGCTTATTGTCGATATCGGCAGTAATGGTTCCGGTGCTGTCACGGAATTGATATTTTTCATCCCCCAGCGATTTCACCACATGGCCTTTCAGCTCAACTTTTGTATCATCTTTTAAAGTCAGCGCTTGCTTCACTGTTACCGGCTTTGCAAAAGCCGCATGATTGACCGCTTCATGCGCTGCATGTTCTGGGGCAGGCGCTTTCACGGTATTGGCCATAGACAGCGCTGATACAGCAGTAAAACCAGCTGCCAAAATTGCTTTAGTGAACTTATTCATCGTTCTAGCCTCTTAGTTGTATTGCCTAGTTGTATTGCTTAATGATGCAATATTGCGTTAAGAGCATTAAAACAGCAGCAAATGAACTGAACCTTAAGAGGCTAAAAGGCATGCGGCAGCAAGGCATGAACGCAAGCATGGCTTTAATTTAACGGCACAACCCGCAGCACTTCTTCTAAGGTGGTAATCCCAGCAACCACTTTGCGCGCACCGGCAATCCGCAGCGGCTCAATGCCCTCTTTGCGCGCCTGCAGGCGCAGCTGGGCCAAATCCGCATTGGCGCCAATCAGCTGCTTGATATCCAGACTGAGCGGCATAAACTCATAAATCCCGACACGGCCTTTATAGCCGGTATGGCGGCATTCTTCACAACCCACAGCCTTAAATACAAATTCCGGCGTCTTCACATTGTAATCAAAGGTTAGATGCTTCCACTCTTGGTCATCAATAAAGGTTTCCTGCTTGCAGTGCGGACATAGCTGACGCACCAGCCGCTGCGCCAATACGCCTAGAATGGTGGCTGCGGTTAAGAACGGCTGCACTCCCAAATCGTGCAGACGGGTCAAGCTCGAAGGCGCATCATTGGTATGCAGTGTCGACAGCACCAAGTGGCCGGTCAATGCCGCCTGAATCGCCATATTGGCCGTATCGTGATCCCGAATCTCTCCCACCATAATAATGTCCGGATCTTGACGCATCAGCGCGCGCACGCCATCAGCAAAGCCTAAATCAATGCCGGTATTCACCTGCATCTGGTTGAAGCTCGGCTCCAGCATCTCAATCGGATCTTCAATGGTGCAGACGTTGACTTCTTCGGTCGCCAGCTGTTTTAAAGAGGAATACAGCGTGGTGGTTTTGCCCGAACCGGTTGGCCCTGTCACTAAAATAATGCCGTGACTGTGGCTGGTCAGCTGGTTCCAAGATTCCTGCAGGCGCCCTTCAAAACCCAGCTGCTGAAAGCTGCGCACCAAGACATCCGGGTCAAAAATACGCATCACCAGCTTTTCACCAAAAGCGGTCGGCAGCGTCGATAAACGCAGTTCGGTTTCCTGCCCCTTCGGCGTGCGGGTTTTTAAGCGGCCGTCCTGCGGCTTGCGTTTTTCCGCCACATTCATGCGGCCCAAAATTTTGATGCGGGAAATCACCGCAGTCAGCGTATTGGCCGGCATGTTGTAAATGGTATGCAGCACGCCATCAATACGGAAACGCACTTTGCCTGTATCTTTGCGCGGTTCTAAATGAATGTCGCTGGCGCCCTGTTCAAAGGCAAACTGCAGCACCCAGTCCACCAATTTGACAATGTGCTGATCGTTGGCATCGGGGTTCTGTGAATCCCCCAATTGCAGCAAGGCTTCGACGCCTTTATTTTCACGGTCATACGCCGAAGATTTTTGTGAATTGCTGACGGCGCGGCTGACTTGGTAATACTCCACCAAATAGCGCTGCAGCTGGTCTGGGCTGAGCAATACGCGCTGAATTTTTCTCGGCAGCACGGTGCGCTCTAAGTTTGCCATCCATTCGGTTTTATAAGGCTGATCGGTGGCAATCAGCACATGTTCATTTTGCAATTCAACCGCCAGAATTTTGTTGCGCATGGCAAATTCTTGCGACATCACGCTGGTCAGCGACTGCACATCGGCTTTTAACGGATCAATGATATAAAAAGGCAAACCAGACTTTTCTGACAGCCATTGGCACAGGCGGTTCAGGGTCAATTTGCTTTGCGGATGCGCCGCATCCGGCAAATTGAAATTGGCAATCCACTGCAAGGGATGCCATTTCAGCTGATCGCGCTGGCGGTGCGTGGTCTGAATCAGCATTTTTTCGCGTTCGATAATACGCCCGTCTTTTTGTAATTGCTCTAAACACCAAGAAGTATCAATTTCAAAATTATATGTCATTTGTTCATGTCCCCAAACATGCGCTCACTATAGCAAGTTTTCGGCCGGCTATTGAACTTTTCAGCAAATGAAAGCCATCAATTCAGCGCAGAGATGCCGGACATCAAATCAAAAAATCATCATCTGAAGCTGCGGCATGATCCGCCATCTGCTGGTGCGGATTCTGCTGCGACTATCCAAAGCCTTATATATTTTAGGGATATCTGAAAAATGCCGTGATTTGCACTTGATCAAGCCGAAATACATCGCCTATATTTCAAATCAGGCATTTGCTTCCATTTAATCGTTCGGGGCCATTTTTGGATTTTTCAACACTGTCTGTCACGGCAAATTCATTTCAAGAACTGCTGACCATGTTTGCATCAGCGCTTGGCTGCGGCTTATTGATCGGTCTTGAGCGTGAACGCAGCAAGCAGCGGGAAAATCAGCACAGTTTTGCAGGGCTCCGGTCTTTTGCTGTCTGTGCGCTGTTAGGCGCCATGTGCTTTCTGTTTGGCCCGGTCATTGGCGTGACTGGCGCCGCCATCGTCGGCGGCATGGCCATTTTTTCCATAAAAAATCAGCCGGATGACCCAGGCATTACCACTGAACTGGCTTTTGTCATGACCTATTTTATTGGCGCAATGTGCTTATGGAACAGCTCACTGGCTGCAGGCCTTGCCCTATGCCTCACCATTATTTTAATGGCCAAGCACTCCATGCACAGCCTTGCCGGCAAATGGATTACCGAAGCTGAGTTTAGAGACGGCCTTTTTTTACTGGCGCTGATTCTGATTGCCTTGCCTTTAACGCCCAATGCCCCGCTGTGGGGGCCGGCTTTAAATCCCTATACCATATTAAAGCTGCTGACGCTGATCTTGGCCGTGCAGTCACTTGCGCATATTGCGAAACGGCTGCTGTCCTCTAAAAATGCCATGATTTTATCGGCGCTCGCCTCCGGCTTTGTCTCCAGTACTGCTACGATTGCCAGTTTGGGCATGGAAGTCCGCGCAGGCCGTGCCGATGCAAAAAGCAATGCCGGTGCAGCCTTAATGTCTTGCGTAGCCACTTTGCTGCAGCTGCTGATTATTGTTGCGGGGCTCAGCATGCTCTGGCTTAAAGTAGTCATTCTGCCCACGCTTATCGCCGCAGCAATTCTTGCGCTATGCGCCTATCTGCTGCTTCGGCATACGGCGCCGGCTGTGCAGACACATCAGTCAGATAGCCGAATGTTCAGCCTGAAAGAAGCAGGCATTATTGCCGCCACCCTCACGCTGATTCAAGCAGGTGTGTATGGGCTAACGCTCTGGCTTGGCGATGCCGGCTTAATTGCAGGCACGCTGCTGGCCTCTTTGTTTGAAATACATGCCGCCATGGCTGCCGTGGTGATTCAAGGGACACCGGCAGATCAGGCCGTATTTTTTGCCTTTATTTTGGGTTTAGCTGCGCATGCGGCCGCCAAATCAGCCAATGCGTTGCTCACTGGCGGATGGAAGTTTTTTCTGGCTTTTGCGCCTATTCAAATCCTGCATATGGCTGTGCTGATTATATTGCTGTATTGGAATATGCAAATTTAGCTCAGTGGTTAATTGAAAAACGAAATATGAACTCATTCAGCTGAAAAGCCTGAGCCTTTCAGCCCTTGCCGACTCCCCATTCCTGGACGGAGGCGCGTATTGCTTGCAGCCGTAAACCTATGCAGACAATTACAAAATATGGTTCTTTTCACACCGCTGATCATTCACCCAATGATCCAATCCATTTCAATTCAATGCCCGCACAAAAACAGTTGAGCGCAAGCCTAATCCCGGCATGCAGCGGGTATAAGGATGCTGGCGCAATTCATGCTTAATTCAATGGAATTGGATCAGTTTAAGCAAGCAGCATCAAAAAGATGATTTTCCGCGCTTTGTTCTATTGCATAATCTCAGTAATGCAAACAAACGTATCACCCACCTGAAACTTCACATTAAAGCCTGCAAATAATAGGCCATAGCTTCGATCTGCATCTTCCTGATAAGCCGGCCGCGGGTCTAATGACAGCACCGCTTCCAGTTCGCTCACCGTTTGCGCATTTAAGCTGCGCCTATGCATCAGCTGATCCCGCTGCGCAGCGGCCGCATCAGTCCAAATCACCTGCTTTCGCTGAGGTTCAGCCTGAGCATAGCCGCTTTGCGCACCTTGCACCGCATCTGAATAATGAATATAAGGCTTAATATCAATAATCGGCGTGCCATGCAGCAGATCACTGCCTGTCACATACACGCGGACGGATTTCCCCTGCTTCTTCACGGCTTTCAGCCGCACTACAGATAGGCCGATAGGCGCTGGACGGTACATGCTGCGCGTAGCAAATACGCCTATTTTTTTGTTGCCGCCCAAACGCGGCGGACGCACCTGCGGACGGAATTTATCGCTATCTTGCTGATTTTTATTGTCATGAAATTGCCAGACCAGCCAAAGATGGCTGAATTCTTCGATGCCTTCAAAAGCCAAAAGGTCATTATACGGCGCCTGCATTTCAATATACGATTCGACTTGAACCAAATTCGGCTGCCGCGGAATACCGAATTTTTCTTGGTAGGGAGAGTGCATATACCCAATAATTGGCAGATTCAAGCCCTTCATAATCACTTTTTCTGATAAGTTCAATTAAATATATTCAGTTTATCGAGAATGATTTTAGATTAGAATAGCAGGCTGTCCTAATTTGATAATTTATTGAGACTTTTAATGGCTGCTTTCAACGTCGAAAAGATTACTCACGTACACCACTGGAATGACACTTTATTCAGTTTTAAAACTACCCGCGATACAGCGCTGCGTTTTAAAAATGGTCAATTTGTGATGATCGGTCTTGAAGTAAATGGTAAGCCTTTAATGCGCGCATATTCGATTGCCAGCGCAAACTACGAAGAAGAGCTAGAGTTTTTCTCTATTAAAGTTCCAGATGGCCCTTTAACGTCTATTTTGCAAAAAGTAAAAGTAGGCGATGACATTCTTGTTTCTAAAAAACCTACGGGCACTTTAGTTCTTGACGATTTAAACCCAGGCAAAAACTTGTATCTGCTTTCTTCGGGTACTGGCCTTGCTCCATTCCTTTCGGTTATCCGTGATCCGGAAACCTATGAACGCTTTGAAAAAATCATTGTTGTTCACGGTACACGCTTCATTTCTGAATTGGCGTATCAAGACCTGATTGAAAATGAAGTGCCAAATCATGAATTCTTCGGCGAGTTAGGCGCTAAAGAAAAGTTAGTCTATTACCCGACTGTGACTCGTGAAGAATTTCATACTCAAGGCCGCGTGACTACGGCAATCGAAACAGGCGAGCTGTTTGAGAAAATTGGCTTGCCGCGTTTCAATCCGGAAACTGACCGTGCAATGTTATGCGGCTCACCGGCATTCCTTGATGATGTTGCTGCGCTGCTTGACCAGCATGGCCTGAAAGAATCTCCGCGTATGGGCGTATTAGGCGACTACGTGATTGAACGTGCATTTGTCGAAAAATAATTTTCTGCACGTAAAAAAAGCGCATTTTAAATGCGCTTTTTTTTGGTTTTGGATTTTTAGTTTGTGTGCATTTTGGGTTTTCAGCGGCATTGGATCTGATTGGCTTCAAAGTGTTTTTATCCCCCCACGTTTCTGTCTGCATTAAAACTGTTTTAAACGCGGCATTCCATTGAAATGCAACATTATCATCCAGATAGTGTAATAGCATTTTTCCGTACATACCTGCTTTTCCGCAAAAGCGGCTGTGGCTATTGTGGCTGCGCCATTGATTTATAAATCGCTTAAAACGGGAAAACACTATGTGGAGATTTCTGCCGGCGGCGCAAGCCACTCGAAAGAGGCCGGCAATTAGATGATTGCCTACACCTGACCTGATCAAAAAGCTGAACTTTATTTTTATGCTGTCATACTTCAGAAGCAAAATTTTCTTCTGCAAAAACACTATTTTTCACAATGGATCGGCATTTCTGAAGCCATCGGTGCAACAGGGAAAAAAGCTAAAGAACTGCTGGATAAGCTTAATAATTTATTTTCAGTCCAATCAAATTGCTGAAAAACCTCTTTTAAGCGGGCCGCATATCCTGGGTCATCCGACTGCACTGCTTGCAACTGAATTTCGCTCAGGCGCACAGTGCTGCCATTTAAAGCCCATTGCGCTGTGACCTGAATGCTGGATTGCTGCACAGCAGCGCCGCGCTGGATTTGAGTGACGCTTGCCGATGCATAGGTGCCGTCCGCGCGATACTGATCCTGCGTATGGGTTTTGATTTGATATTCGGCAATTTCAGAGCTGCAGCGCCATGTTCCAATCAGCTTTAAACGGTTCTGCTGCTCCATGTCGGCAAACACTTTTTCCGCAGAAACGGCAGCCATCATCTGCGGGCTGCTCATCAGCAGCATCAGCATACAGCCGATTTTTAACCATGCTGTTTTTTTCGGATGCGTTCTTTGCAAATCGGTTCTTTGTAAATCGAATATTCTTAAATCCATGATTTTCATTTTATTAGTTTTTATCCATTGTATTGCGAAGTTGCGTCTGCTTAAAAGCGCTAAACAGTCTTTCAGCACGCTTATTTTTATACGGCAAATATCAAACACTATCTGCCCATGCTTTAAACATCTGAATGACGCAGAACGCAATCTGAGATTCTTCACAAAAACATTCCGCAGCATGCATAGCCATTGGGCATATCCTTACGCATAAAAAAACCGAATCAATTCAATCATATTGATAATGGATTCCCGATGCTTATTTGCTAAAATCAAATCACAACGATAAATTTTTAAAACCGTACTTTATGACCGACTTTAACGCATTCCCAGAATTAAAATTCAAAGACTTTTTACACCCCCGACCGCAGCCCAAAGGCATTGATGTGCAATGCAAACTGCAGCATTTTGCGCTCATCACTTATGCCTTAGACCCAAAACGCTTCAACAGCATTATCCCCAAACGCTTTAAGCTGGACACCATTCATTATCAGGGCAAAGAACAGGCGCTGATGTCTGTGGTGCCGTTTATCGATGTTGACTTTACGTCTGCAGTGTACCCATTTCCAAACTTCACCATGGGGCAAACCAATTACCGTGTATATGTGATTGATCAGGAAACCCAGGAACGCTGTGTCTGGTTTATTGGAACGACGCTTGATTCATGGACATTGATCGTGCCCCGCTATTTATGACAATTGCCTTGGCATGCCGCCAATTTCACTTTTGACTGCCAGCTGGATCATTCAGGCTTATACACGCATTATAAAATGCAGACGCAATCCTCTTGGGCCGCTGCCGAATTAGAGCTCAGCCAATCTGCAGACGACTTATGGAACTTTGACGGTTTTCCGGATCTGGAAAGCTATCAAGTATTTTTAACCCATCCCCTTGCCGGTTTTTATCACCGCAGAGACGGAAAATTAGGCACTTACCGCGTATGGCATGACCGCCTTCAGCCGAAACCGGCAAAATTGCACCATGCACGCTTCGAGCTTTTGGCCCGCATGGGCTTGGTTTCATTTGAAGATCAGCAAAAGCCTTGCAGCGTACTGATTGAACCCGTCAATGAGTTCACGATTTATCTGCCGCCTGCCGTACTGAACTGATAGATCAGCAGAATTTTTCAAATATTTTGAACATTTGGTATAAAAAATAAAATAATGAGCAAAAAATGATAAACATCTGTTGTTTTTTGAAACAAATTCTTTATAATCCCACCAAACAGACAAGTCTGTCTATTTTGCTGATAAAAACCGAATGACTTCAAGCATTCAGAGGGTAAAAATAAATACGAGAAGACGTATAAAGCGTCTCACCAACAAATCACTTGCCAATGCTAACAGGGTAAATGATTTGATATAAACGACTTATCAGCAAAGCGTGATTATCCCAAGTAATCACGCTTTTTTATTGCCTGAAATTCTTTGGCTTTATAATTCGATGATAAAAATAAGAGCGCAGATAACCACATGAATCAGCTGAAAAAGCTATGCAGGACACTCTAAATACGTTCAATCCTTTCTAAATAAATTCCATCCCTAAACTGACGGTTAGGCCTTTTTATTATTCTTAAATCAGCATTTTAAGTTTTGATTATTTTACAGCTGAATGTAAAGCGCGGCATGCAGCTGGATTTCAGGCCAGTTCCAATTGAATTAAGGTTTCCACTCGTTTCCAATAGCTTTCTAAATTGACTTGGTCAGGATCAATTTGCGCTTGAATGGTCATGCCATCCAAAATGCTGGATAAGAAAGAGGCCAGCTGGTCGGGCTGCTGAATGCCTAAATGCAGCAGCGCATTGCTTAACTGCCCTTTCAGCCATTCTTTATAATCAATCGCGGGCTGCAGCGATGACGGATAAATTTTAGAAATTTCTTCTACTGCTTTTTGAAACATGCAGCCGTTAAAATCTTCAGTATGAAACCAAGCGTCATACCAAACAAAAATAGTGCGCAGATGGGACAGATAATCCTGCGGATCGCATTGTGCAATTGCAGCGGCTAAAGTAGTTTGCAAATTATGATTCCTGACTGTCAGGCATTCTTCAATCAATTTGGCCTTTGATGGAAAATATTTATAAAACGTCATTTTCGCAACGCCCGATTCACTGATAATGCGATCTATACCAATCGAGTTATAACTATGTGAATTGAAAAGAGCAAGCGCTGTATTAATGATGTCCTGTTTTTTTGTCATTTATTTTACCTGATGCAAAAAACTTTAAAATTAGACAATTAAGCTTTTGAACTATGAAGGGCTGCACATCCATGCACAGTGCATCGCAATATTATACGAATTATATATTAAAATCATAAAGGCAAACGGCTTTTATATAAAATACTGGATAGTTAAAATCAAGATATTGAAATATAAGAAATTAAACCGATAAAAAAACTGGAAGAATCAATTTATTTTCTCTATGATAAATTCATGAAAATTAAAATTTAATGCAGGGTATGAATACACTCTCTTTCACTCAATCTGAACATACCCGCACAGAGCTTCTGCATTTTATTGAACACTCAGTAAGCCATGATTTATGGGAAAAAAATACCGCTGCGGTCAATAAATTAAAGCAGTCTGCGGCACATCATGCTGTGTTCCAGCACCCGATTTTAACTCAACTGCATCAAAGCCAGCTGAGCCTTGAACAGCTGAAGTTTATTCATCTCAATTATTTTACTGCAATTGTGAAAATTTTCACTGATACGCTGAGCATGGCCATATATCAAGCGCTCTGCCTTGAACATCATGCAAATTTGCTTTCCAAAGACCGCATCGCAGCAAAAATTTATGCCCGCTACCTGCTTTCACTGAATTTAATGGATGAGCTGGGCTTCAATACGCGCCAGCTAGAAAAAAGCTCAGCGTCAAAATCGCATTTGGTGTATTTCTTAAATTTGATGCAGCAGCTGGAACTGGATCCTTCCGATCAGCAACATACACAGGCTGAAGCTGTGGCGCTGGCTCAATTCATACAGCAGCATCTGCACTCTTATGCGGACTTGCTGCTGATTCTTGCCTGCACCGAACTGCAGGTAATCAAATTCAGTGAAGCGCTGCGGGTCAATATTTCCGCTTATGACCCCATGTATATCCACGGCTATTACGCATGCCACGGCATCGCGCAACAAAACGGGACCGCCTTAGCCAATGATGATAATCATGAAGATGATATTTGGGCCCTGCTGACACAATGCTATATGCGGGAGAATGGCCCGCATTTGACGCAATTGCAGGTCGAATATTTGCAGCTGTGGGAGCGTTTTTGGAGCAAAATGCAACCATGCGCCGCGGCATAATCAGCGCTTTTAAAGCTTGAATGCCGTGTTTTGAAAATGCAGTATATTGAAGATGATCTGCCTGCATCTGAGCACCAATCATCTGATTGCTTTTAAGCCATCAAAAATAAGCCCTCAAAACGGCTTAGGCTTCAGATCAAGCGGATGAATGATTTTGATGAATAATGTTCAATCTAATGGCAAAGCATCAACCGCAAGGCCAAATAGCCATGCAGTTGATGCGCATTATATGGATCATGCAGAATATTTGGGTATTTATTCATTCAAATCAAAAAACCATTCTGAAGCAGCAGCGTTCAGCGCCGCCTAGATCAAAGTTTTCAGCGCCTCAGCCCAGTCTGCGCCATTTTTCGATCTACTCGCACACCTGAGTTTCTGCTGCAGCAGATGCTTTGCGCTCTTGCAGGGCTTTGCTGATCACCTGATAGCCGCCTGTCAACCCCAGCCCGGCCATGATCACCGCCACGATGATATCCGGCAGCAAACTGCCTGTGCCAAACACCCCAATAGCGGCAAAAATAACCGCCACATTGCCAATCGCATCATTTCGGCTGCACAGCCAGACCGATTTCATATTGGAATCGCCATCACGGAACGTATATAAAATGACAGCAGCAGTGACATTGGCAATGAGCGCCAGCACCCCGATCGCCCCCATGGTGATTGCTTCTGGCGGAATGCCTTGCACATATGCATAAATTACCTTGCCAATCACGATTAAGCCAAATGCGGCCATTACGATTCCCTTCAGCAAAGCAACGGTTGCCCGCCAATATAAGCTGGCGCCAAGCACCGCCAATGAAACGGCGTAATTGACTGAATCACCAAAAAAGTCAAGTGAATCGGCCCAGAGTGAAGATGAATGCGCATAAGCGCCGCCGATTAATTCAACCATAAACATGGTCAAATTAATGAACAGCGCAATCCATAATGCGGTTCTGAATTTGCTGTCCGGTTTTTTTGGTGCGGGTTCATGACTGCAAGTACATGCCATTTTCAAGATGCTCCATGATGTATTATCCTTATTTAAAACTATGGACTAACTCCAAGGTCAAGCAAAATGAATCAAGCGCCTCCTGCTGCAGAGTATTTAATGAAAGATCTGGTGCAAAAAACAGGATTAAGCGCCGATACCATCCGTTTTTATGAAAAAAAAGAATTGATTCAGCCCACTTTGCGCGGTGAAAATAATTACCGCTATTACAACAGCCATGCTTTGCGCAGGCTGGTTTTTATTCAGCGCTGCCGTGCGCTGGACATGACATTAAAGGAAATTCAGGCGCTGATTGAGTTGGAGCAAAATCCAAAACAGGATTGCTGCGCAGTCAACGAAGTAATTGATGCGCATTTAATTCATGTGCAGAACCGCATCGCAGAGCTGCAAAAATTTCAAGTTCAGCTTCAAGAACTGCGCCAATCCTGCACGTCGCAATCGACCATAGATGATTGCCAGATTTTAAAACAGCTGGAATCATTAGATTAAAAAAACGTCATCCGCACGGCCTCTCAGAACAATAAATCGTCTGCTTGGCGATTTTATTTCGCCCTGAAGATCCGCTCAGCACCGATTGCGCCTGAAAACTTCGTGGCTTGGTTCTTCAATTTCCAGCCAGCCGAGATCAAGCGCATCATTGATTCAGATTAAGCGGCCCATTTCGCGGTGAATCCCGAGCTTTTTACTGGGTTGAATCTGTTTTTTAAATCCATACAATAAAGCCATATTTTTTGTATGCCTTTTGACATGACCATCTCCCACGTAACCGAACTCCTCTCTCCTGCCGGCTCGCTGAAAAATATGCGTTACGCATTTGCCTATGGCGCAGACGCGGTTTATGCAGGCCAGCCGAGATACAGTTTGCGTGTGCGCAACAACGCTTTTGATCATGACAATTTGCAAATCGGCATTTCTGAAGCGCATGCTTTAGGCAAAAAATTCTATGTGGTGGTGAATATTCAGCCGCATAACTCCAAATTGAAAAACTTCATCCGAGATTTAGAACCGGTTGTCGCAATGCAGCCTGATGCGCTGATTATGTCTGACCCAGGTTTAATCATGATGGTGCGCGAGCACTTTCCTGATGTTGCCGTGCATTTGTCGGTTCAGGCCAATGCGGTGAATTGGGCTACGGTCAAATTTTGGAAAAATATGGGGCTGACCCGCGTGATTTTATCGCGCGAGTTATCTATGGAAGAAATTGAGGAAATTAAAAATAACGTGCCGGATATGGAAATTGAAGTTTTCGTCCACGGCGCGTTATGCATGGCTTATTCCGGCCGCTGCTTACTTTCCGGCTATATGAACAAACGTGATGCTAACCAAGGCGCTTGCACCAATGCGTGCCGCTGGGACTATAAAATTCACGAGGCAGCTGAAGATGAAACTGGTGATGTTATTCCAGTAACACAAATTGAAGAATCATCATGCTGTCAAAACAAAGATGCCGACGAGCAGCACGCCATACAACAACACCAATTTGGCGAGCCGGTTTTATTACAGCGCAATGAAGAAGACATGTTCGCAGCCGAAGAAGACGAACATGGCACTTACTTCATGAACTCCAAAGATCTGCGTGCCGTACAGCATGTGGACCGTTTGACCAAGATGGGCATTCACTCCCTGAAAATTGAAGGCCGCACCAAATCCTATTTTTACTGCGCCCGCACCGCGCAAATCTACCGCAAAGCCATTGATGATGCGCTGGAAGGAAAACCTTTCGATCCGTCACTGATGTCTCAGCTGGAAGGCTTGGCCAACCGCGGCTATACCGAAGGCTTTTTACGCCGCCATGTGCACAGCGAATATCAAAATTATGAAACCGGCTCATCACGTTTCGATCACCAGCAGTTTGTCGGCGAAGTTTTGGAGCGCAATGGCGATTACATCAAAATTGAAGTGAAAAACCGCTTTGTTGTCGGTGACTCACTGGAACTGATGACGACTTCAGGCAATATCACTTTTGAATTGACTGAAATGAAAGACAAAAAAGGCAACTTGATTGATGATGCCAAAGGTTCAGGCCACATTGTCGATATTCCAGTCCCAGCTGATGTTGACATGAACTTTGCCCTGCTGATCCGCAATTTGCCAAGTTCAACAGCGGATATTTCAGCGTCCTCTTTGGCTTACGCAGCGGGCTGATATGGCTTTAAGAATTACTGCGCAGTGCATCAATTGCGATATGTGCCTGCCGGAATGCCCGAATGAAGCGATTTATGAAGGCGCTAAAGTGTATGAAATTGATGCGGCGCGCTGTACAGAATGTGTGGGCTTTTATGACCATCCGACCTGTAAAGCCGTCTGCCCGATTGACTGCATCGAACTGCATCCTGAACATGTCGAGACACAGGATCAGCTGATGAAAAAATTTGAGGGCTTGAACTTATTTCAAAAATGACTCTGGAGGGAGCGACGCCAAGAGGAACGGATGTGAATCCAAAGTTCCCGGATAAAACTATAACGAACATTATAAAAATTAACACGCTGTGTTGGGAAAAGGTCAAAGCTTTGAGGGGGAAGTTTTGACCTTTTTTCTTTTGCATTTTTTGTGAATACAGCCCGTAGAACGTGCGCTGATTTTTTAATTCGTTTTAATTCTTTGCTGTTAAAGCCGCTTGATTGAAATGTCCTAGATCTAATCCACTGAGGCTTCTGCATTGCGCTTTTATTGACAGCCATTGAAGCCAATCAAACCGTGCTGAGTTAAAAGCACATTGGCTTAGATCCGGCATTTCAAAAAAACAGGTATAAAAACAAAAAAAGGAACTTCGGTGTTAGCGTCCAAAGTTCCTAAAAGGGTGAATACCCTTGAAAAAGGATATTTCAAATATGCTTTTGGTTTCAAGATAAAGCGCGGACGCTTTATCTTGAGTGATGCTTTATCTTAAGTTTGATTCAGCAGCAATTACTGCCCTGAACGGATGATGTAATCAAAGGCAGACAGCGATGCTTTCGCGCCTTCACCTGTGGCGATGATGATTTGCTTGTACGGCACAGTTGTACAGTCACCGGCAGCAAACACGCCTTTCACATTGGTTTCGTTGCGTTCGTTAATCACGATCTCGCCGCGGTTTGAAAGCTCTACAGCGCTTTCTTTTAAGAAATCCGTGTTCGGCAATAAGCCGATTTGCACGAAGATCCCTGCCAATTCCACTGTTTTGATTTCATCGGTCGCGCGGTCTTTGTATTTCAATGCAGTCACTTGTGAACCGTCACCGACGACTTCAGTTGATAATGCATTCATGATCACTGTGGTGTTCGGCAAGCTGTGCAGTTTGTCCTGCAGCACTT
>NZ_JAYRTF010000019.1:0-70585 GCF_041919735.1 Acinetobacter sp.
CAAAACCAATCGCAGTACCTAAAGCACCAAAAGCGATCAAGATAGCAGATGCAATTGCAACTAGACCTAAAGTGAGTTCCATGATAATTCCTCAGAGGTTAGGTTTATACCAAATTAAATTAAAAAAATTATACCTAACCACCCGATGATAGTTAGGCAATACCATTAATGCTTTTCGCTTGCCATGCTTAGATAAACAATAGTCAGCATCATAAAGATAAATGCTTGCAGGGTGATAATCAAAATATGGAAAATCGCCCATGGCACTGACAATGCCCATTGGATCCAGAAGGGTAATAATGCAATAAGAATGAAGATCAATTCACCCGCATACATGTTACCGAACAGTCGTAGAGCCAAAGAGATTGGACGTGCAAGGAAAGTTACCAATTCCAAAAGCAAGTTAAATGGAATTAAAAGCGCTTTAGCAAATTTGTTACTTGGATTAAATGGGTTTAATGCCAATTCGCCCACAAAGCCACTCACACCTTTTTCACGAATACTGTAGAAAAGAATAAGAGCGAATACAGATAAAGACATCCCTAAAGTGACGTTTGGATCTGTTGTAGGTACAATTTTGAAATACACACTGTGAGGATCCATTCCAAATACATTGCTGCCGATAATTGCGGCAAGATGAGGAATAAAGTCAATTGGCATTAAATCCATTAAGTTCATGAGGAAAATCCACACGAAAATAGTGAGCGCCAATGGTGCAATCAAACGAGACTTCCCATGGAAAGTATCACGTACACTTGAGTCAACAAATTCGATAATCATTTCGATTGCAGACTGGAACTTGGTAGGAACACCAGCATTTGCAGCTTTCGCTACGCACCAGAACAGCAAACAGAAAATCAGACCAAGCCCGATTGACCAACCCATTGAATCCAAGTGAATAGCAGTGAACCCCATCTGTTGAGCCTCAGCACCACTTTCAGCTAACTTCCATGTACCGTCCGGCATTTTGCCATAGGTCATGTTAGTCAAGTGATGCTTGATGTACTCGGTCGAAGTAAGGGCATGTTCTTCAGCAGCCATAAATCACACCTGGTCAATGTCAAAAAACTAATGGAACTCACGAATATCGCGTGCTGCTTGATATCTCGTCAGCTCCTGAAAAAACTTTTCAATTTTTGCTGCGCTTAAATCCGCTTCTGCAGACGTGATGCCCAAAATGGAGCAACCCACGACATGGCCTGAACAAGGATAAAACCGCAAAACAATGCGGCCGGTGACAGCGGCTTTACATTGCTCAAAATTAAAATGAATCCAACAATCACTATTGCAAACTTGCCCATCATGCCACGATACATGTTGGACAGCACTTGTTTGGTGGCGCGGGCGCCTGCGGCTCGAAAAGACTGCCATGTAAAATAGCAGCTCGCCAGCCAGCAGACCAGTGCACCCAAGGCTGCACTTAATGCTGCAACAGAATCTTTCAAGACCCATCCAATCAAGGCTGAAACAGGAATCATTAATGCTTGCAAGATGATCAAAGCTTTCGCTAATCGTCGATCAATCAAGCGACTAGTTCGGCTCATTTTTATACACTCACAGCAATTATGCTTGACAAGTTTAGCTGATGATTATTTTTAATCGCAGGCATTATAGAGTTACCCCCCTGAACATGCAATCTTTTCCCGACCTAAGTCTGGTTTTTTTGCATGTTTGGATTGCGCTTAAACTAAACAATAGTTGAGTATTTTTTGCATTATTTCCGTGCGTTTAGCACACAGCTGCGGCTTTGTTCCGCCAAAGTTTTCCAGGCATGGATAAAACTGGTCTCTGCATTCATGCTTTCATCCACGGGCTGAAACACGATGGGACTGAGCTTTTGGTATTGATTTTGACTGGCCTGCCCTTCCGCCAAAAGGCACATTTTGGCTTTTGGACGGCTGTCCTGCAGGTATTTGATTTGCGCGATGGTCGGCGCAATATGCGGATCATCGGTCAATGCGCCGGCAAACTTCAAATTGACGGAACGCTCTAAATATTGATAAGCGTCATGATAGGCCCAATACGGCTGCGCGCTGTTGCTGCTGATGCGGTAAGAAGCCATCAGCATATTATGCGCAAAGGCTTTGGCGTTGGCCCAGTACTGCTCGCGGTGCTGCGGCATCTGCTGCGAACGCAGCGCGGCGATAAAAAAGCCGATGCGCACCGCATTATTCGGTTCCAGCCAGACATGCGTATCAACTGTATTGGCGATGGCCTGCCCGCGGGTATTGCGCAGCGGCAGCGTGCTCAAAATGCCTGAATCCAAAAGCGCGACACTTTTGGGGCTGCCGGCCAGCATTTTTTCCAGCGGCGCTTCATGCGCTTTGCCGATCCATATCACCAGATTGGCATCCTGCACAATTTTGCGGTGCATGGGCGTCAGGCTGACATCATGCCCGGATTGATTCTTTAATAATAAGGTCGGCGTCTCCACGCCCTTGGTCACTTCCTGTGCAATAAGATAGATCGGATGTGTAGACACCACCAATCCTTGCGCCCAGCTCATTGAACTGAACAATGCAAAAGCGTAGAAGGCCAAGATACGGGACATGGAAAAATCACTACAGAATGGGATAGTGTTATAATATAACAAATTCTCAAAAATACCTATGCCTGATCGAATCTTGCCGCGCTTCATGCTAAGATTTAAAGTCTTTTTCTTTTAAAGTTTCGCACTTGAGGTTAATCATGAGCTCTTGTTCGCACGAACATCATAATGCATTGCATGGCGTGCACGACCACCCGAACGTGGCGCAGCGGCTTGCAGAAGCGGAAAGCATGTGTTCGGCAACGGGCGCGCGCCTCACCCCTTTGCGCAAGGAAGTGCTGGAACTGATTTTAAATGCGGACGGCCCGATGGGCGCCTATGATCTGCTGGCCAAAATCAAAAGCGGTTCTGACCGTCCGGCTGCGCCGCCGACCGTTTACCGTACATTGGACTTTTTGCTGGAAAAAGGCCTGATTCACCGCCTGACCTCAATCAATGCCTATATCCCCTGCTGCCACCCGCGCGAAGGCCATCAGGCGGCATTTTTGATTTGCACCGAATGCAAAGCGGTAAAAGAAGCATCCGCTCAAGGCCTGCTGCAGCAGCTGGATGAATTGTCTGCATCGGATGGATTTACTGCGCATCACAGCATTATTGAAATTTCAGGAATCTGTCAGCAGTGCAGCCAACACTAAACCCAGCGCCTTTGATTGCGCTGAAAAATATTCATGTGCGCATTGATGAGCGCGATATTTTAAAGAATGTCGACTTCAGCCTGCACGAACGCGAAATTGTGACCTTAATTGGCCCCAATGGCGCGGGCAAATCCACGCTGATTAAAGTCCTGCTGGGCATTCTGAAGCCGCAATCAGGCCAAGTCAGCAGCGCAAAAAATCTTAAATTTTCCTATGTGCCGCAAAAGTTCAATCCTTCGCACAGCCTGCCTTTGCGGGTCAGCGATTTATTGGCTTTAGAAAAATGCGGGGCTGCTATAAAGGAAGAGATTATCCGCGACACCGGCATCGCCAAGCTGCAAAGCGCCAAAGTGCAGCAGCTGTCCGGCGGTGAACGGCAGCGGGTGCTGATCGCCCGCGCGCTGCTGCGCCAGCCGGATGTGCTGGTTTTAGATGAGCCGATGCAAGGTCTGGATATTCAGTCGGAAGCTGAACTATATGATTATGTGCGCAGTCTGCCGGAAAAATACGGCTGCGCGGTGCTGATGGTGTCGCATGATTTGCAATGGGTAATGCAGGGCACGCACCGCGTGGTCTGCCTGAATAAGCATATCTGCTGCAGCGGCCTGCCGGAAAATGTGCAGCAGCATCCTGAATATCAAGCGATCTTCGGCACCAACCGCGTATTCTATCAGCATCATCACGATCATTGCGGGCATGGCGATTCCGCCACTCCTTGCCAGCATGATCCGCGCCCGCACATTCACCCCGAACCGGAAGCCTGAGCCATGATGGAATGGTTACAACTGCTCTTGCCAGCATGGATTATGGGCACCCTTTTGGTGTTCCTGACTGCGCCGCTGGGCTGCCTGATGCTGTGGCGCCGCATGTCTTTTTTTGCCGACACCATGGCGCACGGCACTTTGCTTGGCGTGGCCATTGCCGGCGCGCTGAGCCTGCCTTTATGGATGGGCGTGACCTTGCTGGCCATCCTGCTGGTCGGCATTTTATGGATTCTGCACGATCCGCGCCTACCGAATGACGCGCTGCTGGCGCTGTGTTCCGCTACGCTGCTGTGTGCAGGCCTATTGCTGATTCAGCATTTGCCTGCGCTGCGCCCTGAATTGCTCAGCTATTTATTTGGCGACCTGCTGACGATTTCCTGGAGCGATTTGCCGGTATTTACCGCAGTCATTATTGGCGCCTTGGCTGTGCTGTATAAGCATTGGCAGGCGCAGATTCAAATCGCCATTGATCCGGATATTGCGGTCAGTGAAGGCATCAACGCCAAATGGCAGCGCCTGATTTTCATGCTGCTGCTGGCAACCTTTACTGTGCTGGCGCTACGCGCGGTCGGTTCTTTGCTGATGGGCGCGTTATTGGTGATTCCGGCTTTAACTGCGCGCCTGATGGCCAATTCGCCTAAACAGATGGTCATTTGGGCCTTTGCCTTTGCGCAAATCGGCATTACGGTTGGGCTATGGTCCAGCGCCGGGTTGAATGTCTCGACCGGTTTAAGCATTGTGCTGACCATGGCGATTCTATTTGCCATCATTTTTGCGGTGCAGAAATTTAAAAAAATGGCCTAACCCAGCTCAGCATTCAAGATGCGAATCAAAATATTAAAAATACTCAACTGCCTTCGGGCAGTTTTTTTGATGATGTTTTTTAGTTCATGCTCTGCTATATGTGAAAGATCTGTATTACAAAAAAGTTTGAAGATGGAACTGGATCATTTCATATTGATGGCCCGCTACAACAGCTGGGCCACTCAGCGTTTAAAACTGATTTTAGATCAAGTGTCGGATGAAGACTTTCATAAAGATCAGGGATTGTTTTTTAAAAGTATTTTTGGCACCCTCAATCATTTGCTGCTGGGTGAGCATTGCTTATGGTTTTCCCGTTTCAGCCGAGGCCATTCGCCGCAAATCGCCCTGAACAGCATCATTGAACAGGACCGTTATGCGCTGACCCAAACGCTGCTGGAAAAGTCTTTTCATTGGCAGGACTATCTGCAAAATCTTGATCCTGCACGGCTGGGCGGACTCTTTCATTACCAGACATCTACCGGTCAAAACATTGCTGTTCCCTTTGCCGGCACCTTGCTGCATGTGTTTAATCACGGTACGCATCACCGCGGGCAAATGAGCGCGGCCTTGACCGCAATGGGCTACGATTGCCCTGAACTGGATTTGATTTATATGCTCTTAGAGCAAACAGAAAGCTATCCAAAATAATGAATTGACTGATTTAAAGGCTATTTTTTAATTTATAGAACCGAAACTCTGGATTAAATAGCCCAATTAAAAATACGATTGAAAATGCGATCCAAAAGAACCATGCCATCATAATAATTTGGTCTTTCGTCCACTCTTCAGATTGGGAGGCGCTAAAGAAAAACCATGTTTTCCAGCCCTGAATATACGACGCACCGCCCCACGATATAATCCATTTTGTCACGATGCAATCTAAGACATAAATCAAAATCCATAACGCTGTAGACATTGTTTTTTCTACTTATTTTATTAACTATATCTCAAACATATCAGATCAGCCAATAAGATAACAATACATCATTATTAAAGCTAATTCGTATGAATCACTGATGCACCAAACTGAGCAGGCTGGCCGCGCAGGCAAACAGCACAGCAAAAGTCCGGTTCATGTATTTTTGCTGCTTCGGCGATTTCAATAACCGCAGCACTTTGGCCGCCAGTCCGGTATAGCCCGCCATCACAATCAGATCAATGGTGATCATGGTCGCCGCCATCACAACATATTGAATCACTTGCGGCTTGGACAAATCCAAAAACTGCGGCAAAACCGCCAGTAAAAACACAATGGCCTTGGGATTGCTCATGTTGACCAAAAATCCATTCAGCACCAGTTTGCCGCGTGATTTATTCGGCAGTTCCTGCTGAATATCAATGGATTGCGCCGGCGCCATCCACTGCAGATAAGCCAAGTACAGCAAATAGCACACACCGAACCATTTCACCGCTAAAAATGCCCAAGGGGTGGTGGCAAACAGCACCCCTGCCCCAGCCGCCACAATGCCGATCTGCACCAAAAGTGCCAGCTGCAGCCCTAAAGCATTCCAATAACCGCGTTTAAAACCGTAATTCAGGCCGCTCGACATCGACGCAATCGCGCCCGCCCCAGGAGAAACACTGATCACCCAGCATGCCAGCATATAGGCCAGCCAAATTTGGAAGGACATATCAAAGGATATCTTGCAAATAGAAGCGCAATTATATGACATTTACTGTTTTTTAGGCGCACGAAAGCGATGCGGATTTAAATGCGTTTCTGGGCTACCCACTGTACAGCCATTAAGGCACAATAGAGAAAACCACGCAGAAAATATCAAAATTTAGGAGCCATGAATGACAGCCCAATCTGTAATTTTGCCATTACCTTCAGATCATGCGCGTTTTATTGTCCTTCGTTTAAAAGATTTAAGCATTGAAGAACTGAAAGAAAAACTTGGGGATTTATTGAATACCCGCGACCGCTTAATGACCCAGCATCCGCATGCAGACATTAAAACAGCTGTGGCATTTGGCCCTGAGCTATGGGCCAAGCTGCATGCTGAAGCGCCTGCAGGTTTTAAACAGCTGGCGCCGATTGCGGGATCTTTTCAAATGCCTGTGGTTCCGGCTGATGTGCTGATTCACATTGCCGCACAGCGTACAGACATCTGTTTTGCGCTCAGCCAGTCTTTTTTTGACGGCATTCAAGATAAAGTCGAGGTTTTAGATGAGCGTGTCTGCTTCCGCAATTTTGATGGGCGCGATCTGACTGGCTTTATTGACGGCACTGAAAATCCGCAATTTTCTGATGACCGTGCTGAAACGGCATTGCTGAGTGAAGATGCTGGCGATTTTGCTGATGGTTCTTTTGTGTTTGCACAGCGCTATGCGCACAATTTAGAAAAATGGAAAAAGCTGAAAGTCGATGCGCAGGAACATGTGATTGGCCGCACCAAGCTGGAATCGATTGAGCTGGATGAGGCTGAACAGCCTGAAAACTCACATGTATCACGGACTGTGGTGGAAGATGATGAAGGTGAAGAGTTAGCAATCTTGCGGCATTCATTGCCTTATGGTGATGGCCGCGGCGACCAGGGCTTGTTTTTTATTGCCTACACCAATAATTTAAACATTATCGACAGCATGTTATTGCGTATGTTCGGCACCAGCGGTGACGGCATTCATGACCGCTTGCTGCACTTTGTCACGCCGATGGATGGCGCGTATTACTTTGCACCGAGTGAAGAGCTGTTGGAAGAAGTGCTGGAAGGTTAGATAAATAAAGCCGACGAGAGTCGGCTTTGATTAAATTCAACAAATTTATACTTATGAGCATCCCTCTTGATATTGCAATTTATCAAGTAAACCATAAGTAACTTCAATTACCTTGTCATCAACCACATAAAATTTAACGCCGTGGTACTGATCTAAATTATTTTGTAAATAATAAGTGTTTTCATCATATTCATTTTTTATCAATTTCAAGTTACTAATTTTTGATTTTAATTCCAATGAATTCATTCCTAAAAACACGGAATCTGAATACGTAGCTGTAGAAATCTTATTATCAAAAACCAAATAATCGATATTTCTTTTTTTATTTTCAGCATACATACAATTATCGATAACATCAGTATTTTCTACTTGACTAATTTCACCATTTTTGGAAAGCACTTTAAAATCACTTCCGATGTCCATCCCTGCAAACTCAGATAAAATTTTTTTATTTGGTTCATCATTATCACTACTAGGCAACTCTACTAAGTCTTTAGTATTACATGCAGATAAAATTAAAATTAAAGGAAAAATAATTGACTTTAACATACATTATATATCCTGAATTTTAGGTACACATGTACCTATATGTAAATGGTGATAATGATTTTTAGCATAACTTGTACCTGCAATTTTAGGTTTTTTGGTATATCCATCCTGTGTATAAAATGCAGTAAAACCAAATTTTTTAAATTCTTGAACTAACTTTATATTTCTCTGATCATCATAATTATCGTTTTGAGTCCAAATTGCATTAGCTATATGTGCATTATTTTTGCCTAGATATCTAAAGTCACAAGCTTCTCCATTTCTGTGCGTTACACTTGGTGCTTGAGAACTTCCATCGAGCAAACTAGCACCTGAACTAGGATACTCTTCATAACCCAAATTCATGAAAGTACCCAAAATCGCTGCCATAGATACCCCATTTAAATAAAACCTTATATTTCCTCCTGTTATGAACCATTTATAACCTAAGCCACCCTCTTTATATGATCCGTGTTTTGTAAAATCGATTAAGTAACTATATCCTGAAATAATCTCATTACCTGATTTACGCATAGGAGCTTTTACAAACTTTGATTTACCTAAATTATGTGCCTTACCATTGGCCTCATAATATATAAACTCAGCATAACCAGTTGCGGCTCTGTTTTCTCTTTTAATCTTCCCATCATAGTAAATATGATAACGTGTTGTATCACTTGTAGGTGGAGACTGATTGCTAGCAGTTGTTAATGGCTGACCACCATTTTCGGTGTATGTATTATCTTGAATAGGCTGATTTCTTTCTGACTCTAATTTTGCTTTTTCAGCCTGTTCTTTTGCCTTTTTTTCCTGAGCATCTTGTTGCTTCTTTTGCTGCATTTGGTCAGATTTTTTCTTAAGTTCATCTGCTTCCTTACGCTTTTGATCGGCAATTTCATACAACTTTGAAGCTTTTACAAATCCTTCATTAACTTTAAAATATCTAATTGGTATTCCTTTCAAAACACGAAGCTTCTCCAACTCTTTATTTTTTACACCAAAGCCAAAAACAAACCCCAGAAGCATTTTTACACTAACATCTCCATTACTATCTGTTCTTTTCGCAATTTGCTTATTTCTATAGAAAATACTTACTAGGGTATTTATTACATTTTTATTATTTTCTTTAACATTGATTTTAAAAGAACATACGGGTAATTTAATTTTAATAGTCTGATTAGATAAAGACTGTTCAACTTTAAAATGATGTATTTTTTGAGGTTGACCAGCTCCAGATACTGTAACCTCGATATCTTCACCTACTTCAGCCACTATCCCTTTTTTAGTCCCTGACGAATCAGCTGTATGCTTTTTTATACTCCCTTTATAAGTTAAATAAAAACCCATATTAGAAATAGCTTTCCTTGTATCCTCTTCTATAATTTGAACATTAAAACTCACATCTTTTGTATTACCAGCAATTACCTCTTTTTTTTCTTCAAATGAATTCTGCTCATTTCTTACTTCTTGAGGAGTCTTATCTGATTGAGGTTTTGGCTGAGGAGTACTATTTTGCTCTAACACAACTGGTACAGATATTTCTTTTGTTAATTTAATTGTATAGCTTTCTATCCTATCTTTTTGCTGTGTAATCTCTAATTTCTTACCATCAACGATTACTTTAATTTTAGTATTTGGATGTCTAACAATAACCGGAACTTTCCCTTCATTGTTTGTCTTATAATCATTCGAAATTTTTCCGATTTTACTGTAATATTTACCTTCTTTATATTCCGACTCAACTATAACTTTTTTACCTGAAACAGGATTACCACTCTCATCTATTACATTAATATATACTTTACGATTACAGCAACTTTCCAAATCGTAATGTGCGAATAAGGATATATATTCACCAACTTGCGTACCAAAAGCATCTGTACTATTACCTAAACCTTGAACAAATTCTAGAACATATTTAGGTCCTTTTAAATGTGCTCCTGCTATACAGCCAGATTCAGTTATTTCAACACCACCAACCCTAACACCATAAAATTCATTTAAATTTTGACTATTTAGTCTATTACACAAAGTATTAATCCATTTATTAAAAGCCTTTATTTGAATAGTTCTATCTTTTAAAAAAATACTTTTTGAGGTAACGCCATCTAACCCCGTCCAAGTACCATTCCAATCATTGACTTGTAGGGATTTTTGAAAATCACTTGACGATTTACCATTAAATTCAAAAGGCGGCTTAAAATAACCCAAATCATATAGTGCACTTTCACCAAATTGAAAATAGCCTATAAATCCATACCCAGCAGTTTTACCGTTATGAACATTTCTAGCTTGTAAATTTGGTCTAACTGAATCAGACAATGAGAGATTTGATGACGATTCTCTACGGGAAATAGCATATATATATGCTAGTCGATCTTCTCCAAAAGAAGGTCCATTTTCAAGCGAAACAAAACTCATTATAGCCCCTTAGATTCAAAATCAATTTTTTTAAATAACATTAATATTTTATTTTTGTTATTTTCATTTATACTTTTTGAAAAAATAATCATATTTTCATTAAAATCAAAGCTTCTATCTTTCTTTAAATTAAACATAACACTTCCTAAATTGTTAATGTCATCAATAAAGACATAGAACTCTAAAGGCTTGTTTTTATTTATAAACGAGATAAGCAGAATGTTTTCCTTTGAGTTTTTGATATTCCAACATTCATAAGGGATATGCATCCAATCTCCAGACCCAAGATCTATCTTATTTACTTTTAAAATACGATTTATTGAACTTTTTAAATCTTTTCGCTGAAAATTACATTTATCTGATTCAATATAGTTGAAGCTAACTTTTTCACCATCCAATATTTCATAAGGATATGATTTCAATATCTCCGCATGGGTAAAAGGCATTAGACACATAAACAACATAAAAAGGATTTTATTTTTCATAAAACTTCTCACAATCCAAAACTTTTAAAATCAGCTTCTAAATCACTATCATCATATAATTCTTCCGTGTTGTTGTGATGATGATTATCATCACAACAACAGCAATCCTCACTAGAATCTTGATTTTTTGTGCTGTTCAAGTCATTTTTAATGACAAAAAGCTCATCATGATTCTGACTATCATGTCCTAGAATAATTACTTCAACATTATCAGCACTATCGCTGAAAAAGCGTTGAGTACGACCGAACTCGTCTAAAAACCCATTAAATTCAGTTTTTTTGGCATGATTTATAAATTTAAATTTAATTTTTTGATTTAGTTGATCTTCATCAAATAGTTCACCAAAATCAAATCTTCGGCTAAATATTCCACTCTCAGGCATCTTAGGTAGTTGAGCATTCACAATCGCTCCTGCCACAAAACTATGCTGCCCCGCCTTACTCTCAAACTTACCGCCTGTTGTGGTAAAAATACCGTCCCCATTAATTTTCAGCTGAGAACCGCCAGCCGTCAGCACAATCTCTTTCGCACTAGTTAACTCAATCTTATCTTCCGTAGAAATCAGCTTAATCACTTTTTTCGCAATAATTTCAACCAAATCATCCTGAGCCTGAACTTTCAAAGGTCCTTTTGCTGCATAAGCACTCAAACCTTTTTGGGCAGCGAACAAACTGACCTTATCCTGTGCATGCGCCACTATATTTTTCTGTGCACTTAAATTAATTGATCCCCCTGAACTTTCTGCAATATCTTGCGAAGCTTGTAAAATGATGTCTTCAGGTGTGGTTAAAGCAATGCCGCTAGGCGATGCCAGCAGCAGCAGCGCCTGCCTGAACAGCTTGCCCTGTTCCTGCTGCTGCGGGTTGCTGGAACTTTCTAAATTTTGCGCATAACCTTCCATAAAGCCTTTCACATGTTCCAAAGCTCGGGTTGGCGTGAAAATCTCCGGCTTGCCGAAACCGCCGCCGATCATCATGTCTTCAGGCTTGATTTTAATTTCTTCGACCAGCTTGCCGATGTCTTTCAATGTTTTCAGCGGATCGCTTTTCAGCTGGCTTTTTAAATTACTGACTCGCGCCTGCAGCTGGTCAGAACCATAGTCTTCAAGGTTTTGAATCACCTCTTTCAAATTATCAAAAGCATCTTCAGCATCATCAAAATAAGATTTAAATTGCTGCAACGTACCTTTTGCATCATTGGTAATTGATCCAAGGTCTTGAATAAAACCCTTACAATTTTTTAGCGCCGCTAAAGGATCTGCACACAAATTCTCCTTAAATAGGCTCAGCGTCGTCATCACCGCCTGTGAGGTATTTTTAATTTCTAGGGACTGAATCAGCTTGGGCAAGCGCTCAATCACATTCAGCGCATCAGCCTGCTGCTTTACAGCAATGCTGCTAAGCATTTTCATGCGCTCATGGCCTTGATTCAGTAAGGATTGTGCTTCTGCTGCCGCTAAATGATCTGCAACGGCATTTTCCTGCGCATAGGTACTAATTAATAAGCCTTTTCCAGCCCGCATTGCACCCCAAGCATCAGTTCGCAACTCAAACCCCTCACCGCGCCCATTGCTTTGTTCTTTATCTTTCGGATGGCTGAGATTGCCTAAATTCAATTGCGTCGCCGCATGGCTGCTTTGCAGCTGGGTGCTGATCTGCCCCGAAGTATCATCAAAGCGCAGCTGGTTAAAGCCGCTGCCGCCGACTTCCTGCGAACGGATGCCGCTAAGCTTTTTGGTGTCCGGCAGCTGGCCTTTGACATCAAACATGGTTTGATAGCGTTCAGCCTCATGAATGCGCCCCACCACAAATGGCCGGTCGACATCCCCTTCAAAAAAGTCAATGACGACAATTTCACCGATGCGCGGATGAAAGCGTGCGCCATAGCCTTCACCGGCCCAAGGCGTCAGCACATCCACCCACGCCGAATCGGCATCGCTGTCATTGCTGCCGGCGCCGCCATCATGCTGATGGTCATCACTGCGGGTAAAGCTGAAACGGACTTTAATCCGCCCCCAAGCATCGACATGAATGCTTTCGCCTTCCGGACCCACCACTTTCGCCCGCTGCGGATACGCCATGGGCCTGTGCTGCAACGGATCATATTCAGGCACAACGCCAATGCTGCGGCGCATCAGCTGCAGTTCATTGGCTTGACGCTCATCACCTAAGGATGACCAGCGGCTGGCGCCGAGCAGCGCTTCCAGCTGCATCAAAATATCTTTGGGCAGATTGTTCTGGTTATAAAAGGCTTTACCCAAAATTAAAAATTCACGGTCTGGCCCGCTGTGCTGATCAATTTCAGGATGATCAGTCAGCTGAAACCAATAGCCGACTTGCGCATCGCGCACACTGCTGATGGCGGTAAAGGATTTGGCCTGCAGAATTTGATATTGATTCAGCTGCTGATTCAGCTGCTGCAGCTGATCAGCGCCGGAAGCGGCGACTTGATCATCGCCGTTCAAGTCGCCGGTCCATGCAGGACTGATCGACCAGACTTGCTCCAGACTGAGGCTTTCATTGTCCTGCTGTTCACTGTGCACATGCGTGCTGAGCAGCGGACTGGATTGATCCTGCGCCAGGCTTTGCGCCTGCCAGCGCTGGGTTTGAATGGCGGTGGACTGCAGCTGGCGCTGCCCGATCAAACTGGTGATGGTATCGAAATGTTCTGCCGCATGGCTGCGGTGAAAGCGGATCGAGCCGCGGCCGAACGCAGCAAAAGCCTGATTGCTGTCAATTAAGCGCAATTGCTGCGCCTGCATCGGCACGGCGGATGCCGCTACAGTCAGCTCAGCTTCATCAATCAGCCAATTGATGCCTTCACTGCGCCACAGCCGGGTTAAAAAGTCATAATCGCTTTCATTGGCCTGCATCACAAACGGACGCACCGCATAATCGCGGCTGAGACCCTCTAAATTCAGGCTCAAGCTGGACGCAAACAGCGCGCTTTTTTGCTGCCATTCACTGAACAGCACCTCGGTTATGCCGCGCACGCTTTTATTCATAAATACGCGGCTGTTGCGGCGTTTATGCCAAAGCGCTGAAGCATCTTCAATCACCAGCTTATACACCGTCAGCGCGCCGTCACTTTGCCCTTGGCTGGCGCCGGTGATCACACCCGTCATGCGCTGCAGCTGGCCTAAATCGGTCACTTGATCAATCGCCGCCCGTCCGCCGATAAACTGTTTTAAAGGAATATGCGCATGGGTGGACAGGCAGATCAGTTCGGCGCGCAGGCCCTGATTGATGCGGTGCTCACCTTCCATGCGCTGCAGAAAGATTTGGCTGTTGAGGTGTTCATTTGAAAAATGGATATGCAGCGCGCGCTTTTGCACACTGAGGCCAAAATTCTCAATTAAGGAATAAATATTTTTTAGCATCTTTTATTTTTTTAATACATTTATTTTATTTGTGAGCGCATTCTAAAAAATGCTGTTTTTTTAGTCCAGTCTTTTTTTGCTGCTGCATGCAATTTAATCCGATCTGCGGTACGCTCAAAGCATAAAATAATCAGCCGATTTGAACTTTCCGCGGCCGGATCAGGCTGTTACACTGCAGTTTATCTCCATATTTTAATTATCAAAACATGCTCCAGATTGAATCCAAACTTCCTGCGCAAGGCGTGACGATTTTCAGTGTCATGAGCGCTATGGCGCAGCGCCTGAATGCGCTGAACCTGTCGCAAGGCTTTCCTGATTTTCCGGCACCGCCTGCATTGCTGGACGCCTTAGCCAAAGCCGCACAGGATGGATTCAATCAGTACGCGCCGGGCGACGGCCTGCTGAGTCTGCGTGAGCAGCTGGCGCAAATGTTCCTGCAGCGTGACCAGCTGCAGATTGATCCAATAACAGAAATCACTATTACTCCAGGCGCAACCATTGGCATTTTCAGCGCCATACAGGCCATGGTGCATGCAGGCGATGAAGTGATTATTTTTGATCCGAGTTATGACAGCTATGCGCCCAGCGTGAAGCTGGCGGGCGGCGTTCCCGTTCATATCAACCTGCAGGCCCCCGGTTTTCAGGTGGATTGGAATGCGGTCAAAGATGCCATCAACAGCAAAACCCGCATGATCATTGTCAATACCCCGCATAATCCTTCGGGCGCGATTTGGTCCAAGCAAGATTGGCTGCAGCTGATTGAACTGATTCAAGAAAGCAATATTGCGGTATTGTCCGATGAAGTGTATGAACATCTGATATATGACAGCCAGCGCCATTATTCCGCGCTGTCTTTTCCAGCGCTGCGTGAACGCAGTTTCGTGGTCGGCTCATTCGGCAAAACTTTTCATGTGACTGGCTGGAAAACCGGCTACTGTGTTGCTGCGCCAGCGTTAATGACCGGGTTCCGCCAAGTCTATCAATTCACCAATTTCTGCGGCGTCACTCCAGTGCAGATGGCTTTGGCGGATTTTATGGCTGCGCACCCGGAACATATTGCCGAGCTGCCGCATTTTTATCAGGCCAAACGTGATCTGTTCAATGCCGGCATTCAACACTCGCGCTTTGAGTTTACCGCTTCGCCCGGCACCTACTTTCAAAATCTGGATTACAGCGCCATCCGCCCTGATTTGGATGACAGCGCCATGTGCCAATATCTGGCGGAGCAGCACGGCATTGTGGCCATTCCTGTATCTGTGTTTTATCAAAAACCGCCTGAAGATTTGCGTTTAATCCGTTTCTGCTTTGCCAAAAAAAATGAAACCCTGCGCCGTGCCGGTGAAATTCTGTCGCAGGTTTAAGGCCCGATTTTAGCTTCATTTTTTCTGCTTAATTTCGAGCCTGAATTACTTTAGAACTAAGGCTTTTTTAAGCATTTCCTGCTAATGTCAGCATTATTCAATACACCTCATAAGAACACGGTATAAGATTTGATATGACTGAGCACCAGCCGCTTGACGGTCAGCAAACCCTCTGGAAATCTTTTTTGATTTTTCTGGTTCCGCTGATTGCCACCAACATCCTGCAGAATTTGTCCGGCACAGTGAATACTGTTTTTGTCGGCCAAATGCTGGGCGTGCATGCGATTGCGGCTGTCTCGGTCTTCTTTCCCATTCTGTTCTGCCTCATGGCTTTTGTGATCGGCCTTTCTGCTGGCGCAACCGTCTTGGTCGGACAGGCTTGGGGCGCAAAAAATATTGAAAAGGTGCAAAGCGTGGTGGGCACCACCCTGTTTATGACGCTGATCGGCGGCAGCCTGATCGCCTTTTTGGGCGTCATTTTTGCCAAATATATTCTGCTGGCGCTGGGCACCAATTCCGAAGTCATGCATTTATCATTGCCTTATGTGCAGTGGATGCTGGCCGGAAGCCCGCTGCTGTTTATCTATATTATTTACACCTCTATTTTGCGCGGTGTCGGCGACAGCACCACGCCGCTGATCACATCCTGCATGACCATCGGCGCAGGCCTGATCATCACCCCCGTGCTGATCGCCGGCAAATTCGGCTTCCCGCATATGGGCATTATTGGGCCAGCCATTGCGACCACTGTCGGCTTTAGCATTGCACTGATTTTTTTATATTTTTATTTAAATCATAAAAACCACCCGCTGCGTCTGGATGCCGGTCTAATCCGCCATATCCGCTATCAGCCTGAACTGGTGAAGATTATTTTGCGCCTCGGCGTGCCGACCGGCATTCAGATGATCACCACATCGGTTGCAGGCCTGGTGATTGTCGGCTTGGTCAACCGATACGGCGCAGATGCGACAGCAGCTTATGGTGCGGTCAATCAGGTTCTGAATTACATTCAATTCCCTGCGCTTTCGATCGCTATCGCCGCGTCTATTTTTGCGGCTCAAGCCATTGGCGCAGGCAAGTCAGACTTGCTGCACAAGGTCAATCATACCGCGCTGATCATGAATGTCCTCTTTACCGGCACCCTGGTGATTCTGGCTTATCTGTTTTCTAAATATTTAATGGCGCTGTTTATTACCGACCCGCAGGTGGTGGTTTTGGGTCAGGAACTGCTGTTTATTGTGCTGTGGTCCATTCTGTTTTTTGGCGCCAGCGCGATTTTTGCGTCAATTATGCGCGCCAGCGGAACGGTGACGGTGCCGATGATCATCAACATTGTGGCGATTCTGCTGATTGAAGTGCCTTGCGCCTACCTGTTCAGTCAATGGTGGGGACTGAAAGGCATCTGGTACGGCTATGCGCTGGCCTTTGTCTGCCTCTGCCTGATGCAAGGGCTGTATTATCATTTGGTCTGGAAAAAGAAAACCATCGAATCGCTGGTCTAAGAGGCTGTATTTCAACCGCGCTGAAGCCTGTTCATATCAGGCAGATGGATGGCGGCGTTTGCCTCCCTGCAGGAAAAACCCTGCCACGGCTTTTATTCCCGCAGGCGTAAAAAACCTGCAATGCGCAGGTTTTTCCATCAAAGCCTTTCAGCTTATTGACCAAACTTGGTCGCCATCGCAGTCAGCTTCTGATAGCCAGTCGGCAATAGACGCTGAATAAAATCAATGGCTTTCGCATCATTACCGATCAATAAGCGGCGCTTGTCTTTTTGCACTGCTTCAATAATCTGACGCGCCGCTTCTTCCGGCGGACAGCGCAGGAATTTATTAAAGGACTGCGCTGATTTTTGCGGATTCATGCCTAAGCTTTTCAGGCTGTCATTCATTTTCGCCGCATTGGCGATATTGGTGCGGATGCCGCCCGGATGCACGCACAGCGCGCTCACGCCGCAGTTTTCGATATCCAGTTCCTGGCGCAATGATTCAGTAAAGCCGCGCACGGCAAACTTGGTCGCATTGTAGGCCGACTGCGTTGGCTGAGCCGTCAGGCCAAACAGGCTGGAAATATTGATAATATGGCCTTCACCGGACTTTTTGATCAAAGGCAAAAACTCTTTGGTGCCGTAGACCACGCCCCAAAAATTAATATTCACAATCCATTCCAGCTCTTCGTAGCTGGCGCCTTCCACGGTCGAGCCCAAAGCCACGCCGGCATTGTTGAAAATCATATTGACTGAGCCATGATTCTGCACCGTCTCCTGCGCCCAAGCGCGGACTTCTTCCAGATTGGCCACGTTGACTTTTTTGGTGGTGACACGCACGTTGCTGTCTTTCACCAGCTCTGCCGTGTTTGCCAAACCCTGTTCATTCACATCGCTTAAAGATAAGTGGCAGCCCTGCTTCGCCAGCAGCACCGCCAATTGCTGTCCGATACCCGAACCCGCACCCGTAATTGCAGCGACTTTATTTTTAAAATTTTTCATTCTGTTTCCTTTGCTTAAACGGTTCTGAGCCTGATCCGGTTTCAGCGCGGCGCAGGCTGAATTGCCCGATGCCCGCATGGACGTCTCATGCATTCAATATAGTTTTGACAATTTATATTGTCAATATCATCTCAGGACGCGCTGGCGGCATTTGGGGAGAATGCCGAAAACATAGGTGTTCTGCTTATTTATTGATAAGATAGCGCCATAAACCGTTTCAGAAAGATTTGATTTTTATGACTGAACAGCAGCCAACAGAAAAACAGCCGCCGGCAAAAAGCAATAAAGAACGCCAGTTTAAAGGCCTGTCTTTAACTGAACGCAAGCTGCTGCGCCGGGAAAAACTGATTGAGGCCGGCATTGAAGCCTACGGCACCCACGGCTTTTTTTCGGTTACGGTCAAAGACATTTGCAATGAAGCCAAGCTGACTGAACGCTATTTTTATGAGTCTTTCAAAAAAAGTGAAAATCTGTTTCAAACCATCTTCTTACAGCTGATTGATGAGCTGCAGCGCAATGTCATGCAGGCCATTATGCAGGCCTCTGCCGATCCGAAAAAAATGATTGAAGCCGGGCTGACCGCGCTGCTGACCACGCTCAAAGACAACCCGCGCATGGCGCGCATTATTTATATCGATGCCATGCTGGTGCAGGAACTGCATAATCAGGCCACCATTCATGAAACCATGTCGCGCTTTGACCGCATGATCCATGCGTTTGTGATGCTGATGATGCCGAATATCAACCGCCCAGAACAGGAAATTGCCTTGGTGGCGACAGGCCTCAACGGCTATGTCACGCAAATCGCCATCCGCTGGGTCATGAGCGGCTTCAAGCAGCCGATGGATGAAGTGTTATCTTCCTGCAGCATTGTGTTCTTATCCTTGCTGCAGACTTTTTCAGAAAATGGGCCGCTGCTGAAAAAAAACCAGCACTGATTTCAAATTTTTCACTGATTTTTGTTAACACATTTAAAATCATGATGTTAATTTTAAATAATGCAGAATTTCAGGCACATAATTGTCACAAAATCTTTCAAAAATGGGCTGTCCATGTCTTTTTGCAATGATACTGTCATAATTAATCTTTGTAATAAGCCTGTCATAAATATAAAACGGTCCACCGTTTGCATGAAATAGGGTATTGCGCTGTGAAAGATGACTACATTCTGATTGTCGACGATGAACTCCCGATCCGGGAAATGATCCATACCTCTTTAGATATGGCTGGCTTCCAATGCCAGCAAGCCGAAGATGCCAAACAAGCGCATCAAATGATTGTTGATCAGCGCCCTGCCCTTGTCCTGCTGGACTGGATGATGCCTGGCGGCGTCAGCGGCGTAGACCTGTGCCGCCGCCTCAAGCGCGACGAAACCTTATCCGAAATTCCAGTGATTATGCTGACGGCGCGCGGCGAAGAAGACCACAAAGTGCAAGGTCTGGATGCCGGCGCAGACGATTACATGACCAAGCCCTTTTCTACCCGTGAACTGGTGTCGCGCATTAAAGCGGTGCTGCGCCGTTCCAATGCCTTGGGCGGTGAAAAAAGCATTGATGCCAATGGCCTGATTCTCGATCCTGTCAGCCAGCGCGTCAGCCACGGCGACAGCATTTTGGACATGGGCCCAACCGAATACCGCCTGCTGGCGTTTTTCATGACCCATCCGGAACGCGCTTACACCCGCGCGCAATTGCTGGACCAAGTGTGGGGCGGAAACGTGTATATTGAAGACCGCACCATTGACGTGCATATCCGCCGCCTGCGCAAGGTCTTGGAACCGTATGGCGCAGACCGTTATGTACAGACGGTGCGCGGCACCGGCTATCGTTTTTCTACCCGTGCAGATGCCGTACTGGGCTGACTGCTGCAAGGCTAGAGTTTTATAGGTTAACTGTATTTTATGTACGAACCCTATCCTGTCCCTGAGCTGGCGCGCGAACATAAAAAATTCCGCTACAGCAGCTTATGGACTTTTGCCAAGCAGGATTTGCGCCTGCTGGCTTTTCTGCTGATTATTGGCGGCTGCATTGGCCTGGGGATCGGATATTTCTGGATCTGCATTTTTGCCGCCTTCAGCATCTTTTTTGCCTTGCAGCTGCGCTCGCTGTATTTGGTCAATGAATGGATTTCCAACCGCCCCTATGATGTGCCGCCCAATTTAGACGGCATTTGGGGCGCATTGCTGTTCAATGTTTACCGCGCGCAGCGTCAGGAACGCATTGTGCAGGCGGAAATGGTCGGCCTGATCGACCGCGCGCAATCCTCGCTGGTCGCGCTGGCCGAAGCCGTGGTGCTGATTGATGAAAACCATCAAATTGAATGGTGGAACCCGGCTGCCGAAACGCTGCTGGGCATTCAGGCCACTGACCGCGGCCGCAATATTTTGACCATTTTGCGCCAGCCCAGCTTTATTGAATATTTCAACAATATCGATCAGGCGCCGGATGGCCTGAAAATGAAGTCCACCGGCTTTGAAGAGCATTATGTGCAGGTCAAAATGACCCGTTTTGGCGGAGAAAGCCGCCTGCTGGTGGCTTATGATATGACCCGCATGCACAATCTGGAACAGATGCGCAAAGACTTTGTCGACAATATTTCGCATGAATTGCGCACGCCTTTGACGGTGCTCAGCGGCTATATCGAAACCTTTACCGATCAGGAAGACATCAATCCGCGCTGGAAGCGCGCCTTTGATCAAATGCAGTCGCAGACCCGGCGCATGAATGCCTTGGTCAATGACCTGCTGCTGCTGTCGCGTTTGGAAAATGACAAAAAAATCGCCAAAAATCAGATTATTGACATGCCCAGCCTGATGAATCAGCTGTATGACGATGCACATGCCTACAATGTCGATTATGGCCACGAGCTGAATTTAGACATTGACAGCCACTGCGACTTGATCGGCTCGGACACCGAACTGGCCAGCGCCTTCAGCAACCTGATCACCAACGCCATTAAATACACGCCCAAAGGCGGAACGGTGACCATCGGCTGGCATGATGACGGCGAGCACGGCTATTTTACCGTGGAAGATACCGGCATCGGCATTGACCCGAAACACTTGCCGCGCCTGACCGAGCGCTTTTACCGCGTGGACAGCGACCGCAGCCGGCAAACCGGCGGCACAGGCCTCGGCCTCGCGATTGTGAAGCATGTGCTGATGCAGCATCAGGCGCATTTAGAAGTTGAATCAAAAGAAAACCGCGGTTCGATCTTTAAAGTGGTGTTTCCTAAAGAACGCCTGTACAGCGCCAGCTGATCTGCTGCGCACAATGAAAAGCCTGCTGATGCAGGCTTTTTTTATTGCATGCCGCAAAAATCAGCTATTCAGCATTTTCTCTTTCAGCAGAGCGCGCTGAAAGGCCGGACGGCTGCTGATGCGCTGCACAAACGCCTGAATTTGGGGATATTGGCCTGGCGCCCGCGACTGCATGGCCTGCAGCGGGAAGCCCATCTGAATATCCGCAAAGCTGAATGCCCCGGCAAAATAGTCATGCGCGGATAAATAGTCTTCTAAAAACTGAATATGATCTTTCAGGCGCGGCTGCACAAAACCAGCTTTTACCCCTTGGCTAATCTTCTGAGCAACGGGCTTAATCAGCCAAGGCACATGTTTCGGCACATTGCTCATCACCAGCTGCATCACCAACAGCGGCATCAGCGAAGCTTCGGCATAATGCATCCAGTAGCGGTATTGCTGGCGCTCGGCAGCATTTTTCGGCGCAAATTGCCCTGCGGCATCCAAGCTTTCCTGCAAATGCTCCAAAATGACTGCAGATTCTGCAATCGTCTGCTCGCCATCCGTCAAGATCGGCGCCTTGCCTAAAGGATGCACAGCTTTCAATTCCGGCGGCCCTGAAAAATTCGGCAGGCGTTTATAGAATTTTACCTGATACTCTGCGCCCAGTTCTTCCAGCGCCCATAAGATTCGGAACGAACGTGATTGTTCCAGATGATGCAGCGTCAGCATATTGTTATCCTTATTGTTGAACTGAAAAATTGGCCCTTTTAAGCCTGATCAATGCCTGACCGCTGACATGCTGCCGGCAGGAGCCTGACAAAAATAAAAGCCGCGCTGTACGGCGCGGCTTTCAATAGCTAAAGCAATTGGGTCTGAATTTCTACACTGCGCAATAGGGTTTTCGTCACTGGGGTTTTGCTGCAAATATCCAGCACTTTCTGCTGCAACGCCTCATCCAGCGCATTTTGGAAATGCACACGGCGCTCAATCCATTCCTTGCCTTCTTTATTGGCGCAGAAATCGGCCTCAACGCTGAACTCGCCCAGCGCAATGCCTTTATGCTGCGCATACATGCGCAAAGTAATCATGGTGCAGGAAATAAGGCCTGAGCAAATCAGGTCATACGGCGCTAAGCCTTGGTCCTGACCGCCAAATGATTCCGGCTTATCAGTGATCAGCTGATGCTTGCCGCTGCTGATGGTTCCAGACCACGGTTCAGGCAGCGTCTCTACTTTTGCTTTTGCAATAACAGCCATATTCTGTCCTTCTTTATCTTCTTTTATATGCAAATTTTGTCTGTAAAACCGTACATAATGCATTGAAATCATGCATAGAAATCTTTAAGCGCCGCACACAGATGCAGCGCCTAAAGCCAAGCAGGCGAAACCCTGCTGTTATTTCGATGGACGCATTTTGTCCGGAAAAGCCGGCGCTTCCAAACGCGGGCCTTCATAATCAGGAATATTGCCGAAGCGCTCATCGCGGTTAATCCACTGCTCGCGGGCCGCGTTCAATTCTTCCTGTGTGCGGCCTACAAAATTCCACCACAGCAGAATCGGCGATTCAAACGGTTCCCCGCCCAGCAGCAGGACTCGGCTGTGCGCATGAATTTCCAGATCGACATGATCCAAGCCGGATTCCAGCACCACCATATTGTCTTCAGTCAGTTCATGGCCATTGATGGATGCAGTGCCTTCCAAAGCCATGAAGCCGTATTCAAATTTTGGATTCAATGTTAAGCGGGTGCGCGTGCTGTCTTTGGCCGCCAAATCAACGCCTAAAAGTTCGCTATGCACAGCAACCGGCGATTTCTGGTCTAAGAACTCGCCCACCAGCACCGTAAAGTCCACACCATCTTGGCTGATTACAGGCAATTCAGGATAATGATCAAAACGCGGCGCCATATTGATTTTGTCATCCGGCAAAGCAATCCACAGCTGCGCTGCATGCATATGCGTTTCCGTTTCCGGCGCGACTTCGGTATGGGAAATGCCGTAGCCCGCAGTCATCAAGTTTACCTGTCTGGGCCGGATCAGCTGTTTGCTGCCCAAACTATCGGTATGCATCATGGTGCCTTCTATCATCCATGTGAATGTCTGCAGCCCGATATGCGGATGCGGGCCGACGTCGAGACCCTCTCCTTGCGGAAACACCACCGGGCCGGCATGATCCAGAAAGCACCACGCGCCAATCATGCGTTTATGGCGGCTGGGCAAAGCGCGCTTAATGACGGTACCTCGGCCAATTTCAGCGCTGCGCAGCGGAAAATCCTGCACAAATTGATTGATGTATTTTTCACAATCGTCCGAAGATGACAGCTCGGTGTAATTGGTATTGGTCATAATCCTTTCCTGAATCTGGCGAAATGTTGTCTTATGGCTGAAAACGGCATGCTGTAAAACACAGGCAGCTGAATATGCGCTATTGCTGAAATATTGCATGGAATGCATTTATCTTAGCCAGTTTCAGCGCCAAAACCCATGCGTTCTGCAATACGTTGAATATTATAAATAGGACAATCCTGAAGGCTCTATCCTTTCTTCTGCTGAATCTTGCCTGCTGAGCCTTCCTGCTAATCTAGCATGCTGCAATTAAAGGCAAAAGCGCCAAAAAGTATCTGAATTTTTAAATCTGCGGGCATTTACACATTTTGTCATAAATTTCGCTAGAAAATACCCAAATCTGGTGAGTTTATTTTTTAACCAATTTTCCCATAATAGCGCTTACACAACTTTGCTGTCGCAATAAGGAATAATGTATGACTGCCGATTTGCGGATGGGTAAAAAATACCATTCCAGCCAAGCCACACAGCACATGCCTCAGCAGCATTTACTGAAATCTTCTGAATGCAGCCTGAGCAACCGTGCCGTTATTGAACAAGCGCTGGCCGATCACCGGGCTCAGATTCCTGCGCATTTTCAGCAGGCATTCCTGAATTTCCAGTATCAGCAGCAGCATTTTTTCCTGCGCCGCATCAACTACATTGCGCAGCTGGTGTTTTTGATCTACTTTTTTGCAGATTATTTTATTATGCCGGATGTATACTATGAATCGGCTCTGCTGCGTGTCGGCTGTGTAGCCGCATCTTTAATCGCGTGCTTTTATCTCTTTCGGTATAAAAAAGATATCCGCCTGCTGGATATGCTTTTGCCGATCAGCACCGCCTGCAGCATGGGACTTTGGATTCTTTTGCTGCTGCAGTCATCCAGCCCATGGACCAGCTCCTATATTTATGCCTCCGTAATTTTTGTGCTGATTGCCAATCTCTGCATTCAAGTGCGCTTTAAACCTGCGCTGTACAGCACGATTTTTATTACCTTATTTGCCATGATCGGTGTGCTGAAACTCATGCTCATACAGGAAGCGCTGGTCTTTTTCCTCACGTTCATTCCTATTTTTCTGTTCAGCCTGTATATCAGCTGGAACAGCGCCTTAAACGGCCGCAGAAACTTTTTGCGTTCTTTGCTGGATGACTGGAACCTGAACAGCTACAAAAACATGGCGCATACCGATGAGCTGACGCAGCTGTTCAACCGCCGCCAATTTGTGCATGTTGCTGAACGCCGCATACATGAATGGCCGCTGCCTGCCAGCACCTGCCTGCTGATGTTTGATGTCGATTATTTTAAAAAAATTAATGATACTTATGGCCATGACGTCGGTGACCGCGTCCTGCAGGTGATTGCTGACATCACCCGTAAAGAGATGCGTCAAAAAGACGTGCTGGCGCGTTTTGGCGGTGAAGAATTCATCGCCTTGCTGTCTGAAACCTGCATTCAGGATGCCATGCTGATCGCAGACCGTATCCGCGTGCGCATCCAAAACGAATGCGTCCAAGTGAAAGGCAAAAGCCTGAACTTTACGGTTTCCATCGGCGTTGCTGAATTAAAATCCCATACACAGGATTTGGATGAATTGGTGAAGCAAGCCGATCTTGCGCTCTACCAAGCCAAAGAAAGCGGCCGCAATTGTATTGTGCAGTATGCGCCGGCCATGAGCATGCAGCATAAACTGACCCCGGTTAAAAGCAAAAAATCTTTTGGTCCGTCCAGAAAGGCTTATTCACGTAAAAAAGAAGCAGTTTCTGATTCTTGGTCCATCCTGTAGCACGAGCTGCATAGCGCATGATCAGCGTCAGCATGTCCGCATAGGCCGGGAGCCTCAGCTGAATTTTGAATGCATGAATTAACAGGATTGACCCTTTTTATTTCGCCAGTTTTAATTAAAATGAATGCGAGTTTTTATTCTCGAGTATTGAGTCTTTAATGCAGTCTGACCCGCTTCATCCCCCATTTCCACAGCCTGAAGATCATAAATTTACATTTATCGACCTGTTTGCCGGCGTGGGCGGCTTCAGAATGGCATTACAGCAACTGAATGGGCGCTGTGAGTTTTCCAGCGAATGGAATCCGCATGCGCAAAAAACCTATTGCGCCAACTATGGAGAATCTCCGAAAGGCGATATCACCTTAGATGAAACCAAAGCAAAAATTCCAAAAACCTTTGATATTCTCTGCGGCGGTTTTCCCTGTCAGGCCTTTTCCATTGCCGGGCATAGAAAAGGTTTTCAGGAAACCCGCGGCACGCTGTTTTTTGATGTGGCCGATATTGCCAAGAAGCACCGGCCCAAGGCGCTGTTTTTAGAAAATGTCCGCAACTTGGTCACGCATGACAACGGCAATACCTTTCAAGTGATCTGCAACACGCTGGAAGAGCTGAGCTATCGCGTATTTTATAAAGTCCTCAACAGCATGACGCATGCCAATATGCCGCAATACCGCCAGCGTATTTTTATTGTGGCCTTAGATCCCGTGCAGGTGCCAAGATATCAAGAATTCCGTTTTCCTGAAGAAATCCCGTTAACCACATCTATTCGCAGCCTGCTGGAAAAAGGCAAAGTCGATCAAAAATATTATTACGGGCCAAATCATAAATATTATTCAAGAATGGCCGAGGCTGTGACCTCGCGTGACAAGGTCTATCAATGGCGCCGTGTGTATGTGCGTGAAAATAAGCGCAACGTTTGCCCCACCCTCACAGCCAATATGGGTTCAGGAGGCCACAATGTGCCAATCATTAAAGATGACTACGGCATCCGCAAGTTGACGCCTAAAGAGTGTTTTGCCTTTCAAGGCTATCCTGTCAACGAGATGCATTTTCCCAAAAAAGTCTCTAATTGCAATTTATACACTCAGGCTGGAAATTCGGTCACCATGCCGCTGGTCAAGCGCATTGGCGAACAGATTTTAAAAGTGCTGGATTTAAATGAAATGCCGCAGCAAAGAAAGGCGGGGTAATGTTTGGGGGATAAAAAAGAGCGCCGAGGCGCTCTTTTTTAACTAAAAAGTATCTTCATCAAAGCGGTCTTGGTCAATTTTATAAATATGGAAACTACGTTCAATCTGAACACCTAATCCAAATTCAATCATGAGTGATGTTAATTTATCACCGTCAATCAAGACAATACCCAATTTCTTTGCAGACTCATGTGCTTCTTTACTAAAACTTGAAGTCGTAATGAAAACACCTTTTTTTGCTACCTGATCTGCTAAAGCACCTTTGAATTGCTGAATATCTGGACGGCCCACTGTGCTTTCCCATCGTTTCGCTTGAATATAAATTTTATCTAGCCCTAGACGATCTTCGCTAATAATTCCATCTATACCGCCATCACTGGTTTTACCAATTGCTTTAGCTGCATCTTGATGGGATCCGCCATAGCTCATTGCAACCAATAGATCGACAACCAATTGTTCAAAAAATTTCGGTGTATTTAATTTAATTTTTTCTAATAACTCATCTTTAATTGACTGATTAAGTTCTTTGGAAGCTATTTCGATGCTTTCCTCAGGCGTTTGTATTGATGGATATTGTTCTGAATTTTTAATACCTTCCAAACTTTGAACATGAATATTGTCTTCTTGTTTTTTCCAAATTTAAAGTCATTAAATCCATCAAATTGAGACAAAAATTCATTAGTTATAATATGCAATTTTGATAAATCAATTGTTTTACCTAAGTCGCTAATTTCACAATATGCCCTTTTAGGCTGATGAATCAAACCTGCTTTTACAAGATATGTCTTCGCCCAAGCCACTCTATCCTTAAATATATTCTTTCCGCTTGAAAGTGTTTTATTTAATTCTTCTTCTGGTAGCTCTGATCTTTCAGCCAAGATATTTGCCGCCTCTGAAATTTTTATCGGCCTATCTAATTCTGATAACAATTTCATTAATGGAAGCATCAACTGATCATATGTAGGCAAAGGCATTTAACTTGCTCTTTTTAAAATAATATTTTTATTAATTATAAACAAAAAAAAGAGCGCCGAGGCGCTCTTTTTTATTGAAATATTTAGGTCACCCTAAATAGCCTCAAGCATAGCTTTCGGCGTAAAACGGGCATGAAGCCTAGTCTGCCGCGAGCATCTTGCACAAAGTTTAAAGCAGTGCTTTAAACTTTGCTCATGGCGTAATTTAGGCGGACAGCAGTGCTGTCCGAAATCCCTAAATTACTCCCATTCAATCGTAGCTGGCGGTTTAGACGATACGTCATAAACAACACGGGAAACATCTGCAATTTCGTTCATGATACGAGTAGAAATTTTATCTACAAGATCATAAGGAAGGTGTGCAAAACGTGCAGTCATAAAGTCAACTGTTTCAACTGCACGAAGCGCGATTACCCATGCATAACGACGGCCATCACCGACTACACCAACAGATTTAACGGGTTGGAATACCGCAAATGCTTGCGCAGTTTTGTCATACCAGCCGCTTGCGCGAAGTTCTTGCATGAAGATGTCATCCGCAAGACGAAGAATATCTGCATATTCTTTTTTCACTTCACCCAAAATACGCACGCCTAGACCTGGGCCTGGGAATGGGTGACGGTAAAGCATTTCAAATGGAAGACCTAAAGTTGTACCTAAACGGCGCACTTCGTCTTTGAACAAATCACGGATTGGCTCAACCAATTCAAATGCTAAATCTTCTGGTAAACCGCCCACGTTATGGTGTGATTTAATTACGTGCGCTTTGCCGTTTTTAGTGGCTGCAGATTCAATCACGTCAGGGTAAATCGTACCTTGAGCAAGGAAGTTCACACCATCAAGCTTACGCGCTTCTTCAGCAAAGACTTCGATGAACTCACGGCCGATGATTTTACGTTTTTTCTCAGGATCAACTTCGCCCGCAAGCGCAGTAAGGAAACGGTTTTCAGCATCAGCGCGGATCACGCGGATACCCATGTTTTTCGCAAACATGTCCATCACTTGCTCGCCTTCGTTCAAACGAAGCAAGCCGTTATCAACAAATACGCAAGTCAATTGATCGCCAATCGCTTTATGCAAAAGCGCAGCAACCACAGATGAATCCACACCGCCTGAAAGGCCTAGAAGCACTTTTTGATCGCCAATTTGCGCGCGAAGCTGTTCAACACGTAAATCGATGATGTTTTCTGAGTTCCATAAGTTACGGCAGCCGCAAATTCCGTGAACGAAGTTTGATAGCAACTCCGCACCTTTTGCGGTGTGCGTCACTTCTGGATGGAATTGGATACCGTAAAAACGGCGGGCTTCATCAGAAACCATCGCAAATGGGCAGCTTGGCGTGCTTGCAGTCACTTGGAAACCTTCCGGAATCGCAGTCACTTTATCGCCATGGCTCATCCAAACTTTAAGTTTGTTTGCTGAATCTTCAAGATCACCAATCAATTTGTCACGGACTTGAATATCAACTTCCGCATAACCAAATTCATGTACAGTGCCCGGCTCTACTTTACCGCCCAGCTGTTCTGACATGGTTTGCAGGCCATAGCAAATGCCAAGAACAGGCACGCCAAGTTCAAATACAACTTGCGGCGCGCGCGGACTACCTTCTTCATGAACACTTTCTGGACCGCCTGAAAGGATGATCCCGTTTGGGTTAAATGCACGAATGTCTTCTTCAGACATATCAAAGGCGTACATTTCTGAATAAACGCCAGCTTCACGTACACGGCGTGCAATAAGCTGGCTATATTGAGAACCGAAATCCAAAATCAGGATGCGGTCTTCAGTAATTTGGGTATTGGTAGTCATGGCAAACAACTATGCAGGCAACGAATATAAGCGCCGTATTCTAGCATTTTTCTTGGACTTTCGCACACTATTCGGACAGGCCCCTGAATTGCCCGATTTCAATCAAGCATACAGCGCACCATCTGGGCTGAAATGCCGTCAAAACAAGCCGTTCACCATAAAAAAGCCGCACGGTGCAGCTGTTTTATGGCCGTTTTGGTGATTGCTTAGATTCTGCAAACCGGCTGCGCATTATTTTTCAATCTGCTGGTCAATGCTGAATTTGCCTGCGCCATGCAGCATCAAAAAACAGTAAACCGCCTGCCATGGCAACGTTTTTCATAAAATGAATACCGTCTTCTGCTCCGCCATGGAACATGAACGCAGTCATTAAACTGAAGGTGGCCAAGCCAAAGGCGGCAAAACGCGCCTGAAAACCCAAAAGCAGCGCTAAGCCGCCGCCCAGCTCAACCAAAATCGTTAAAGGCAGCAATGCGCCCGGCACACCCATAGATTCCATATAGCCCACTGTTGCGCTGTATGCAGTTAATTTTCCCCAGCCGGCCGCAATAAAAATATAGGCCATAAAAATGCGGGCGATGGTGCTGACGGAGGCATTGACAGCAGGCTGCGCGCTGATATTTTTGATGACAGCATTGGGATTAAACATAGGACACCTGATTTGTTTCTGCTTTAACAATGAGGCCTATGCTAGTTCGTCGCCGTTTTTTAGATAAATACCCTTTTTTAATACTTATTGTTCTAAATTTGGAATGATCATTCAGGAAATTAATTACGTTTTAATACTGACTTTAAGCGGTTGGGCTGATAGGATCAGACTACATTTTTGCTTACTTTTCAATCATGGAACTTATTGATTTTATATTACATGTAGATGACCATCTGCTGGAATTCATCACCAATTACGGCGTCTGGATTTACGGAATTCTGTTCCTGATTATTTTTGTGGAAACCGGTTTGGTGGTGATGCCATTTTTACCGGGCGACAGCCTGCTTTTTGCTGCCGGCGCATTGGCTGCGTCAACAGGCGCCATGAATCCGTGGGTGCTGTTTATTCTGCTTTTTGCTGCAGCGGTGCTCGGCGATACGCTGAATTATCATATCGGCAAGTATATCGGCCCTCGGGTATTTGAAATTGAATCGCGCTTCATCAACAAGCAGCATTTGCTGGCGACGCAGCAATTTTTTGCCAAACATGGCGGCAAGACCATTATTTTCGCGCGCTTTATTCCTTTTGCCCGCACCTTCGCGCCTTTTGTGGCCGGCGCAGGCAGCATGCATTATAAATTTTTCTTAACTTATAACGTGATTGGCGCAGCCTGCTGGACGGGTTCTTTTATCCTGCTGGGCTATGTTTTCGGCAATATGCCGATTGTTAAAGACAATTTCACGCATTTAATCTTCGGCATCATCATCATCAGCGTGCTGCCCGGCATTATTGGCTTTATCCGCCAAAAGCTCAAAAAGCGCGGATAAATGAACAGGCTGGGCGCTTAGGCAAAAAAGCGCATCAGCACTGGAAACATGCACAGCACCAGCATCATTGCCGATCCTTTATATAAGAGATCGGCTTTTATTTTCTTGACATCACCCGACAGAATGGCCCGGCCAAAAGACATCCAGAATAATGCGCAAGGCAGCAGCGCCAGGCTGAACGCCGCAAAAACCAAAATGAAATTGGTCGGGTTATTCCATGTTTCCAAAGGCATGATGCCGGCAGCAAATAGCAGGGCTTTCGGGTTTTTCAAAGTCGAGAAAAACAGCTGGCGCGGACGGATCGAAGTGAAGCGCTGATTGTGCTTATGCAGATCTGCAGACTTCCACAAATGAAAAGCCAGCCAGAAGACATAAACCATGCTGAAAAAATGCAGCAAATGAATCAAATTCGGCCATATCGGCGCACTGAGATGAATCAGCAGCGCCCACATATTGATGGCATAAAAGTAGCCAAAAAATTCTGCCGGAACAAATAAACTGGTTTTCGCAATGCCCTGTTGATGCGCTGAGCTCGCCAGCAATGCATTGGTCGGCCCTGGCGTCATCAGCACCGCAATCACTGCTAGAACAAAAAGCCAACTCTCAATCATAACAACCTAAAACCCAGTCAAAGTGGGCACACCTTAGCCGAAACCAATTTAAAAAAACAAGTACAGTACAGGTCAAAAATCGGCATTTTATGCATTGAAAATATTTAATTTATATTTTCCAGAAAAGGCTGGGAATACGGACAGAGAAATATCGGACAATAAAAAAAATATATTTTTCAAAATTTTATAAATATTAATTTAACGCTAAAGGTTTATGGCGCGAGAAAAATTCATCTTCATTCAATGCATCAGGCATGGAAAAACTTTATTACACTTTTCTCCTGCCCAGCCTCAGATAATGGATATTTTCCCAAGGCTGGGCAGAAGATGAAATACCGTTTGCTATTGAGCTGGCGCCGTCCGCGGAATCATCGGGCAGCCTTTGAATTTAGCCGCCTGCATCACCGCTTCCTGCTCGCCCATCAAACGGGCAATTTCCGTTTTTTTGCTATTGGATGATTGCCCCATATTGACCGAAACGCTTGGGCCGATGCCCCATCCGCCGTGGTTGCTCCATCCACCGCCCAAACCGACACCAACACCCATGCCGGTGCGTTTCGGCGGCTGCACGCCATTATTGAGGTATTCCTGAATACGGTTATATTCGCTCTGCAGCTGGAAACAGTTCAGTGACTGGTACTGTGTTGGAGATACATAGGTCGGTTTGACCGTTGTGGCGCAAGCGCCCAACAGCAATGCGCTGCCCGCGAAAAGCCCCAACTGGAAAAAGCGCTGTTGTATTGATTTCATAACATTCTCAATCTTATTTCTGCTCAATTTCATTGAACAATGATTGGTAGGCCTGCGTCAATTTATGATCTGCAGCCAAATGGATTAAAGGCTGATTTTTATGATGCGACTCTTTCATCAGCACCGACGGCGGCAGCATATTTTCCAGCACCGGCAAGCCCTCATCTTTCAGCTGCTGCACCACTTCACGCGGCAGTTTGGCCTGCGCCTGAAATTGGTTCACCACAATGCCTTCAATTTCCAAACGGTCATTGTGATCGTCCTGCGTTTCAATCACATTTTCAATCAAGGTCTGCAAAGCGCGCTTGGAAAACACATCGCAGTCAAAGGGAATCAGCACCCGATCCGCGGCAATCAGCGCAGACAAAGTGAAAAAGTTAAAAGCCGGCGGCGTATCGATAAAAATACGGTCATACTGGCCCATCATCTGCTGCAAGGCATCGCGCAGTTTGTAAATTTTGTGCTTAGATTCCAGCGCATGCGCCAAAGCGCCTAAACTGGGGCTGGCCGGAATCACATCGAGATTTTTAAACGGCGACTGATGCACATAGCTGTCCAAGCCTTTGGAGCGGTTTTTTAAAATTGAACCGATGGCATTGCCCAATAGCCCCTTGCTTTGCTGCGTGCCCAGCACTTCATCAAAATAATTTTCAATATTCGGTTCCAATGCCGGCTTGTCCGCCGAATAAGTCGCATCATCACCCAGCAGGTATTGGCTGGAGTTGGCCTGTGGATCAAGATCGATCACCAAAGTTTTCAGCCCTTGATGCGCGCTGATGGCCGCCAAGTTCACTGTAATGCTGGATTTTCCCACACCGCCTTTTTGGTTAAACACCACACGTGTACGCATTGCTCCCCCGCTTTATCTCTTTATTATTTAGACGGTTCCAGTCTACCTGAGAACCGCTGTTGAAGAATTTATTATGTCTAACAATTACACTGTCTCTTTATTCAGCGCAAGCTGCACGCATTCAGGCACCGTCATTCAGCCGCGATGGCCAAGATAAATCGGCCAAAGCGCATTAGCCGAAGTTCGGCTTAATGATGACCAGGCCAATAATCGCCGCAAAGGCAACTGCCGCCAGGAATAAGCCGGCACGGCGCTGCGCCAGCTGTACAGTGTCGGTTTTCCGGTAAGCTTTGCTTAAAGAAGACAGCAGCACTAGGAATAAAATGATCTTGGCGTAAAACCAGGGCTGCACATCAAAGTTCTTCATATACAGCAGCACAATGCCGGTGCCCGCAATCAAGGTCATGGACAGATGCTGCAGCGCGACAAAAAGCGTGCGTCCAGCCGGATTCGGCTGATTGCCCTGCACCCCCTGAAACAACGTGGAAGCGCGCAGAACAATCGCCAGGCATGCCAGCGCAACCGCAGACATATGAATAATTTTGATCAGCAAATGGGTATCCATATCAGTTCAGCATCCTTCAAGGCTTCGGCGCATGCGCGCATTCGGGGCTTGAAGTATCCTGCCCTTTCCATTCTTCAGGCAAAAAGGCATGGATGGCCAAGGCATGAATGTTGCCCGGGCCCAATAAATCGCCTGCAGCCGCATAGACTTTTTGATGGCGCTGCACTAAACGCAAACCCGTAAAGGCTTCACTGACAATGACAACTTTAAAATGCGATTCTTTGCCGGGAAAATAGCCGCCGTGCCCTGCAGATTCATTCACCGCCTCTAAATGGATTGGCGTTAGCTGCTGTAAACGTTCGATGAGTTGCTGTTCCAAGCTCAAGGCTGCGCTCCAAAATTTAATCAATACCGCTGGAGTATAACGTGTTCTGCAGGCCGGTTTCGCCTTTGACGCTAAATTTAAATCGCCTTTGCGCTGCGTCAAGCATCAGAAAGCGTCGCAATCTGCCCAAAAAATTAGCAACCCCTGCAAAATTGTTTTTATTTTATGCAATCGAACCAATGTTTTGCATAAAATGATTGACCTGAAAACTGCTTACTGTATTATACGTGGCTATGCGGGAATAGCTCAGTTGGTAGAGCATAACCTTGCCAAGGTTGGGGTCGGGAGTTCGAGTCTCCTTTCCCGCTCAAAATTTTTTCATTCGGTTTTTTATTTAAAAAATTGGATAGACTCCGCGGGAATAGCTCAGTTGGTAGAGCATAACCTTGCCAAGGTTGGGGTCGGGAGTTCGAGTCTCCTTTCCCGCTCCAAATTTTTTTCGATTCAGTTTTTTAGTAAAAAAACAGGATAGACTCCGCGGGAATAGCTCAGTTGGTAGAGCATAACCTTGCCAAGGTTGGGGTCGGGAGTTCGAGTCTCCTTTCCCGCTCCAAATTCAAAAAGCCCTCATCGAAAGATGGGGGCTTTTTTATTGTTGATTTATAATCCTTTGCATCAGCTTACGCTTTACCAAATTCGTGAATAACCGCCTATTCTACAAACGCTTTTTAGTGAAATAACGTAGTCCAGAAACCCAGCCATGCTGCTTCAGAACAAACCATTTCTGAAAGAATTGAAAATCAAATCCGAACACTGAAACCCAATCATCCCCCCAAAACAAAAGCCTGCACAAATGCAGGCTTTTCACATACAGCAATATTTATAAATCTGAAGTAATTTCTGCCAGCATCGGCGGACACACACTGGATAGGCCGATCAATACGCAGCACGCAATACGCTGCAACTTTAAAAGCTTGCTGCATGAAATTTCGATTTCAAATCAAGCCAAGATCAGACGCCCAAGCACAGGTATTTAATGGTCATGAATTCTTCTAAACCGTATTTAGAACCTTCGCGGCCAATGCCGGACTGCTTCACGCCGCCGAAAGGCACCACTTCATTGGAAATCGCAGTGGAGTTCATGCCGACCATGCCATATTCAAGCTGTTCTGAAACCTTGAAAATACGGGAAATATTTTCGGTATAGATATACGCTGCCAAGCCATAAATCGTTGCATTGGCCTGTTCAATCACTTCTTCATCGGTTTCAAAGCAGATCAACGGCGCAACAGGCCCGAAGATTTCTTCAGACACAATCTCCATGCGTTGATCCACACCCGTTAAAATAGTGGGTTCAAAGAAGCTGTGCCCTAAAACATGACGCTGGCCGCCGCATGCAATTTTCGCGCCTTTGCTGCATGCGTCATCAATCAGTTTTTGTGCTTTAAGCACAGCTTTTTCATTGATTAATGGGCCGATTTGCACGCCGGCATCCAAGCCGTTGCCAATTTTTAAGGCTTGTACCGCAGCCACAAATTTTTCTGTAAAGGCCGCATAAACATTTTTATGCACATAAATACGGTTGGCGCATACACAGGTTTGCCCTGCATTGCGGTATTTTGCCAGCATCGCGCCTTGAACCGCTTTGTCTAAATCTGCATCTTCAAACACGATCAATGGCGCATTGCCGCCAAGCTCTAAAGCCAGTTTTTTAACGGTTGGCGCACATTGCTGCATCAGCAAACGGCCGATAGCTGTAGAACCGGTAAAGGTCAATTTTTTCACTTTTTCATGTGCAGTAAAGACTGCGCCGATCGCTTCAGATTTGCCTGTCACCACATTGATCACACCTGCAGGAATGCCTGCTTTTTCAGCCAATTTTGCAAGCGCTAAAGCGCAGTAAGGAGTTTCAGAGGCCGGCTTAATCACCATGGTGCAGCCCGCAGCCAGTGCAGGCGCGGCTTTACGGGTGATCATCGCCAATGGGAAATTCCACGGGGTAATGGCCGCTACAACACCGACAGGCTCTTTGATCACTAAGAAGCGCTGGCCTGCATTGGTGGTTGGAATCACATCGCCATAAATGCGCTTGCCTTCTTCTGCAAACCATTGAATAAATGACGCGGCATATTTCACTTCGCCCAATGCTTCCGCCAATGGCTTGCCTTGCTCAATGGTCATGATGCGGGCAAGGTCATCGGCATGCTCTAAAGTCAGCTTATGCCATGCCAGCAATAAATCGGCACGCGCTTGCGCCGTTAAAGCCTTCCACGCTTGCAAAGCGCGATATGAGCTTTCAACCGCTTGCCGCGCCTCGGCTTGCCCCATATTGGGGATTGAACCAATTTCCTCATCTGTCGCAGGATTGGTCACAAGCACCCGGTCTTGATCATCTGCATCTACCCATTGTCCATCGATAAAAGCAGATTGCTGGAATAGTACGTTCTCTTGTAATGCTGACATTTTTTAATCCCTGCCTTTGGCGTATTGGGCTGAGAATAAGAATCGGCTTATTCCCAACCCCAAAATGGCGTTTTCAATTTATTGAGGCTTTGCTGCACAAACCTATCATTAAACTTTGCGGATTCGCTTGGATCGCTCCAGATTACTCTACGCTTTTCAGATGGCAAAAGCATATTGATATTAAAATTAGCTGCAAAAAAGCCGTGATGGATTGCCTCTGCTCATCGGCTCGACTGGCTTGAATTTTTTAGATAAAGGCGGATGAGAACCTAAGCAGCATCCGCCTGAACAGCGTCAGCAATGGCACCCATTGCCTATTGATCCAGCTGCTGAAACCTTGCAAATACGGGCTGTTCCATTGACGGCAAGCAATGCCAGTGATTCGCCAGTTTGGCGATTGACCCGATCAAATTCCACTAGATAAGCAGATGAGTTTTGCCTATACAGATGGACATATGGCACAAAATACTGCCAGCAAGGGATTTCAGATAGCCAATTCCTCACTCGACAAAACCCCGATCAAAAGATTGGCTTTTTACACCCCGCCTCTATCCAAAATCCATCCTTTCTGAGAAGCCGCCAGCGCAGTTTTCTTTGCTTCTCTATTAAGCAAGCGCTCGATGGCTATCGACCTTAGTTGTAAATTCCATCCTTTTGTTTTCTTTTTTTAAGATTAAATTCTTTTCTAAATCAATATTTAAATTCTTAAATGCGCTGCGGGCAGGAGAACGCCCTGCACATGGTAGGTCTTTGGTAGGTGCAATTTTTTAGACAGCTATTCAATACTCATTTTACGGTGAGCATCACCTATAACAATGACGACAAATAATGGTAGAAGGAATCGCACCATGGCTTTTAAAAATATTGCAGATCAAACCAACGGTTTTTACATCCCTTGTGTTTCACTTTTCGGTCCAGGCTGCGCCAAAGAAATTGGCAGCAAAGCGCAAAATTTAGGCGCAAAAAAAGCGCTGATCGTGACTGACGCAGGATTATTCAAATTTGGCGTGGCAGACACCATCGCAGGCTATCTGAAAGATGCCGGTGTTGACAGCCACATCTTCCCGGGCGCTGAACCAAACCCAACAGACATCAACGTGCATAACGGTGTGAACGAATACAACGCCAATGGCTGTGACTTTATTGTGTCACTCGGCGGCGGCTCGTCGCATGACTGCGCCAAAGGTATCGGCTTAGTGACCGCAGGCGGCGGCCACATCCGTGACTACGAAGGCATCGACAAAAGCACGGTGCCGATGACCCCGCTGATTGCAATCAACACCACAGCAGGGACGGCATCGGAAATGACCCGTTTCTGTATCATTACCAACACTGAAACTCACGTTAAAATGGCGATTGTCGATTGGCGCTGCACCCCGCTGATTGCCATTGATGATCCAAAACTGATGATTGCAAAACCGGCTGCGCTCACAGCGGCAACTGGTATGGATGCGCTGACGCATGCAGTTGAAGCCTATGTTTCTACTGCAGCCAACCCGATTACCGATGCCTGCGCTGAAAAAGCCATCAGCATGATCAGTGAATGGCTCAGCCCAGCGGTGGCGAATGGTGAAAACCTTGAAGCGCGTGATGCGATGAGCTATGCGCAATATCTGGCAGGAATGGCATTCAACAATGCGTCACTAGGCTATGTGCATGCAATGGCGCATCAGCTTGGCGGTTTCTACAACTTGCCGCACGGCGTCTGCAACGCAGTACTGCTGCCGCATGTCTGCGAGTTCAACCTGATTGCCTGCCCTGACCGCTATGCACGCATTGCACAGTTGATGGGAGTCAACACAGACGGCTTAACCGTGACAGAAGCCGCTTTTGCAGCTATTGATGCGATTCGTGAGCTGTCAGCGTCTATTGGCATTCCATCAAGTCTTTCAGAGTTAGGCGTGAAAGAACAAGACTTGGGCGTCATGTCTGAAAATGCGCAAAAAGATGCCTGCATGCTGACCAATCCGCGCAAAGCGACGCATGCTCAAGTGGTCGATATCTTTAAAGCAGCGCTCAAATCCAGTGCTGAAGTGGTGAATTTCAAAGCGGCTGTATAAGTCACTCCCCCTCTCTTGCTTCATGCTTAAGCAACCTAAGGGCCTGTAATTATTTACAGGCCTTACTGAATCTCCATTTCACCTGCATTCAGTGAAGGATGGCCAAGGAATGGCCGCTTTCATCCTTAGGTTGCTCTTTTTTTATTTTCCCTCGCCTTATTTTCCGGCATCCGCAGCTCACGATTTTTAATTTGACAAAAGCAATGTCCTCATCAAGGATAAAGCACAAATTTAAAAATTTTGATGAGTATAAAAATGAATGCACTTGCACCACATTATCAAGCCGATATTCTCGGTCAGGGCTATGAACAAGCGACCTTAAATTTCCCAGATGACTATGAAGGCCAAGTGACCGCCACCTTGGTACGTAAGAAAGCCAGCCAACCGACCAGCAAAGCCGTGCTCTATATTCATGGATTTATTGATTATTTTTTTCAAACCGAAATGGCTGAGCAATTCAACCAGCATGGTTTTGATTTTTATGCACTCGATTTGCGCAAATATGGCCGCTCGATTTTGCCGCATCAAAAATATTACAACGTCCGCGACCTCGCTGAATACGATGCCGAAATTGACCAAGCCCTGAAGATCATTGCGGCCGAAGGTCATGATGCCCTGCTGCTGTGCGGCCATTCGACCGGCGGCCTCACCACTACTTTATATGCAGCGCATCACGCCAATCATCCGCTGATTAAAGCGCTCTGGGTCAATAGTCCCTTTTATGACTTTAATATGAACCCGATTAAACGCGCTTTGGGCGTTCCGCAGATCAGCAAATTGGCCAAAAAATTTCCCAATCTCAAATTTCCAAGTGAGCTGAATAAGTGGTACACCGCCAGCCTGCATCAGGATTTAAAAGGTGAATGGGACTTTAATCTGGACTGGAAAAAAACGCGCTATCCGATGGTCTACATCAGTTTTATCCGCACGATTTATGAAGCGCAAAAAGAGATTCATCGCGGAGTTAAAGTCGATGTGCCGGTTTTGGTCATGCACTCACATCAAACTCAAAATCCGAAAAAATGGGGTAAAGCCGCACAGAGCAGCGATGTGATTTTAGGTGTGAAAGATATTCAAAAATATGCCAAAAAGATTCAAGGCGATGTCACGATTCAGAGCATCAAAAATGGCTTACATGATCTGGTGCTGTCAGAAAAACCAGCACGCGATCAAGTCTACCAGCAGCTGTTTCAATGGCTGAACAGCAAAGGCCTATAAACACCCGCCAAGGTGAAGGATGTGATTGATGCTATTTGAATTTTAATAGATTTTGATGAATCGGATGGCTATCCGGCATCAACTCAATTAAACGCTCAACCGCATCAATGGCTTCCGGGAAGCGTGCCACATGGCGCAGCAGCACATCAGTTTCATTGGCTTTAAAAATCGCATCACTCAAGCGCGACTCTAAAAAGTCGCGCCAGGCGCATAAAAACGGGCTTTCGGTTTTGGCCAAAAAGACACCGGAATACAACTTCAGGGCCGATTCGATATAGCCGGCATCCAGCGCCTGTTCCGCCTGTAAAAAATCAGCTTCGACATTGGCTAAAATGCGGTAAGGCCGTGAGCCGAGCATGCCGCCCAGCACATCGCGCAGCTGCGACATTTCCGCCTTTAACGTGCCGATACTGACTTTGCGCTCACCGTACAGCGCCTGATGCAGCGTATCTAAAGTCATGCCCTGCGGGCACAGCGCCAAAATGATTAAAATTTCAATCTGCCGCGGGGTCATCACCAGCACTTTGCCGTTGAACAGCACTTGCGAAGCGGAAAATGCCCGGATATACAATTGCTGCTGATGCTGCTCCAGCAGCGCCGCCTGCACAATGGACGCGCAGCGTTCGGCGGCCAGCAAGCCCAGGCTGTTATGGTTTTTCCACATGGTCGACAGATCAATGACGCCGAGAATCTGCTTGGTATGCGGATCAATAATCGGCGCGGCATAGCAGACCCAGTCGTGGATCGACGCCATATAGTGTTCATTGGAAAAGACGCAGCTGGACTGCTGAGTTTTCAGGGACAGCGCCAGCGCATTGGTGCCGACCAGCTCTTCTTTCCACTGCCCGCCCTGCATAAAATGCACGCTTTCCGCCGCGCTTTGCATCTGCCGGCTGGAAGCGCTCCAGATAATCGTGCTGCCGACATCTCCGACAGCAATCACCATGGAAGACTGCTGCGCGATGTGCTTTAAATCTTCAGCGCAGCGGGTTAAGGCATGCCGCAGGGCATTCGGCGCCTGCTGCGCAGCCGGCTGCAAAGGCGCAGCGGAACGGTCTTTGGGAATTTCTGCCGTTCGGGAGCGCTGCCACGAGCTGAGTATGCTTTGACCCAGCAATTCCGCATGCAGGGGAGATAGGCTGCTGCTTTGCCTAAACTGTTCTATCTGCTTCCTTTTTTCAATTAAATTCCGCATCACTGTCATCCTTTAGCTTCTCAGCTATGACTGAGGCCGATTCCTATCATTATTATCCTTGTAACCATTTGTCTGAAGGTTGTAAACCGCCATTCAACCAACCTTTTTCCAACCTTATATTAGATATGCTAGTTAAATAATGTACAAAAGTACCTTATACCAAAGCAGTAAGCTTTGGGACTAAGAACACCATAATAAGCAAAGGAATATACATATGCGTTACGTCGATCCTAATCAACCCGGTTCAAAAGTCCAATTTAAATCTCAATACGAAAACTTTATTGGCGGCAAATGGGTCGCGCCAGTAAAGGGCGAATACTTTGACAACATCTCTCCGGTGGACGGCAAAGCATTCACTAAGATTCCCCGCTCGTCCGCTGAAGATATTGAGCTGGCGCTGGATGCAGCCCATGCAGCCAAAGCCGCCTGGAACAGCTCATCACCCACTGTGCGCTCCAATATCCTGCTGAAAATTGCCGACCGCCTCGAAGCTAATCTAGAACTGCTCGCTGTGGCGGAAACTTGGGACAACGGCAAACCCGTCCGTGAAACCTTGGCTGCAGACATTCCGCTGGCCATTGATCATTTCCGCTACTTTGCCGGCTGCATCCGCGCGCAGGAAGGCGGCATTTCAGAAATTGATGAAGATACTATAGCCTACCACTTCCACGAGCCTTTGGGTGTAGTTGGCCAAATTATTCCATGGAACTTCCCGATCCTCATGGCGACATGGAAGCTGGCGCCGGCGCTGGCGGCAGGCAACTGCATTGTGCTCAAACCGGCAGAGCAAACGCCTGCCAGCATTTTAGTCCTTGCTGAATTGATTCAGGATATTTTACCGCCAGGCGTACTGAATATCGTCAATGGCTATGGTGTTGAAGTCGGCCGCCCATTGGCGACCAATCCGCGTATCGCAAAAATCGCGTTTACCGGCTCAACATCTGTCGGCCAGATGATCATGCAGTACGCCACTGAAAATATCATTCCAGTGACGCTGGAATTGGGCGGCAAATCACCGAATATCTTCTTTGAAGATATTATGGACAAAGAGGATGACTACCTCGATAAAGCGCTGGAAGGTTTTGCCATGTTTGCGCTGAACCAAGGTGAAATCTGCACTTGCCCTTCACGCGCCTTGGTGCAGGAGAGCATTGCAGATAAATTCCTTGAGATGGCGGTAGAACGCGTAAAACGCATTAAAACCGGCCACCCGCTGGATACTGAAACCATGATTGGCGCGCAGGCGTCACAGGAACAGCAGGATAAAATTCTGGGCTGTATCGCCACTGGTAAAAATGAAGGCGCTCAGCTGATCACCGGCGGTGATCCGCGCAATGAAGTGGGTTCAGGCTTCTATATCGAGCCGACCATTTTCAAAGGCACCAATGACATGAAGATTTTCCAGGAGGAAATCTTTGGCCCAGTGCTATCGGTTGCGACCTTTAAAGACTTTGACGATGCCATCAGAATCGCCAATGACACCATTTACGGCCTAGGCGCTGGGGTTTGGTCACGTTCTGCGCATACGTCTTACCGTGCAGGCCGCGCCATTCAAGCGGGCCGCGTATGGACCAACTGCTACCACATCTACCCTGCGCATGCGGCATTCGGCGGCTATAAGAAATCAGGCATCGGCCGTGAAAACCACAAAATGATGCTTGATCATTATCAGCAAACCAAAAACCTATTGGTGAGCTACTCAACCAAGGCGATGGGCTTCTTCTAATTTTTCATTTGCCCAGCATCACAAAAAAAGCGGACACAGGTCCGCTTTTTTATTCACTGTCAATTCATTCACTGAGTTCGGCCGATTCTGAAAACCGGCCGAATTTAAAAAAATCACACTGCTGCGCCGCTAAGCACAGCGCAATCAATAGCAGCCAAACCGCTAAAAGCTGACGCATGCTGAAACCTTCCTGAATATTCAGCTTTCAACATAGGCAAAATAAACGATCTAATCTAATATCAAATTTATAGCTATCCATCTCATTTTAAGATATGAAAACCCTCAAGCAGTTTCAATATTTCATCGCCATCGTCGAACACGGCAGTTTCACCGCCGCATCAGAACAGCTGTTCATTGCGCAATCGGCCCTAAGCCGGCAGATTAAAATGCTGGAAGAAGAGATAGGATTCAGTTTATTTGACCGCACGGATAAGAAAGTCCAGCTGACGGCAGCCGGTTTGTCTTTTTATCAAAAGCTGAAAATGCATTTATTGCATATTGAGCATTCCATAGAGGCCGCGCACAGCATTGCGCATGGACACGGGCGCTGCCTGCAGCTGGCGCATTCCAGCAGCATCGTGATGGATCCGCTGAAAATTCAATCCCTGAATGCACTGTGCCAGAAATATGCGCTTGAAATTGAAATCCATACGGTCTCCTCGGAACAGCAAGTCGAAGCCGTGCTGAATGGCAGCATTGATCTGGGCATGATCCGCCCGCCAGTGCTTCGCAGCCTGCAGGATGTGCGCTGCGCCGAACTGTATGCCCAGCCGCTGCATGCGGCCGTACATCAGGATGATCCTTGCTTCCTGCACAAAGACTGCGCCGATATTGCCGAATTCAGCGGAAAGCATTTTGTTTCCACACCGCATGCAGAGCGCGGCGGTTTAAGTTATTTAGCCGCAAATTTATGCATTAATCATGGATTTTATCCGCAGAATTCATCCATCCGCTCGCGCAAGGCGTCCCAGTTGGCGCTGGTTGCAGCGGGCCTTGGCATTTGCATTGTGCCGGAAGAGTTCCGCAGCCTGCTTCCCTCTGCAGTAAAGCTGATAGCGCTCAATCCCTCTCCGCCGCTTTCCAAAGTTTGCTTGATTTGGAATAAAGATGCCGATGCGGTGGTGCAGCAAGCCGCCGCTGAACTGCAGAACAGTTTCGCCTGCCGCCCATAAATTGACAGTTTTTAGCCCAGCACGCTCACGGAAGCGCAATCCTTTTGGCAGCTGTCCGCTCTTGCTGAGAGCCTATTTGCCCTGGCAGCAGGGCGATAACAGCTGAATCCTGCCTCATCTTAAGACAGATCTGCAGGCATAGCCTTGCATTGGATCAGCTTTCATTTTACTCACTCGATTGGCCGTCAAACATGCACCGCAGATGCGCTCAATGCCGATTCAATAAAATGCAGATGATCTACGCCCCAATACAGCTCATCACCCACAAACCAGCTCGGTGCGCCGAATACACCGCGGTCAATGGCTTCTTGCGTGATCACTTTCAGCTCGGACTTCACTTTTTCATCGTCCAGCCATGCCTGCACTTGCGCCGCATCCAAACCCAGCTCCTGCACCAGCGTCATGAATTCAGCCGCATCATTTAAATTGCTCGGATGGCCAAACATCGCATCAAACAGTGCAGTCAGAACCGGCAGGAAATGTTCCGGCTGAAACAGTTGCACTGCCGTGACTAGGCGCATCAGCTGCAAGGTATTGATGGGAAAATAGGGATTCATTTGCACAGGAATGCTCCACAACTTTGACCAGCGCTGCAGGTCAATCATGGAATAGCGCGCCTTGGCCGGCACGGCCATCGGGCTGCTGTTGCCTGTGGCTTTAAAGACCCCTCCCAAGAGCATCGGTTTCCAAATGATTTCTGCCTGACGCTGCGCAGCAATATGCTGTATGCGGTGGAATCCCAAGAAACTGTAGGGGCTGCCCAAATCAAAATAAAACTCGATCACTTTCATCATTCACTTCCTGTATTTTTCTCAAATCTTTTCTTGTTGTTCGTTCGCAAAAGCCTATTACCAATGCTCCATCCATGGTCTCAGGTCTAATTCATGCGTCCACGCATCCCGCGACTGCTGCGCCAAATGCCAGTAATTTTCAGCAATATGCGCAGGGTTCAATATGCCATCCTGCGGTTTTTTTGCATACAGCTCAGGAAATGTATCTTTAATAAAATCGGTATCAATGGCGCCATCCACCACCACATGCGCGACATGGATATTCCGCGGCCCCAGTTCACGCGCCATGCTTTGCGCCAAGGCCCGCAGCGCATGCTTGGCTCCAGCAAAAGCCGCAAAATACGATGCGCCGCGCAGGCCAGCCGTTGCGCCGGTAAAAATGATCGTGCCGCGCTCACGTGCAACCATGCGCTTGGCGACTTCACGGCCGGTTAAAAACGCCCCGAAGCAGGCCATTTCCCAAATTTTAAAATACTTGCGTGCCGTCTCTTCCAAAATGCTGCAAGGCACATTGGCGCCAATGTTAAACACCATGACTTCAATCGAGCCAATGTCTGCTTCGATCCGCTCAATCAGCTCAATCACCTGCGCTTCTTTGCGCGCATCGGAGGCAAAACCATATGCCATCCCGCCCTGCTGCTGAATCTCTTCAATCAAGGGCTGCAATTTATCTGCACTGCGCCGCGTCATGCAGGCAATATAGCCGCCGCGGGCAAAACGCTTGGCAATTTCTCCGCCTGTTGCGTCGCCTGCGCCGATCACCAAAGCCACTCTCGGCGCTGTCTTACTGTGCTGCTGTTCCATGCGCTGACTCCACTGCCATCTTTATATTTATAAAATAACGACCGTTATCATAACGAATACTATGTTATAATTTCCAACAGGTCAATCAATGAAAAGGCTTGCTCCCAAATGCGCTATCCAGCGGGATATAAACAGCAAAAACGTCAAGAACTGCTGCAGATCAGCGGCCAGCTGGCCAAACAGCAGGGCTTTGTCGCAACAGGCGTTGACAGCTTCATGCAGGCTGCCGGCATGACCAGCGGCGCATTTTATTCTCATTTTTCATCGAAACAGGAACTGTTCAAAGCGCTGATTGAGACTGAATTGCAGCAAAGTTTTGCGCATTGGCAAAACAATCCGCATCACAGCGCAGCCGAATGGATTGACTTTGAACTGGAACGCTATTTGACGCTGTCCCATCTCAAGCATCCCGATCAAGGCTGTGTACTGCCGGCCTTGGCGGCTGAAATTGGCCGTGCCGATCATGACATTCAGCAGGCCTATCAGCAGGAACTGATGCGCGGCCATGCGCTTTTCGCAGCGCATCTCGGCAGTGAAGAAAAAGCCTGGGCCATGCTGTGCCAGCTGGTGGGCGCAATCTTGATCGCCCGCGCCATGCCGGACCCTGCCGTGCAACAGCTGATTTTAACCGCCAATAAATCGGTGATGCGGGACTATCTCAACGCGCAGGCTGCAGAAAATAGCGCCGAAAAGGTCTAAACAGCAATAAATGCAGGAATTTTCATATTTGGCATCTGCAGCGCAGAAAGGCTGTTTTTCAGGCCTTGGCAATAGAACCTCATCCTTTTTCATGCTTTTCAATCGTTTAAAGATTGCGCAGATGAGCTGCTTTTTGAAATGCTGCTGACTTTAAAAGTCCGCTCGGACTGTGTATAACAATGAACCTGCAAAGGAAAATGATAAGCATAGGCAAAGTACGCAAAAAAACGTTAGACTATGCAGCAATCTATATAAATTTAATGTCTTCACAGAAGACGGAAAAGAAGGTGAAGGCTGATGCCGCTCAATACAGTTGAAGAGCTCGTCGCAGATATTCGTGCAGGCAAGATGGTCATCCTGATGGATGATGAAGATCGTGAAAATGAAGGTGATTTAGTCATCGCAGCGACTCATGTCCGCCCAGAAGACATTAACTTCATGATTACCCATGCCCGCGGCCTGGTGTGCTTGACCTTGAGCCGTGAGCGCTGTGAACAGCTGAAGCTGCCGCTGATGGTCGATGCCAATGGCGCACAGCATGGCACAAATTTCACCTTGTCGATTGAAGCGGCCAACGGCATTTCAACAGGCATTTCACCTGCTGAACGCGCGCATACCATTCTGACTGCCGTGGCCGCGCATGCCAAACCTGCTGATATTGTGCAGCCGGGCCATATTTTCCCGTTGATGGCGCAGCCCGGCGGCGTATTGCACCGTGCAGGCCATACCGAAGCGGGATGTGACTTGTCACGCTTGGCCGGCTTAGAGCCGGCATCGGTGATTTGCGAAATCATCAATGAAGACGGCACCATGGCGCGCCGTCCGGATCTTGAAGTTTTTGCTGAAAAGCATGGTCTAAAAATCGGCACCATTGCCGACCTGATTCACTACCGCATGACCAATGAACAAACGGTTGAGCGGATTGATCAGCAAACGCTGGACACGGAATACGGCACTTTTGAACTCTTCCGTTACCGTGAAATCGGCAACCCGGATATTCACTTAGCCTTGGTTAAAGGCGAACCGAAGCAAGGCGTGACCACGGTGCGTGTGCACGGTTTCAGTCCTGCGCGTGATTTGCTGAAAATCCGCAAGCAAGACGGTGAACCGGCATGGAACCTGGACAAAGCGCTGAAAGAAATCGCCAGCAGCGACCGCGGCGTTTTAGTCTGGATCGGCCAGCGCCATTTGCAGGACTTAGGGCCTGCACTGGAAAGCCTGGCTGCGCCAAAACCGGCAAAATCCAGCGCTGCGCTTTCGCAGCAGTACCAAACCATCGGGGTTGGCGCACAAATTTTACGTGACTTAGGCGTGGAAAAAATGAAGCTGCTCAGCTCACCATTACGCTTTAACGCATTATCAGGCTTTAACTTAGAAGTGGTGGAATATGTCGCCGCTCATCAAACATCAGAGAAATAATCGAGGTTGCTATGGCAGTTCGCCGTATTGAAGGTATGTTACATCTCGCGAGCGAAGGCCGTTACGCGATTTTAGTCGGCCGTTTTAACAGCTTTGTTGTTGAACATCTGCTGGACGGCGCAATTGATACATTGCAACGTCATGGCGTATCAGAGGATAATATCACTGTTGTTCATGCACCAGGCGCATGGGAACTGCCAGTGGTAGCTAAAAAATTAGCTGAAACTGAACGTTTTGACGCGGTGATTGCGCTTGGCGCGGTAATCCGCGGCAGCACGCCTCACTTCGATTTTGTTGCCGGCGAATGCGCTAAGGGTTTGGGCGTTGTTGGCCTGAACACTGGCCTGCCGGTGATTAACGGTGTATTGACTACGGACAGCATTGAACAAGCGATTGAACGCTCGGGTACAAAAGCAGGCAATAAAGGCAGCGAAGCTGCATTGACTGCAATTGAAATGGTTAACTTGTTAAAGGCTATTTAACGCTATGTCGCAAACACTTCAAGCAACTTATGCAGCAAAACGCAAAGCACGCCGTTTTGCTGTGCAAGGAATTTATGAATGGCAGATGAGCCACAATCCAGTGCATGAGATTGAAGCGCGCACACGCGTGGAAAATGCCATGCATAAAGTGGATCTCAGCTATTATCATGAATTGTTGACTCAAGTGGTTGCCAATCATGAAGCATTGGATGCGCTCTTAATCCCTGTGCTGGACCGCGAACTTTCTGCGCTGGACGGCGTAGAGCTGGCGGCGCTTCGCCTAGGCGCGTATGAATTGAAAGAGCATCTGGAAATTCCATACCGTGTGGTTTTGGATGAAGCGATAGAACTGGCTAAACACTTTGGCGGTGCAGACAGCCATAAATACATCAATGGTGTATTGGACCGTTTAGCCACTTCCCTGCGTGCAGCAGAAAAACAGCAAGCAAACTGATTCTTTAAAGTTGATTTGCTGCTATGGCTGAGTTCTCGATCATCGACACCTATTTCAACCGCAAGAATGCAAATTCGGTCGATCTAGGCGTTGGAGATGACTCAGCCCTGCTCACCCCTCCGCCGCATCAGCAATTGGTGATCTGCGCCGATACTTCGGTGGCAGGAAGGCACTTCCCTCTCGATACGGATCCGCATGCCATCGGCTGGAAATCCGTTGCAGTCAACCTGTCCGACATTGCCGCCATGGGCGCAAAACCGCACAGCATTTTACTGGCCTTGAGCTTACCCCAAATTGATCATGCTTGGCTGAAAGGCTTCAGTCAGGGCTTATATGACTGCTGTGATCAATTTGGCGTGAGTTTAATCGGCGGCGATACCACGCAAAGCCCGCATCTGACCATTACCGTCACGGCGCTGGGCTGGATCGAATCCGGCCAAGCCATCACCCGCTCAGGCGCCCAAGTCGGCGACCTGATTTGCGTCAGCGGCACCGTTGGCGATGCGGCTTACGGCCTGCAGCATTTGGGCCATCCGCTGCAAAAGCGCTTAGATTATCCAACTCCCCGCTGCCAGCTGGGTGAACAGCTGAAAGGCCTCGCCTCCAGCATGATTGATGTCTCAGATGGACTGGCGCAAGACCTCGGCCATATTCTACAGGCCTCACAGGTCGGTGCAGAAATTCATCTGGAAAACCTGCCTGTTTCTGCCGAAGTTGCAAAACTAGAACAAGAAAAAAAATGGCAACTGGCTTTAGCCGGTGGTGATGACTATGAATTATGCTTTACAATAAGCCCAAACAGCCATCAGCTGTTGATACAGCAAAAATTAGATGTAAATCTTACAATTATTGGACAAATTACCAAAAAATTGGGATTCACTTATTTACAGAATGGCGTAGATTGTTCCATTCCATTTCATGGGTATCAACATTTTGCATAAACCGGAAATTAACTTTAAGCAAATGCGCTGGCAAGACCGCTTCATTGTGTTTTGCGGTGTCGGTTTTGGCTCTGGGCTTGCACCCAAAGCGCCAGGCACCTTTGGCTCCGCCTTTGCCTTGCTGTTTATTCCGTTCTGGCTTGCAATTGGCTTTTTCAACGCCATCTTGGCCATAGTTTTCATGTCATTGATTGGCATTTATATCTGCGGGCAGACCGCCAAAGTCATGGGGGTTCATGATGATGGCCGCATTGTCTGGGATGAGTTTGCTGGACAATCCATCACGTTTTTACCTTTGATATATCTTGGAACAATGAATTGGCTCTGGGCGCTTATCGGGTTTGGCTTATTCCGCCTGTTCGATGTCTGGAAACCCTGGCCAATCAGCGTGATTGACCGCCAAGTCGGCGGCGGTTTCGGCATTATGCTGGACGATATCATTGCTGGCATTTGGGCCGCGCTCTGCATCTGCGTTTATTTTTATTTCACGTCTATATGATAAATACTCCTAGGATTTAACATGTCTACTAGCGTTATCATTCTCGCCGCTGGCAAAGGAACACGCATGCGTTCCAGCTTGCCCAAAGTTCTCCAGCCCTTAGCTGGCCGTCCTTTGCTTGGGCATGTAATTGAGACTGCAAAAAAACTCCAAGCCAATAATATTATTACGATTTATGGACATGGCGGAGACCGGGTTCAACAAGAATTCGCACAAGAAAATGTGCAGTGGGTCGAGCAGGCTGAACAGCTGGGCACAGGCCATGCGGTTAAAGTTACCCTGCCTGTTCTGCCGCAAGATGGGCAATCTTTAATTTTATCCGGCGATGTGCCATGCATTAGCCAAGCTACACTGCAAAAACTGCTGGATGCTGCGCAAAACACCGGCATTGCCCTCGTGACGCTGACGGTTGCCGATGCAACAGGCTATGGCCGCATTGTGCGCGAAAATGGCAAAATCCAAGCCATTGTCGAGCATAAAGATGCGTCTGAAGAACAGCGTAAAATCAAAGAATTCAACACCGGTATTTATTGCGTCAGCAATGCCAAACTGCATAAATGGCTGCCGCAATTATCCAATGACAATGCGCAAGGCGAATATTATCTGACCGATATCGTAGCGATGGCGATTGCCGATGGTCTAGAAGTGGCCTCTGTAGAGCCTGAACGCGCTTTTGAAGTAGAAGGCGTGAATGACCGTGCGCAGCTGGCGGCGCTGGAACGTGAATTCCAAGCCTATCAAGCCAAATTACTGATGCAGCAAGGCGTGCATTTAATTGATCCAAGCCGCTTTGATCTGCGCGGACAGCTGACAGCCGGCACAGATGTGTGTATCGACATTAATGTGATTATCGAAGGCCACTGCGAATTCGGCGATCACGTTGAAATCGGTGCGGGCTGTGTCATTAAAAATACCAAAATCGCCGCGGGCACCAAAGTGCAGCCCTACAGTGTATTTGACAGCGCCATCGTCGGTGAAAATACGCAGATTGGCCCATTTTCACGTTTGCGCCCTGGCGCCAAACTGGCAGATGAAGTGCATATCGGCAACTTCGTTGAAGTTAAAAATTCGACCATTGGCCTAGGCTCTAAAGCCAATCATTTCACTTATTTAGGTGATGCCGAAGTCGGCGCAGGTTCCAACATCGGTGCAGGCACCATTACTTGCAATTATGACGGCGCCAACAAATTCAAAACCATTATTGGCGATGCCGCCTTTATTGGATCCAACAGCTCGCTGGTTGCACCTGTTCAAATCGGCAACGGCGCGACTGTCGGCGCCGGTTCAACCATTACCCGTGATGTTGCAGATAACTGTTTAGCCGTAGAACGCTCTAAACAATTTGTCAAAGAAGATTATCCGCGTCCGCAAAAGATGAAGAAATAAGAGGGTTTTACTATGTGTGGTATTGTCGGCGGCATTGCTGAACGCAGCATTACAAATATTTTAATTGAAGGCCTAAAACGCCTTGAATACCGCGGTTATGATTCTGCTGGCTTAGCCCTGATCAACGCAGGTCAGGTGCTTCGCGAGCGCCGTGTCGGTAAGGTCGCGAACCTTGAACAAGCCGTAAATGAATCACATATTGCCGGTTCTTTAGGAATTGCGCACACCCGCTGGGCAACTCACGGCAAACCGACTGAAAATAATGCTCATCCGCATATTTCAGGCAATGTCGCTGTTGTTCATAACGGGATTATTGAAAATTACCAAGAGCTGAAAGATGATCTGGAAGCTTTAGGCTACGTGTTCACCTCACAGACCGATACAGAAGTGGTTGCGCATTTGGTCAATGATGCGCTGAAATCAACACCAAGCCTGCTGGAAGCGGTGAAACAGGTGGTGCCGCAATTAAAAGGCGCTTATGCCCTAGGCATCATTCATACCGATCATCCAGATGAATTGATCACTGTGCGTGAAGGTTCACCTTTGGTGATTGGTGTCGGCATTGGTGAAAACTTTATCAGCTCAGATCAGCTTGCATTGCTGCCGATTACCAACCGTTTTATTTATCTTGAAGAAGGCGACATTGCGCGCCTGACCCGCACCAGCATTGAAGTGTTTGTCGATGGCAAGCGTGTTGAACGTCCAGTCAAAGAGCTGGATGCAACCGTCAGCAACGCATCGAAAGGCGAATATAAGCACTATATGCTCAAAGAAATTTATGAGCAGCCTGAAGCGATTAAGCAAACCATTTCTCAAGCCTTAAATAGCAATACGCTGCGTGAAGATTTTCTGACTGCTGCCGTTGAAGATTTTTCTAAAATCCAGCAAGTTCAGATTATTGCCTGCGGCACCAGCTACCATGCCGGCATGATTGCAAAATACTGGTTTGAGCAATTGGTCGATGTGCCTTGCCAAGTCGAAATTGCCAGCGAATTCCGTTATCGCTCACCGGTGATTGTCAACAACACATTATATGTGTGTATTTCTCAATCTGGTGAAACCGCCGATACTTTAGCTGCGCTACGTGATACACAAAAACGTGCAGCAGCGAAAAACTTAAACATCACCACAATGACGATTTGTAACGTTGCAACATCATCGATGGTGCGCGAAACTAATCACAGCTTGTTAACCCTTGCAGGCCCTGAAATTGGCGTGGCATCGACCAAAGCATTTACCACACAGCTTGCTGCACTGATGTTGTTGGTACTTAAAATTGGCCAAATCAAACATACTATTGCTGATACCCAAATTTCTGAAATTGTGGCTGAACTTTGGCACACACCAAAAGTTATTCTAGATACGCTGCAAAATAATGCTGAAATTTTGCGTTTATCAGAACTGTTTGTAGAAAAAAATCACTGCCTGTTCTTAGGCCGTGGTACAGAGTTCCCAATTGCGCTTGAAGGTGCATTGAAGCTGAAAGAAATTTCGTATATTCATGCCGAAGGCTATGCGGCGGGTGAGCTTAAACACGGTCCATTGGCCCTTGTCGACAATGACATGCCGGTAGTAATTTTGGCGCCGCAAGATGACATGCTGGATAAACTCAAATCCAATATGGAAGAAGTTCAGGCACGCGGCGGTGAACTGTTTGTCTTTGCGGATGAAAATAGCGGCATTAAAGCCAAAGACCGCCAGCATGTGGTTTATGTACCGAGTGTGAATGAAATTTTAGCCCCGATTGTTTACAGCATTCCGGTACAGCTGCTCTCCTACCATGTCGCAGTTCTGCGTGGTACGGATGTCGATCAGCCACGTAACTTGGCCAAATCGGTAACGGTAGAATAATTTTTCGATAAAAGGCTGGAATTGTGGTCAGACAAAATAGTTATTAACTATACAAAACAGTTGCTAACTATGACATTAAAGTTATTAACTACACAAAATAGTTGTTAACTATAAAAAGCCCAAGTATACTGATTAAAAAGTATACTGGGCTTTTTAATGGCTAAATCTCTGAATGGCTTAACCGAGATACAGATTGCTAAACGAATCAAAGAAGGACGTGGACAAGGTTCAGGTGCTAACTATAAACCTTGGCTAAGAATTCATGAAGTGCCATCCCAAGGTCTATCCCATCGTATCTACTCATTTAAAACCAAACGCACCCATCATCTGCTATCCAACTTGGAGCTTGGCGTCTTTTTAACTTTAGACTGGATGGGTCATGTACAAGATATACGCGAGCAATACCCTCTACTACGAGATGAAACCATTGAGATTTCCTCTAATAATGGCATTAGACATCCTAATATTCGTGGCATCAATCAGGTAATGACTTCGGATTTTTTAGTAGATAGCTCATCCCATAAACAATTTGTTATTCAGGTCAAACCTTTATCAGAACTCAAAAATCCTAGAACTATTGAGAAATTAGAAATCGAAAGGCGTTATTGGGCGAGCAAGGAAATTCCTTGGTACATCATTACTGAAAAAGAGCTGAATCCAACTGTACTTGATAATATCAAATGGCTTTATTCATCTCAGACAGATATGCACGATTATGACCAACTGCTTAATGCTTTGAGTAATTTTGAATTTTTCTGCCAAAAACACCTACAAATGAAACTATCTGATGTCTGTAAATCTATTGATCGAGAATATCAACAAGACCTTGGTCAATCCTTGGCTGACCTAAAACAACTTATGGCCCATCGCCTAATCAAATTTGATATTACCCAGAAATTCAAAGAATTAAGAGTAAAAGATATCACATTCTATCAACATCAACTTGTAGAAGGATTCCTCAATGTGGCAAATCAATGAGGTTCTTAAATTTGATGATCAACTTTACCGTATTCTTTTTATTAATTTTGGAGATATATTCTGGATTCAGATCAATAAAAAGAATGCTTTACCTGAAGTAGTGAGAGAAGAAGCTCTTTCTGAATACTTAGATAATGAACGCTTAACACGCGCTAAAGACCCTTTTGTCAATTTGATTTTAGAAGAACCTGCTTTAGACTCCATTGCCTTTATCAAAAGAGACAAGGCTTTCAATCTTATAAGAGAAATTATCCAAGAACCGAACCACTATGAACCATCAATTCGGGCAACTTTAATTCATAAAATTGAGTCTTCTGGTTTGGTGTCTAAACCAACGATTTATAAATATCTGCGAAAATATTGGCAAAGAGGACAAATTCCCAACGCGCTATTGCCAGATTATAAAAATAGTGGTGCCCCCGGTAAAACTCGGACAGAAATTAACACCAAGAAAAATGGACGTAAACGTCAATTTGGTGATGGTGAAGGTTGTCAAATTACCCTTGAAATAGAAAGACTATTTAGATTGACGATCTCTAAATATCTACTCGTAAATAGTCCACTCAAAACAACTGAAGCGTATCAAAAGTTCCAAAGCTTATATGAACAGTACTACCCCAAAGAAGATAGCAAGAATTATCCAACTTTAAGGCAATTCCGGTATTTTTATCATCGAGAATACACAAAACCCCAACTTATCGAAGCTCAAACAAATCCTACTGATTTTAAAAAGGATAAGCGTCCCTTATCTGCAACAAGCACATCAAGTGTACTTGGACCTGGTAGTCGTTATGAAATTGATGCAACGATTGCTGATATTTATTTAGTTGCAGATGATGATCGGACCAAGATTATAGGTAGACCGACCTTTTATAGCATAAGTGATGTCTTTAGTCGTATGATCGCTGGTTTTTATGTCGGTGTTGATAACCCTTCATATGCAATCGCTATGCAAACTGTATCTGTTGCATGTAGTAGTAAAGTTGTTCTTTGCAAAGAGTTTGATATCGAAATATCTGAAGATGAGTGGCCGACTGTTGGTTTACCAAGTGCAATTCTTGCTGACCGAGCAGAAATGTTGAGTGAACAAGCTGAAACTCTGACCAATGGCTATAATGTGCGTTTAGAAACAGCTCCACCAAGAAGAGGAGATGCCAAAGCAGTTGTAGAAAGCTGCTTTCGTACTATTCAAGCTGAATTTAAACCCTATGCTCCAGGTATTGTTCAAGGTCATCGGATTAAGAAACATGGCGAATCTGATTATAGACTTGAAGCAGCACTTACCCTAAAAGAATTCACTCAAATTATTATTCAGGCGATTCTATTTCGTAACAATCATCATGTTCTAGAAAAATATGATCGAGATGAGGACATCCCTGAAGATATTCCATCTATTCCACTTCACCTTTGGAATTGGGGAATTCAGAACCGTATGGGCAAGCTCCGTACAGTTGATGCTGAACAGTTTCGAGTTTCATTATTGCCACGGACTAAAGTTTCAATCTCTCCACTAGGAATCAATGCATGGGGATTGTATTACAATAGTAGTGAAGTCTTACGAGAAGGCTGGTTACATCGTAGTGATGAAATACAACGTCCTCAGAACCTAAAAGCAGCATATGATCTTCAAAACACAAATAAAATCTATCTTTTCCCAAATTCTGCTAGCCAATCCTATTGGACTTGTTCCTTAAATATTCGGAGTCGTGCTTATGCAAATATGAGTTTCTCGGAGGTTTGGGATAAGCAATATCTTGAGAAATATGCGCAAGCGAATGCTAAACATGCAGAAACTCCACACAGTATCGCCTTTAAAAGATCAGTTCAGGCAATCATTGATAACGCCAAAAAGCAAACTCCTAAATCAACTCAATCAAGCCGTGAAAGAATTAGCCAAATTCGAGCCAATAAAAAGGAACAAAGGCAAAAAACTAATTTAACACCTTTACCAGAAAGTCAACAAATGGCTAATATTATAAAGTTTAATAAATCAGTAGAAGATGATGACTATAGTCTCCCATTCTCTCCTGGACTATTCAGTGATGATGAGGAGTAAATTTTCATGCATCCGTTAAAAGTTCAAGCTGTTTACCAAGATACAGGTGTTCCTGCCTATAAGGGCAACCCATTCATTGAAGCTTTACCTCCTTTACTGGAAGCTTATACTCAGACTCGTCATTTAAGATCTAGTTCAGACCCTTCTCTTCAAGATCTCAATGCCCCACGAGTCGTCCGCTCCCATTCAATTGCTCGTCTTAGTGATGAGTTTTTCCAACCACTTAATAACCACATCCTTTTAACAGAAAGAATCTCATTGATGATTCGTGGAGGGTATGTCGGAAGGAATCCACGTACAGGTGATCTTCAAAAACACCTACAAAACGGATACGAGCGCATACAGAAAGGTGATCTTCAAGCTTTTAGATTTGAAAGTGTGAAATCAACAGCTCAAAGTATGGTTCTGATTGGCTGTTCTGGATACGGAAAAACGACGTCATTAATTAGAACTCTTTCAGCCTATCCTCAAGTTATTTATCACCCTGATCTAAATATTGAGCAAGTCGTTTACCTAAAAATTGATTGTTCACATAATGGTTCCTTAAAAGAAATTTGCTTAAATTTCTTCCGAGCATTAGATCAAGTCCTTGATACTCAATATGAGAAGCAATATGGGCTAAAACGCTACAACATTCAGGCATTACTCACTAAAATGTCACAACTAGCGAATGCTCATGCATTAGGGCTATTGGTCATTGATGAGATCCAGCATTTAAGTCGCTCAAAATCTGGTGGCCCTCAAGAGATGTTAAATTTCTTTGTCACAATGGTAAATACTATTGGTGTACCTATCATGTTAATTGGTACACCTAAAGCCAGAGAAATTTTTGAGGCTGACTTTCGCTCAGCACGTAGAGGAGCTGGTTTTGGAGCTATTTTCTGGGAGCCATTACAAGAATACATTGATAATCAGCTTAACCCTGAATGGATAGCTTTTACAGATAAGCTTTGGAAACAGCAATTACTTAACCAAAGAGATGAGTTCCTATCAGATGATATTCGACATATTTGGTATGACTTGAGCCAAGGCATTATTGATATTGTAGTTAAGTTATTTGTTCTTGCCCAATTAAGAGCTATTGCAACAAATAAGGAACGAATTACATCTAAGCTGCTGCAACAAATTTATAATGAAGAATTGAAACCTGTACACCCCATGCTAGATGCATTACGATCAGGAAATATTGAGAAAATTTCACGCTATTCTGATTTAGTTATCCCTGATATGGATCGTAAAATTTTTGATCTTCAACAAAAAATCAAAAGTATACCTGTTGATAAATCATCAGAAGATTTTTTTAGACAATTGGTTACTGAGGATGAGCGTCGTATTTATACTATGTTCAAAGATGAATATAAGCCCCAACACCTGATCGAATGTATCAAGACTGCATATCAAGAGCAGCCGACAGCTTCACGCCAACAGATTATTCCAATTATTTTTAACTTATTATCTGCTGATAGCTATTCATCAAGTGATATTGTTAAATTAATACCCCAAAAATCAGAATACTTAAAGCCTAATCAATGGGATACATTGTCCCAAGATGATTTACGCTTTATTCATTCTCAATTGCTCACAGAAAAAGATTTACATAAATCACTTTTAGAAAAAAATTTGATTTTAGAGATAGAGAAAGTTTTATTAAAGACTGGATAATTACTGGACGCTATTTTAAGTATCTGATGAACCCTTATTGTGCTTCCAAAAGACTTTTACATTATGTAAAGATTGGTGAATTTGTGACATATACTACCTTCAGGGAAAACCATTGTATCAGAGGAGACATTAGCTATCCTGCTAAAGTACATCATACAATTTATACAAATGAGTCATTGAATAGTGTGATCCGTCAATCAAGAAAAGAAAAATCTTTTCTTCCGATGATTCTGTGAAGAAAGAAGTAATTTACTTCGTAACATTAAATCCTGCTAAGAAATAGACATTGCCAATCTTATGTGGCATTACTACTCATGACTTTAAGCAATGAATTGATTTACTATTCATTTCGATGGTTGATTAAATGATCATTTATAAAAAATCGGACTTACACAAAATGAGTTACAGACTCTAATATCACCCTCACTTTAAGTGGCATAAGTTATATTACTGCTTTTATCAGACTTATGCTGCAATATATGAGTGTAGGACAGTAGGCTTTTTTACCTCTGTCGCTATATAGCCATAAGTAGTTATGGCACCCCAATCTTCAATTTTGAAAACTAGTTCTCAGCCCATTAAATAGCGTCATTATTTAGTTCTGCTGGTTAAATTCAATCCTAACCATAAGACCACCAATAGCATTTGTCCGACGTAACTCAACTTTTCCGTGATATAAATCGACAATTTGCTTAACAATCGATAAGCCGAGACCACTACCAATAATGACACTGTTCTGATTCACCCTATAGAATCTTTGGAAAATCAGCGGTATTTGTGCTTCATCCAAACCAATTCCATTATCCTCAATCTGCACAAAGCTATAATTTTTAACACAGCCACAACTGATTTTTATGACACACGGGCGTTCATAACTACGATAGATGATGGCATTCTCTAAAAGATTACGGAGCATAATTTCCAATTGATCCATTTGTGCCATGACCAGGGCCGACTCCAGTTGTAACTGTAAGTCAATCTTTGCCTGACGAAGCTGAAAATCCATCATCGCAAGGGTACTTTGAATCACATTAACGAGATCAACCGAGCCTTGAGCTTGATGAGCATTGGGTTCAATCCGTGCCAAGGTTAGTAACTGCGTAATCATTCGCGAGGCCTTATCAATGCCAATCATGATGTCCTCAGTTGCTTCTCGCGCCTCCTCGGTAGAACGTGCGCTCTGCAAAACTTGTGCATGCAGGCGGATCGCAGCTAGAGGTGTACGTAACTCATGAGCTGCATTTGAGGTGAAACGTTTTTCACGTTGCAAACTTTCTGCAATTTCACTCAATAATGTATTTAATGAATTCACCAAAGGTTCGATTTCTTTGGGTACGACAAGATTAATAGGTTTTAAATGCTCAATCGACTGCTTTTCCAAGTTTTGACTGATGCTGAACACAGTAGAAAGATGGCTGCGTATGGTCTGTAAAATCAGCCAGGACAGTAATGGTAAAAAAAATGCTGAAATCCCTATTAAAAATAACAACATATCTCTCTGAATATCCTGACGGATCGTCCAAACCTGTGCAATTTGTACTTGTATAGTGTGGGTGCTGTCCCAAACCGAATAACTGCGATAGGTTTTATTACGAATCTGAATCCAGCCAAAGTTGGCTTGCTGGACAAACGGATGTGTGCCAATGCCAACCGAACGATAAATCAACTTGCCATTACGATGCCAGATCTGGAATATAATCTGATTATAATGCTCCCCTTGAGCTTTCTCGATGACCGTATGATCCGGGATTCGCCCCGCCAGTGAACTTGAAGTAGTCGAAAGTAAAGCATGGGCTGTTTCAGCCAGTGATTTATCAAAAATATTATTCGCGGTACGCTGCATTCCCCAGTAAATACAACCTAAACTACCCACCCACACACTGGCGGTGATGACCATTAAAATAAATGATAGACGTCTGGTCAGTGAATAACTGCGAATGAAATTGGCCATTAATAATTTTCATCCATAATATAGCCAAAACCCTGCACTGTACGGACAATGTTTTTCCCAAGCTTGCGCCGTAAATTATGAATATAGACCTGGATCACATTACTGCTTACATCCGCATCATAGGCATAAAATGAGTTTTCTATGCTCTCCCGTGAAATAATCCGGCCACGGTTAAGGATAAAGAGTTCCAGCAAGTGAAATTCTTTCTGAGTTAATTCAACTTCAGTTTGATCTCTCAGTACCTGTTTGGTCGCTTTATTAACTGCAATATTGCCAATCTGAATCAAATCACTCACTTCACCTGAAATACGGCGCAATACTGCTTGAATCCGTGCAATGACTTCATACAAATCATATGGCTTAACTACAAAATCATCTGCTCCTGCATCCAAACCTGAAATACGCTCCTGAATTTTATCCTGAGCAGTCAGAATAATAACGCCTACTTTATTCTTTTTACGGCGCAGTGACTTTAAAACTTCCACCCCATTCCGGTCCGGCAAACCTAAATCAAGCAAAATAAACTGATAATCATAACTCGCCAAAAAATGATAGGCTTGCTCTGCTGTGGTGGCGATATCGACCACAAAATTTGCATGGTCTAAGCCCCGTGCTGTCGCCTTAGCCAGTAAGGCATCGTCTTCAACTAACAATATTCTCACGTCTGAGCTACCCTCTCATTCTGCTACTTACAAGCCTATATTTATTTCTGTGAAAGCGGCAGGTACTCTGGCCCAAGGAAGATAAAACACCAACCGAATAATAATCATACAAAGCATTGATATATCAGCACTCTACTATTTTACTCTGCCTGATGATCCTCATGTAAAGGCCATAACTGATGCGAATTCAGCAATAGTAAACTCAAGCTTTCTGCATAATCAATTTTGGCTTGATCAATTCGACCGCGCGCATCAACCAGTTGCTGTGAATGAAGTAACAGTTCATTTAAACTCAATTCACCGAGCTTATATGCTTTTTGCATCAATCCATGTTGTTGCTGTAACTGTGCCAAATTCTGTTGAGCCTGCTCACTCCGTACAGTTGCCGACTCCATCTGCGTGAACCAGTATTGCGTTTCCTGACGCAAACGGTTTTCTACTCGTCCGATCTCAAAATTGGCCTTTTGAGCTTCCGCCATGGCCATACCAGAAGCTATCCGCACTTGCCGACTGGCGAGTGGAATTGAAACGCTCACACTCATCAAATTTTCAATGCTTGACTGCTCACGACTATAGCCCACTCCGACCGTAGGATTAGCTACCCGATTGAGTTTCTCTCTTTTGACTAACGCATCTTGCTGTGCTGCCTGCGTTTTGGCCAACTCAAGCTCATGGTTAGCAGACAAAACCTGCTGTATCCATTCAGTCTGTGTATATTCGAGTGGGCGAATTTTGATGACATCACTGCTCCAGTGTTCTGGAATTTTCCCCTGATAATCACGTGACAATAGCTGCTGTGCTTGGTAGTAAGCTGTTTTAGCCTGCATATATTGTTCTTCGATTTGCCGAGATTCATTGCTGAGCAGCATCAGTTCCAGTCGTGGGGCATCTCCAGCACGGATACGCTGCTGGGTCATTTGCATATAGTGTTGTATTCTTGCCTGCTGTTCCTCTAAGCGTGTCAATTGCAAAGCACTACGCATATAGGCAAACCACTGATTCAACAAGGTTTTGGCAACTTCATGTTTGGCATCTTCATATTTTAATTCTGCAATACTCATCCCTCGTTGCGCCAAATCCTGATCCAGCCGGTATTTGCCAGGCAAACGAATCTGCTTTTCAACACCAAAGTTCGGCTCATAACTATTGGACTTTGTTTGACCATCCTGGGCATCGGTGTTACGAAGCTGCATCCCCGCACGTACGGTCCAGGGATGGCCCAGTTTTAGCCCTTGTCCTGCAAAATTGGCATAGTCCTGATCCGAGACTGCCGACCGAACAGTTGGATGCTGTGACAAGCTCTGCTTGATCGCATCGAGTGGTGGCAAGACCTGATCCAAAGCGGGTTCCGCGGAGACGACAGAAGCCATCATCACACAACAGCCCAAGCCTATTAAACATAAGGCTTTACCCAGCAAACGGGGTTGAGTAGCTATCTCTGGTTTCATTCGTTCACCTTTCCTTGACCAGCATAACCCGATGCTATGGTTGGTAATACCCAATAGAAACAGTCACTTGATTTAAATTTCTTTTGGATATGGGCTAAAATTAAAGGCACAGTTGCGAGGGGTAAAATCAACAGAATCAAATTACGCTCAGTTGCACCCCGAATTTTTTCTTGAATGTTGCGATAATGTTGGTGGCTGCCGAAACCTTGTGCCGGGATACAGGTACATCCTGTCACAATCTCGGGAATGAGCCATAAATGGCTCATTAATTCTTCCGCAATATCACTGGAGATGTTGATAGAGAGTTGGCACATTTCAGACATGAATATCTCGCACTAAACCAAATTGTTTAAACAAGTTAGGAAGTAAAATCAGCGTCAGTAAGGTGCAGGAAATTAACCCGCCAATTACCACGATCGCTAATGGACGCTGAATTTCAGCACCTGGCCCAGTGGTAAAGAGCAAGGGAATTAAACCCAAAGCCGCGATACTTGCAGTCATCATCACTGGACGTAAACGTCGCATAGCTCCCTCACGAACCACCTCTTCAATTGCAATGCCGCGTGAAATGAGCTGGTTAAAATAACCGATCATCACCAAACCATTCAGTACAGCAATCCCCATTAATGCAATAAATCCGACCGAAGCAGGCACCGATAAATATTCACCGGTAATGGCTAAGGCCACGACTCCACCAATTAAAGCAAAGGGAATATTCACAAAAACCAGTACTGCCTGACGAACAGAACCTAAAGTTGTAAAGAGCAGGAAAAAAATCATGGTCAACGCTGCAGGGACAACCAGCATCAGACGCGCTGCTGCACGTTGTTGATTTTCAAACTGGCCACCCCATTTCAATGAATATCCTGCCGGTAATTTAACTCTCTGGGCAACCTGCTGTTTTGCTTCCTCGACAAAACCGACCAGGTCGCGGTCACGCACATTGGCACGGACAACGGACATTCTTGAAGCATTTTCCCGGTCAATTTTAACGACACCTTCAGTCTTGACCATTTCTGCTAAAGAGGACAATGGTACAGCCGCTGAGTTTTCAACAGGTAAATTCATATTTGCAAGGGCAAAACTGGATTGCCCCAGACGCGGATCACCTTTGATCATCAACGGAACCGGTCGACCCTGTTCAATAATCGAACTAATTTGCTGCCCTTCGATGAGCATTTTGAGTTGTGCCTGTATGCTTTGACTATCTAGCTGATTGCGAACAGCCATATCACGACGAATACGTAATTCCTGATATTGCACCCCGGAATTTTCCAACGTCATGACATCTTCACTGCCTTTGATCCCTTGTAGAACGGTAGAAATTTGCTTAGACAGCTGATTTAGCTGGTCTAAATCGGTACCAAAAATTTTGACTGCTAAATCTCCACGTACACCTGATAACATTTCTGAGGTCCGCATTTCAATCGGCTGACTAAAGGTCAGATTGACTCCAGGAACGTCAGTCAATACATGGCGAACTTTGGCTAAAATCTGCTCCTTACTTTGTCCCTGCCACTGATCTTGCGGTTTCAAAATGACAAAGCTATCGGTTTCATTTAAGCCCATGGGGTCCAGGCCCAGTTCATCCGAGCCTGTTCTTGCCACAATGCGGGCCACTTCTGGAACTTGTTTTAGAATTCTTCTTTGAATGTCCAGATCAAGTGCAATTGAATTTTGCAGACTGATCGATGGCATTTTTTCCAGCTGCAATATGGTGTCACCTTCATCCATGGTTGGCATAAAAGACTTACCAATGAGTGGGAAAATAAGTGCAGCAACCACCAAAGCGCCTCCGGCCAAAGCATAAACACGTTTCGGATGAGCTAAACTTGCATTTAATACCTTGCTATATGCCTGTTCCAGCTTAGCAACAATATATGGCGTGTGATGTGCTTGAGATTTCAAGAAATAAGAACACAGCACCGGAATAATTGTTAATGAAAAAATCAGTGAGCTCGACAGTGCAAAGACAATGGTCAGCGCCACCGGAGAGAAAAGCTTCCCTTCCAGCCCCTGCAACGTCATCAACGGAATGAAGACCAGCATAATAATGATCATTCCTGCGGTCACCGGCACCGCCACCTCACAAACCGCGCGATAAATGACGTTCAGCGACGGTAAAAACAAACGGTGTTTGGACTCGTGTGCATCTGCCAGTTGCATTTCGATATTTTCCACCACCACAACAGCCGCATCGACCAGCAAACCAATAGCAATGGTTAAGCCACCCAATGACATCAGGTTGGCACTTAATCCAAACTGACGCATCATTAAGAAGGTACTCAACGCAGATAAAGGTAAAATCGCGGCAACAACCAAAGCGGCTCTTAAATTGCCTAAAAACAACAGCAATAAAATCAGGACCAGTACAATCGCCTCGATCAAGGTTTTACTCACGGTATGAATGGCACGATTCACCAGTTCACCACGGTCATAAAAAGGCTTGATCGTAATGCCCGGGGGTAAGTTTTTCTCAATGTCCTGCAAATGTTCACGCACACTTTGCACAACCTGACGTGCATTGGCGCCTTTTAAAGTAAGGACAATCCCTTGAACAGCTTCACCCTGACCATTTTCGGTCACTGCCCCGTAACGGGTAAGGGCACCGGTATGGACATCGGCAATGTCCTTCACTTGCACCAGTGTCCCTTGATGATTGGAAACAATAATCTCACCCAGCTCTTGTAAATTGGTGACACGACTATCGCTACGAATCAGTAATGATTCTCCATTTTCATTCAGACGACCGGCACCGTCACTTGCATTATTTAATTCAATTGCTTGTTTTAACTGATCAAGAGATAGACCTCTTGATGCCAGAGCATCCAGGTTGGGTGTCACTTCAAAAGTACGTGCCAACCCCCCCAGGACATTGACATCCGCTACCCCTTCAATTTTTCTGAGCTGTGGACGGACGACCCGATCGAGCAAGGTTCGTTTTTCCATATCACTCATAGGGCCATGTAAAGTGAACATAAAAGATTCACCTAATGGCGTCGTCATAGGCGCAATCCCACCAGAGGCATTGCCAGGCAAAGCTGACATGACTCCAGTCAAACGCTCATTGACCTGTTGTCGGGCCCAATAAGGATCTGTCCCTTCTGCAAAATCCAGGGTAATGATTGCAATGGCATATTTAGATTGTGAACGTAATACAGTCTGATGAGGAATTCCCAACATTTCCTGTTCTATCGGTACCACAATACGGCTTTCCACCTCTTCTGGCGTCATGCCAGGAGATTTCATCACAATTTGAACCTGTGTACTTGATACATCGGGAAAGGCATCAATCGGCAATTTTGTAAATGCCAAATAACCTGCAACACTGATTGCCACACCCAATAACAGCATTAGGATTCGTTGACTCAGTGAAAATGCAATAATACGTTTTAACATGTGCCTAACCTCATTTCATCGCAGTGCTACTACTGGCAGGTGGTGCCTGCTCTGCACCGAAACCTGACCAAACGGCTTTTAGACGTTCGACACCATTCACAGCAACTTGAATTCCAGGTTTTAATGTGTTTCCAATCACATGACTTTGCTGCTGGTTCGCACCCACCAATTCCACCGGCATTGCAAAGAAACCATTTTGATTTTTGATAAAAATGAAGTGCTTGTTATCTTTTAAAGTCAAGGCAGTACTTGGTATTACCCATGCAGTTTCTGTTGTCGGGTTATGGCTTTGAATATTCGCTTTAATAAACTGTTGTACTTTTAAACAGTTGTCCTTGGCATTCATCTGAACTAAAACATTTTGAGATTGCGTATTGTCTGAAAGTGCTGGTGCAATTTTTTGTACCTGCCCAGTAATTTCACACCCCTCAACTTTAACCAGATCGCCAATCTGGATATATTTGCTATCCGCTAAAGGGGCTTGCAACATTAATTGCAAAGGTAGATCACTATTCACCAACTGACCCAGTACTGCGCCGGTTTCTACATATTGACCTGCAGATACCTGTAAACTTTCTACACTGCCTTTGGCGGGACTTTTAACATACACTACGGAATTCAGTCCCTGACTGCTACTTCCTCCCATAAACTGCAACATGCGTTGCTTGGCACTCAAATCAATATTCAGTCGTTGCACTACATTCTGGGCTTCCTGTACACGTTTTTCAGCAATAATCCCTTCAGCATATAAACTGCGTTCACGTGCCAAATTTTGGCTGGCCAATTGCAGTTGTGCACGAATTTGTAAAATTTCATTTTGAATCTGAATTAAATCAGGGCTATGAATGGCCAGTACAGGACTATGGAGACCAACTTCTGCTAAAGGTTGCACCAGTACCTGTTGAACTATCCCCGCTATCGGGCTGGTTAAGACCACTTTACTTTGAGGTGACCACTGCGCTTGCCCCTGCAAAGTCAGTGCAAGTTGTACATCACTTGTCGCTTGTCCTAAAGTTTGTAATTGAATACCTGCCTGTTGAATCTGTGTGGGCGAAATTAAAATCTGATTACCAGAGACATCTATGGTTTCTGTTTCATTGGCGGTTACATTTTGTGGCTTTGATTTTTCCGCTTTATTTTTATTAAATAGTGAACTGCTCGCCCACCAAACTCCTAAAATTACCAAGACCAATGTGCAAATACTGAGAAATATTTTATTATTTCGTAATACACTCACTTGTTGACTCACTGATCTACCCTCAAAAATATTTTCTCTCAGGATAAATTTAAGTTCTTAAGATCTAATTAAGTTTGGAAATCCAATTTTTTCAGGATCTAAAGGGTAATTTCCACCTAAGCATAATATCTCGGTTATTTCTAAAGAGCAGATGAAGGCGGAAAAAGAAAACCATATCCCCCTTATCTCGAGAAGCAATGAGTTTGCTTAAATCGATTCAAGAATATACTCAGTCACAAAATTTCATCTCCGTTAAAGGGCCAGTTAATAAATATCCCTACAATGTCGTGAAAATACATTCATCTACTTTACTTTATAAATTTTAATCATTATTTTTTTAGAGCAAAATTAATCATGCACGATTTCAATCTGAATTGATTCAGATTGAAATCAATTATTTTTATTTTTACTTTATCCTAAAAATTATTACGCTGGATTAAATCAAAACTATTAAATTAATATCGCTTATACTTTTAATAAATAGTAATTCTGCTACAATCTAACCATCTTACTTGGATAATTGAGACAATCTAAGTGATCATGGTTTTAGGAAGATTGCTCGCATTCTCAGCAATCTTGTTACAGATTGCTGTTTTTATACAGCCTTTGCTTCCAGAGAAATATCAAATTTCTCCTGTCTGTGAAACTATTGTCCATGCACTTCAATTAGATACTTCTTACCATAAGCATAGCTCAGATCATTCTACGCATAATCACTCTCATCAAGAGCTGGATTTAGCTAATCATGATACTGAAAAGCTTAATCATGCAAATCTTGAACAAAAAACTTCATCTAGCCATCATCACGATGCAAATCATCAATGTCAGTACTGTGTTGTTTACGCACATGTCGTTCCACTACCAGACATGGGTGTTAAAGAAGTAGTCGTGAGAATTCAAGTTCGGTTATTAGCTTTTAAAGAAGCTTTCTTTCATATCTTCTTTCTTTTAAAGCAATTATTTCTGATCCCTCAAGGTCGAGCACCTCCTCTCTCTTTTGCTGTCTAAATTTATTGGCAATTCCTTATTGTTTTGAAATTTAATTAGTTGAAGAGACTAATCGCTATGTTATTACTTTTAAAAAATGCACGTATCTGTGTAGGCACACTCATATCAGAGCATATGCAATCTAGAGCATGCTTCGGATGTGGAGAGTTGCTATGACCTTAGGTTTTACGGCACTTGAGTTAGCACGTATTCAGTTTGCATTCACGGTGTCATTTCATATTATTTTCCCTGCGATTTCTATTGGGCTTGCAAGCTTTCTTGCAGTTTTAGAATGGCGATGGCTTAGAACAAACGACTCTATTTATCATGATTTATTCAAATTCTGGGTGAAAGTATTTGCATTATCATTCGGTATGGGTGTCGTTTCTGGTGTCGTGATGAGTTATCAGTTTGGTACAAACTGGAGTGAATTTTCTCGATTTGCAGGAGGCGTTACAGGCCCCTTACTGAGCTACGAAGTTCTAAGTGCTTTCTTCTTAGAAGCAGGATTTTTAGGCATTATGCTTTTTGGATGGGGGCGTGTCGGTAAAAAAGCACACTTTTTTGCCACACTGATGGTCGCTATCGGTACATGTATTTCAATGTTCTGGATTTTGTCTTCAAACAGTTGGATGCAGACACCACAAGGCTTCACGATTGAAAATGGGGTTGTTGTACCTCAAGATTGGTTTGCTATTGTTTTTAACCCATCCTTTATCTATCGCTTATTCCATATGGCACTTGCAGCCTTTTTAGTAGCTGCTCTTCTTGTTGCTGCTACTGCTGCGTGGCACTTGCTCAAAGGCCGTAGAGATGCATTAGTCAAAACATCATTTTCAATGGCGCTTTGGTTAATCCTTATTTTAGCCCCCCTCCAAGTTTTTATTGGTGATGCCCATGGTTTAAATACCCTAAAACATCAACCAGCTAAACTTGCTGCTATGGAAGGCCATTGGGAAACGAACCATGATCATGGGATGCCCTTATATTTATTTGGTATTCCTGATATGCAAGAAGAACGCACGAAATATGCGATTGCAATTCCACATTTAGGAAGCCTAATTTTGACCCATTCCATGAATGGGACGGTGAAAGGATTAAAAGATTTTGCACCTGAAGATCGTCCAAATTCAACAATCGTATTTTGGAGTTTCCGTATTATGGTTGGGCTTGGCATGCTTATGCTCTTCCTTGCAGTCACGGCCCTATGGCTCAGAAAAACAGGCAGCCTCTATGAGAGTAAGTGGTTTCATCGCTTTGCAATCCTAATGGGTCCTTCAGGCTTCATCGCGTTACTCGCAGGTTGGTTCACCACAGAAGTAGGACGTCAGCCATGGATTATCTATGGCGTTATGAGGACAAAAGATGCCCTTTCTCCAGTCTCAGCAGAACAGGTGGGATTAACCCTCATTATTTTTGTGATCGTGTATTTTATTGTCTTTGGTGTGGGCATTTATTACATGCTCAAACTCATGCATAAAGGACCTGAGTTTTTACATAACACACCAGAAGAAATCGGAGGCGTTGGCCATTTTAAAACACCAATGCGCCCCCTGAGTGCTATTGATGAAAAAATTGATGATCAGGATCAAGGAGCATCTTTATGATTGATTTATCTTTAATCTGGATTGTCATTATTGCAGTTGGTGTTTTTATTTACGTGCTACTTGATGGCTTTGATTTAGGTATCGGGATTTTATTCCCCTTTATTAAAAATCAGCAAGAGCGTGATGTGATGATGAACACCGTTGCTCCCGTTTGGGATGGTAATGAAACATGGATGGTTCTAGGTGGCGCTGGTCTTTTTGCGGCTTTCCCTATTGTCTATTCAGCGGTTCTGTCAGCCTTATATTTACCTATCATATTGATGGTAATAGCTTTGATTTTTAGAGGCGTAGCTTTTGAGTTTCGTTTCAAAGCCAATCGAACAAAGTACATTTGGGATAATGCATTCATTTGGGGCTCTGAACCGTACCGGGTTTGTCGGAGAGTCAATATTCTGAGAGACTATCCCGATGACAAAATTAAAATATGCCCCTGAAATCAGAGAAAGAGCGGTTCAATTATTGATTGAATCTGAAAAAGATTATCCATCGAATTGGGCTGCGATCACCGCTATTGCTCCCAAGATAGGTTGTACTCCTGAAACACTACGTGTTTGGTATCAAAAATATTTAGATAAACTAAATCCAGTTAAAGTACAGCAGCTTTCAGACCAAGAACGTATCAAACAACTCGAACGCGAAAATAAAGAACTGCAACGCGCCAATGAGATTCTACGTAAAGCAGCCGCTTTTTTCGCCCAGGCGGAACTCGACCGCCCACACAAATAATGGTGGATTTTATCCATAATAATAAAGAGCTGTACGGAGTCGAGGCGATTTGTAGAATTTTACCGATCGCACCCTCAACCTATTACCGGACTCTAGATCTCTGCGAAAACCCAGAACATCGAGCAAAGCGAGATCTACATGACTTGCATCATGCTGAACAAATTAAACGAATTTGGAAGGAAAGTTCAGGTCGATATGGTGTACGTAAAGTTTGGCAAAAACTGAAACGTGAAGGCTATATTATTGCACGCTGTACAGTTGCTCGATTGATGCAAAAGCTAGGTATACAAGGTGTTTGGCGAGGTAAGAATAAACAAACTACCCATAGCCGAGATGATCAAAAACGAGCAGATGACTTGGTGAAACGCAATTTTAGTGCTGATCACCCTGACCAGCTGTGGGTCGCTGACTTTACGTATATTCAAACAAATTCAGGCTGGGTCTATACCGCCTTTATTATTGATGTGTTCTCGCGAGCAATTGTTGGATGGAAAGTATCAACACGGATGAATACAGACATGGTGCTCGATGCACTGGAGCAAGCATTGCATGATCGAGGCATGCCAAAGAACGTGATTCATCATAGTGACAGAGGTGTGCAATATCTTTCCATTCGTTATACCAATCGTTTAGAAGCAGCAAATTTACGAGCATCAGTCGGTACGACCGGTGATTCATACGATAATGCTTTGGCTGAAACAGTGAATGGCTTATACAAAACAGAGGTGATTGAATATTTAAAAG
>NZ_JAYRTF010000020.1:0-67193 GCF_041919735.1 Acinetobacter sp.
GTTAATGCATTCTCGGTTAAAGCGTCATGTGAACGGCGCATGTCACGGCGAGAGCGACTTTTACGGTTTTGCTGAACGGCCATGATGGCTCCTTACAAAGATCGAAAAAATGGATCAGAACAAATTCGATTGTCTTATACTTGGGAGTATAACACAAAAATTAGTTAAGTTTACCCTTCAAACCTGCCAAAACATCAAACGGGTTATCCCGCTTTTCTTCAGCAGCCTCTTGAACGGCAGGCTGATGCTTATGTTCACAAGCGTCATGCTTAGGAGACAACGGCAGCAGCAATAACAATTCATCCTCTATCAGCGCAAGTAAATCAGCGGTTGCAGGCGCATCATATGTGCCTTTAACTGTTGCTTCACTTTCACCTAAAACGATGAAATCAGCATCCTCATCCAAGCGCTCTATCAGTGACTCGTCATCCACGAGAGCCAGATGAAAATCTGAAACCAGTTCAATTTCAACCGCGCCTAAACAGCGCTGGCATTCCATCGGAACTTTAGTTTCAGCATGGCCATCCAGCCAAACAACGCGATGATAAGCATCCATTGATAGCTTACAGTCTATACTGATCAATTGATCATCAATTGATCCAACAGCTTCACGGGCAATGCGAACAAAGCGGGATAATGGCAGGGTTCCTGTCCATTTAAAGCCTTGTTCGGCCCATTTAAACGGCTCAATCTGTGCCGGAAAGGTATTTGCTGACATAATTAAGGCGGCAATTCTACAAATTCATCAGTACTCTGTCAAAGATTAAGATACAATTTTGCACTTATTTAGACAGACCATTTGGGTAATTCAAGTCATGCATCTGTTGCAGCCGCAAACAGAAGTGAATGTTTCATCACTTGTGAGCACACTTTCAACCGCCGATTCTGACATTTCAGCCAAGCCAGCGCAACTCTCGCAATGGGCGAAATTATCGGCAGAACCGGATCAGGTCGATTGGCTCATCTTACACTTTAATCACTGGTTTTCCCACCTAAATGTCATTTTGGTCAAAGGTGACTTCGAACCTGAATATTTTCCGGCAGATGGCGGCGCCCCTGCCCGCATTCAATTTGCCCACGGTTTCTTCAACAGCGCGCTGCATGAAATCAGCCACTGGAGCATTGCCGGCGATCAGCGCCGCCTGCTGCCGGATCTCGGCTATTGGTATGCGCCGGATGGCCGTACGCGCGAGCAGCAGGCTTTATTCGAACAGGTGGAAATCAAGCCGCAAGCCATTGAATGGCTGTTTGCACAGGCTTTTGGACGCAAATTCCGCGTCTCGCTGGACAATTTAACCGGTGACGGCGGCGATGGCGCAGCCTTTAAAGACAATGTGCATGCCCAGCTGCAGCGCTATTTTTCCGGTGAAGCGAAACTGCCGAGAGATGCGCAGCATTTTATTGACTGCATCTGCGCCTGCACGCGAAATGGCAAAACATTACAATCGAATGAGTTTCTGCGTGAAATGCTTGATTAAATTACACAAATCTACGCATGATGCATTGCGCGCCCAGATATTGCGCATCCATAATAGACACAGCTGTATCATTGTCTGCTTTAAGGCTTGCCTCAAACCGGCAGCCAAACGATAAGAATGGAGGACCAGATATGCTGCATTTACGCGTACATCCCGACAATCCTCAACCCCGCTTGATCAGTCAGGCTGTAGAGCGCATCCGCGCCGGCGATGTGATCGTCTATCCGACCGATGCCGCTTACGCCATTGGCTGCCAGATCGGCAATAAAAATGCCATGGAGCGCATTGCGCAAATCCGCCAGCTGGATGCCAAGCATCAATATGCCATTATCTGTTCAGACCTGTCTGATATTGCCACTTATGCCAAAGTGGACAATGCCATGTACCGTCTGCTGAAGAGCAATACCCCAGCCATTACCACGTTTATTCTGCCGGCCACCAGCGAAGTGCCGCGCCGTCTGATGCATCCGAAAAAGAAGACCATTGGCCTGCGCATTCCGAGCAACCCGATCTGCCAAATGCTGCTGAAAGAACTGGGGGAGCCGCTGCTGACTTCAACCTTAATTCTGCCAGGGCAGAATGACCCGATTGATGATCCTTATGATATTGAAATGCAGATCGGCAAGCTGATTGATGTCCTGATCGATGGCGGTTTGGGCACCTTAAATACCACCAGCATTGTCAATCTAGCTGGAACTCAGCCTGAAATCATCCGCCGCGGCGCCGGTGATGTCAGCGCATTTGAATAGCGTTAAACAAATCATTTGCGGAAGCCCTTCAGGAGGCTCTCAATATGGATTTATTTCAGGTGCTGCTGAACATCAGCCATTTTAATGGCAATGAAACCATTTATGCTGTTGAGCCTTGGACACCAGAGTCTGAGGTCCAAGTGATTCTCGAACCGGCAGCAGGAATCATCCAGCTGAATCAAGGTGAACTGGTCTTTGAATATTTTTTAGAGATTGATTTGCTCCAAAAAATGCTGCAGAACAGCCCATATTCAAACCTCTGCTTGCGTGATCAGTGCCTGCGTGTCATTGAATATGTCATGCAGAATGCTTAAAGCCGATCGGCCCAACCTGCAGCCAGCAGATCAATGCTGCTGATGCAGCTGCATAAAATCCTGCAGGCGGACTTTTTGCTGGCCAGACGCATCAAAATTATCCGCATTCAGCCAGGCCTGATAGGCTTGTTCCAGCTCAGGCCATTCATCATCCAGCATCGAAAACCATGCGGTATTGCGGCTGCGGCCTTTGACAACATAATGCTGGCGGAACAGCCCTTCATAGCTGAAGCCAAAACGCAGCGCGGCGCGTTTGGAAGGCTCATTCAAATCATCACATTTCCACTCAACCCGGCGATAGCCTGCGCTGAAGCAGACGTTCAGCAATAAATATATGGTTTCGGTAGCCGCGGCTGACTGCTTCAGCTGATGTGAAAAATACACATTGCCGATTTCCGCTGCGCCATGCGCAGGCTGTATATTCAGCAGCGCGGTCCAGCCCACGGCACGCCCATCAAGCTCAATGACATAATGCTGTGAATTGCTAAAACCGAAAGCGCGCTGCAGATCAGCCTGTAAGGCTTCTGCGCTGGCCATCGGCGGATAAGGCAAATAGGTCCAGCAGCGTGCATCCGGTTCTGTGCGGACACAGTCCCACAGCTGCTGCAGCCTGGCTTCGCTGAATGCCTGCGCCGAAAAAGGCAGCAAGCGGACCCTCTGTCCATGCAGCATTGCAAAGCAGTGTTCCGGCTGAATATTCAGCTGTACCGGCAGGCCAACGTGCTGGCCAAATTCATTTTGTTTATTTTTTTGGTAATTTTTCATCGCAGTCCGATCTATTTTTATGCATCTACGCTGTTGAAAAGGCATCATACCGCACAACCGGCCAGGCTATTTTGACTAAAAATGCGAACTGCACCGCCATTTTTTCGGCAATTCAAGGAATTTTTTAAGGAATTCGCCCTGCTGTGATTTATTTCAAGGCGCTTTTCCATTAGACTACCGCCATACTTTATCTTTGCTTTTTCTCATCACCTGCTGACACGCTCAGTCCCGATTTGATTTGAAATCGCTATTCATGCCTTTGAAAATTCGCGTGGCCTATAACTGCAATGAATCAACCTATCCATGAACCCGTGGAGCAATCTGCACACATCCGTGTATTGGATGAGTGGCAGGATACGATTCCAGAGGATTTGTACATTCCTCCTGCCGCATTTGAAATTCTTTTAGAACATTTCGAAGGCCCACTCGACTTTTTAATTTATCTGATTCAAAAAAACGGTTTTGATTTGCTCCAGCTGGACATTGCGCCGATCGCGGCTCAGTACCTGTCCTATATGGATGCCATGAAATCGCTGAACATTGAACTGACAGCCGATTATATGGTGATGGCGGCCCTGCTGGCCGATTTAAAATCCCGCCTGCTGCTGCCAAAACCGAAAAATGTATCGGCTGTTGAAGCCGATCCAAAACAAGAACTGATCGACCGTTTAGAAAACTATTTACGCATTAAGCAGGCCGCCGAACGCCTGGGTCAAATGACCATTTTAGAGCGCGACACCTTTGAAACCAATGTCGCTTTAGGTTATGTGTCCTTCAGCAATGACGGCTATGATGCCAGCCTGCTGCGCGATGCGATCCTGTGCGTTTTCAACCGTCCAGAGCCTGTCGTGCATCAAGTGCTGCAAGAGCCGGTGCTGCTGGAAGAGCGCATTGCCTATATCGAAAGCAAGCTGCAAAGCGGTGAGGTTTTAGAATTTGAAGCGCTGCTGAAACCCAGCCAGGGCCGTATGGGCATGGTGGTGACGTTTATGGCGATTTTAGAACTGACCCGTCAGCAACGCGTCAGCATTATTGCTTCTGGTGTAGAAGCGCCGCTGGCAATTCAAGGAGTTCAAGCATGAGCAATGACATGAATTATGAACTGAATTTAGACCAAGCGCCGCAGCCGGAAGACACCCATGAAGTGCTGATGCAGCTGGAAGCCATTATTTTTGCCAGCGATACGGCTGTTTCTGTTGCGCGCTTAAAAGAAGCTTTTGAAAACCGCTACAGCAAGCAGGAACTGCGCCAGTTTTTGCAGCAGCTGACACTGCTGCAGCATGGCCGGTCAATTGAATTGGTTGAAACTGCGCAAGGTTACAGATTTCAAGTTCGCGCAAAATATCGTAATATTATTGTACAAACCTGGCCTGAACGACCATCTCGTTTATCGCCATCGCTGCTCGAAACCCTCGCTGTGATTGCTTATCATCAGCCAGTGACGCGGGCGGACATTGAACAAATTCGTGGAGTCACCAATAACAGCCAAATGCTGCGCACGCTGTTTGACTGGAACTGGATTAAAGAATCCGGTTTCCGAGAACTCCCTGGAAGACCTGCGTTGTTAGTTACAACGCCACAATTTTTAAATGCTTTTGGCCTTCACTCTTTAGGTCAATTGCCTCCCCTTCAGGATGCCAAGGAAGCTTTTATGGTCCTCGATGCACATGCGCCGAAATCATAAATAGGTGAACTGTAGATGATAATTTCTAAGGTTATGCTGTCATGAGTGAAAAATTGCAAAAGGTGCTTGCACGTGTTGGTTTGGGTTCTCGCCGTTATATGGAAGAAGTCATTGCCGCTGGACGTGTAAGCGTAAATGGCCAAGTGGCCCAAGTGGGTGAACGCATTGAACCGGGCGATGAGCTTCGCATCGACGGCCGTAAAGTGCAATTCCAGATTGAAGATGAAATCCGCCGCCGTGTGCTGATTTACTACAAGCCGGAAGGTGAAATCTGTTCACGCAGCGATCCGGAAAACCGTCCGACTGTGTTTGAGCAATTGCCTCAAATCACCGGTGACCGCTGGGTAATGGTGGGCCGTCTGGACATCAACTCAACAGGTTTATTGCTGTTCACAAATGATGGCGAACTAGCAAACCGTTTAATGCATCCGTCAAATGAAATTGAGCGTGAATATGCTGTACGTGTTATGGGGGAAGTAACACCGCAGCTGAAAAACAACATGCTCAAAGGCGTGACGCTAGATGACGGCCCTGCGAAATTTGAATCATTCACTGAAATTGGCGGTGACGGTATTAACCGCTGGTATCAAGTTGTGGTGAAAGAAGGTCGTAACCGTGAAGTACGCCGGATTTTCGAATCTCAAGGTCTAAAAGTAAGCCGCCTGCTACGTACACGCTACGGCACTGTAATTCTGCCTCGCGAACTGCGCACTGGCCGCTGGATGGAATTAGATAAACAAGATATCGACAACTTAACCAAGTCTGTTGAATTAAAACCACGTCAAGGTACTGGCTTGTTTGGTATGGCAAAACGCCGCAACGAACGTATGCAAGACAAACCGATGGCTGCGCGCCGTGGTGGTTTCTTACGTCAGCAGCGCCGTGACAACGAAGAAGAAACACAGCAAAAACCAGTGTATGGCCGTGAACGTGAACGCCGTGATGATATGAATCAATATGGTCAGCGCCGCGACAATAAAGGTCAGTTTGGTCAGCAGAATGAACGCCGCAGCAACGGCAACCAAGGCACATATGGTCAACGCGACCGTCAGGAAGCTCCTGCAAACCGCGAGCGCCGTGACGACAATTTTGGCAACCGCGACTTTGGCAATCGTGAACGCCGTGATGAAAATGCACCGCGCAAGCCATACGGCACCAAAAAAATCTTTAAAAAGTTTTAATTCAAAACTGAAAAAAACCGCTCAATGAGCGGTTTTTTATGCCTGCTTAGCAATAGCTGAGCAATTTGATTTAAAGCGCTGGAATATCAATCCACTGTGCATGTGGAAAATGCTGCGCCAAATAGCCTTTCAAATAATCTGCCGTATCTTGTGAAATTAATTTATCTTGCGATTCATCATTGAGATTATAGGCCAGCGCATACAGTTCTATATTTCTGCTTTTTATTGCTTCTAAGCTCAAAATCGTATGATTGATACTGCCCAAACGCCCAGAACTGACTAAAATGACGGGCAGCTGTTTTTGCGCCACATAATCAATGGTCAGCAAGCGCTCGGTTAATGGCACCATCAAGCCGCCAGCACCTTCCAAAAGTACAGCATCATACAGCATAGTTAATTGCTGTGTTGCATCTTCAATTTTTTGAAAATCAATCTCACGACCATCAATTTTAGCGGCCAAATGCGGCGATGCTGGATAACTGAATATCTCAGGCATGGTCAGCTTAGTATCATCTTCTAGAAACCAGCCCATTTGCATAATTTCACGGTGCTGCTCAATATCTTCTGACACATCAATATTGCCCGTTTGAATCAGCTTTTGGGTGATGGTTTTAATGCCTTGCGCATTCCACAATTTGGCTAAATAGCCAGTAGTAAAAGTCTTGCCAATGCCGGTATCAATGCCGCTAATAAAATAAACTGGCGCTGTCATAAACGTCTCCGTGCAATGCAATAAATTGGGTGATAACTCAATGTATACTGCGACAGTCCCGCAGCATTACGCTGAGAAAATTGCTGATAATCTTGATAAAACTGTGCCAAAGACTGTTTAGTCCAGCGGTGCTTAGCGGAGCTGGCCGTCACGCCGGTCGCTTTCAAATGCTGCAGCACCGCTTTGGGGTGTTCAAAATGAATAGTTTGTACACTTTCAGAAATGTGCACCACATCAAAGCCTGTTTCATTCAGCACATTTTGTATTTCTGCTAATGTCAGATAATTCAGCCCCTGTCCTGTCAGCGCTTTAATTTCCTGCAAATTTTTTGCACCAAAAGTCGAAAAGCACAAATAACATTGTGGAATTAAGGACTGCTGCACACGCTGCATCAAGGCAGGAAAATCACTCATCCATTGCAATGCAGAGCTAGACAGCACCAAATCCAAACGCTGCGGCAAAGGCAACGCTTCAATATCGCCAATCAGCCAATCGATCTGTGTCGCTGGATATGCTGCCGCGGATACATGCTGCTGAATTTCAGGATATAAGTCATTGAGTGTGAATTGATGAATCTGAGCATGCTGCAGCAGTAAATGCGTCATACGGCCTGAACCGCAGCCGATTTCTAGCGCATGAGTAACATTTGTTTGAGAGCAATGCCGTGCAAATACATATTGCTGTATCAATTGCATTAACTGCTGGCAAATCTGCTTTTGCACAATAGCATGCGCATCATAGCTCTGATGCGCTTTGGCAAAACGCTGCGCAACGTGGGCTTTTTCAATATGGGACTGCTGCATCTGCATGCTCTGGCTCAAAGCAGCGTCGCCAGCTGATCAATCTCAGCTGCTGATATGGATGCCGTTAAAGAAATGCGCAAACGGGAACTGTGCTGCGGCACCGTTGGCGGACGCACCGGCATGATATAAAACCCTGCCGCCTGCAGCGCTTTGGCTTGAGCGACGGTTTTTTGCGACTCACCGATAATCACCGGCACAATATGCGAACTGGACGGGCAGTCATAGCCTTGGGATAGAACGGCCTGCTGCAGCTGCCGGCTGATCTGCAGCAGATGCTGGCGTTTTGCATCCAACTGCAGCACTTGGCGCAAAATAAAATCGGTCCACGCCATGCAGATGGGCGGCTGCGCGGTGCTGAAAATCAGCGGGCGCATGCTGTTGATCAAATACTCACGGATCACCGGATGGCAAATCAAATAACCGCCGACAGAGGCCATCGCCTTGCCGAAAGTGCCTACTAGAAGATCAATCTCATCGATTACAGCATACTGCTCTGCACAGCCTAACCCCCGCTCTCCACGCACACCGATTGCATGTGCTTCATCGACATATAGCATGACTTTGGCAAATTGCTTTTTAATCCGCACCAATTCAGCCAAATCCGTTTCATCACCATCCATACTAAAAATCGATTCAGTCACCACGATGATCCGCTCTATCGCCGCATCTTCATGATATTTTTCCAAAAGCTGGGTCAGATGAATCAAATCATTATGGCGATAACGCACATATTTAGCCGTGGATAATCGAATGCCATCAATCATACTGGCATGTACCAGTTTATCCGCCAAAATCAGGGTTTTACTGTCAGCCAGTGCAGGCAATATCCCGATATTCATGTGATAGCCACTATTAAACAAGAGTGCCGCCCGACCATGAAAGGCGTGGCTTAAACTGGCTTCGAGCTGTTCATATTCAGGAAAATTCCCCGTCAATAAACGTGATGACGATGAACTCATCCAACGCTGTGCATTCAGCGTTTCATCAAAAAATTGTTCACGAAGCTGAATATCTGCGGCCAAACCCAAATAATCGTTCGAAGCTAAATTCAACATGCGCTGCTGATTGATGGTGATGTAACGATCTTGCTGAAGATTGGCGCTAAATTGACGTAGATTGCCTTGTTGTTTTAATTGATCGAGCTGAGTCGAAAAATGATCAAGCAAATGTGTGCTCATGCTGCTTGCTCCATATTTTCCACCACTTCCACCAATTGCGCTAACAACGTTTTGAGTTCTGGTTCAGAAATCACATACGGCGGCATGACGTAAACCAATTTTCCAAATGGACGAACCCAAATGCCACGGCGGACAAATTCCTGCTGTAAGCTTTGCATGTCGACCTTAAAGTTCAGCTCCACCACGCCAATGGCGCCGAGCACCCGCACATCCTGCACGTGCTCCAAACGATTTAAAGCGGACAGCCCCTGCTGCAGCTGGCATTCAATGCGCTGAATATTGGCCTGCCAATCCTGTGACAGCAGCAGCTGCGTGCTTTTCAGCGCCACGGCGCAGGCCAAAGGATTCGCCATAAAAGTCGGGCCGTGCATAAACACTCCCGCTTCGCCTTGGCTGATGGTTTCCGCAACCTGCTTGCTGGTCAGTGTCGCTGACAGCGTCATATAGCCTCCCGTCAAGCCTTTGCCGATGCACATAATGTCTGGCTCGACACCGGCATGTTCCCAAGCAAATAGCTTGCCAGTGCGGCCGAAGCCGGTGGCGATTTCATCAAAAATCAACAGCACCTTATATTTTTCACACAGCAGTTTGGCTTGGCGTAAATATTCAGAATGGTAAAAACGCATGCCGCCCGCACCTTGCACAATCGGCTCAAGAATTAGTGCTGCAATACTGGCATGATGCTGCGCCAAAGTTTGCTCCAGTTCGGCAATATCTTCAGGATTCCACACTGCATCAAAAGCGGTTTGCGGTGCAGGCACAAAGATGCGGTTAGGCAGGCTGGAACCAAAAATCTGATGCATGCCCGTCACAGGATCGCACACCGACATGGCATTCCAAGTATCGCCGTGATAGCCCGAGCGCGGCGTGACAAAATTGGTTTTGTTATTTTGGCCCTTTGCAGTCCAATACTGCACCGCCATTTTCAGCGCCACTTCGACCGCTACCGAGCCGGAGTCGGCATAAAAAATTTTGGTTAAATTAGGCGGCGCAATCTCTAAAAGCAGTTTTGCCAGCTGAATGGCAGGATCATGGGTCAGGCCGCCAAACATGATGTGCGACATCTGCTGCAGTTGATCGATTGCCGCTTGATTCAGTTCAGGATGGTTATAGCCGTGAATCGCGCACCACCAGGAAGACATGCCATCAATCAGCTGGCGGCCATCGTCCAGTTCAATGATTGCGCCATAGGCTTTTTTGACTTTGAATGCCGGCAGCGGATGCGTCATGGAGGTATACGGATGCCAAATATGCTGCTGGTCAAACTGCAGATCTGTTAATTCAGTCATCTTTCACTCCATGAAAAGGCGTTTACATCAATTCAGCACGATGTTAAACCTGCACGCTTGAAAAATAAATTGCGAGATAAGTCAGTTATCCGGTTGTTTGTTTAATTTTCTTTAAATATTGGCAGATTTTGCAACTTATGCTTTCAAACTCAAACAACGGCATGCCGTGCGAGCCGCCAACCAGCTCTGTCTCTAAAAATTCCACAGCGAAATTTCGAAGATTCCGCTCAACTTTGTAACTAACTAAATAATCCTGCTTGGCAAACAGGTGATATTGATGACCTGAATAGTTTTTTAAGATACTGACATTATTCAATTGTTCAAGACAATTCAGCCCTGCGCGCAAAGTGTCTAAATTCTGCGCCTGAATCAAACTTTGCAAAGTCAAAAAATCCTGCTTGGTGTTTGGCGTGCCTTGGCAGACCATAAAGCCGAATTTTTTTAAAGTCGCAATCGCATCGGCTTCAAAAGACTGCTTAAAGTTTTGAAATGCCGGCTGATCCATGGCGGTTTTCCATTCGTCATTGGCCACAAAACACGGATTGGATGCCAAGGTAATCAAAATTTTCTGTTCGGAAAATTGCTGGGCAATGTGATCCGCCAAGAGCGTTGCCAATTGGCCGCCCAAGGACCAGCCAATGATCACATCAAAAGCCCGCGCCCGTTCCACCTGCTGCTGCAGAATTTCGGGATCCAGCGCATTGAAAATATTGATCAGCTCGACTTGATGGCCCTGCTGCATCAAAGCTTCCTGTAAAGGCTGCAGCAATTTGGTGCCGCCGCCCCAGCCGGTAATAAGTAAAATACGCTGATTCAATGCAAACTCGAAGATCATGAATGATTTGAAACAGTATAGAACGTCGCACTCAGCAGCGCTATTTCAAATCACATCTGAAATCTGCTGCCGCGGCAGGCGGCCTGCATGTCTTGGTTGCTCAAGAGCGATAAGGATATCCCTATTGAGCAGCAAAAGATTCTGCTGCTTTTGCCCTATCCAAAGTAAAAAAATGCTGTAGATATGGCCAAAGATCAGATGCTCTGATGAAAACAAACAGCTGAGCCGCTTTAAAACAGCCGATAGCTTATTCAGCTGGATACTCCTTGCTGCAGCATGCCCCTCTCATCCTGAGCAAAGCTAAAAGAATGGCCTTTTGCTCAATGCTATCTGAAAATCTGCTACGATCTAGGCAAAATGACCTAAAAAGTACGCGCCATGAAAATAACTGCACTCATGCAAATCAGCTTGCTCACCTTTGCGGCATCCAGCGCTTTTACTGTTCCCGCCTATGCTGAAAATTCGATCTTTAATGCGTTAAACAGCGATCAAAAACAATGGATAGCGAAACCTGCGCCCGCGTTCAAACTGCAGGATCAACACGGCAAATGGCATGATTTAAAACAATATCAGGGCAAATGGCTAGTGCTGTATTTTTATCCTAAAGATAATACCCCCGGCTGCACCCAAGAAGCCAATCAATTTAAAGCGCTGTACCCGCAATTTGTAAAAAACAATGCAGCAGTACTGGGCGTGAGTCTGGATGATGTGGCCTCCCATCAAAAATTTTCTGAAAAACTGGGCCTGCCTTTTCCAATTCTGGCTGACAGCAATCACCAATTGGCAGATCAGTTAGGCATCGTGCGCAATTTCGGCATTGCCAAAATCGCCAAACGGGAAACGTTTCTGATTGATCCGCAAGGCTCGATTATCTACCACTACAGCAGTGTCGACACGCAAACCCACGCTTCGCAGGTCTTGGCAGATATTCAAAAATTGAATAAGAAATAAAACGGCTCTCCATCCCTGAACCATAAAAAAAGCCTTTGGACACACATCCAAAGGCTTTTTTATTCAGCTGAGTTTTGCCTTTAGGCAAAACTCAATTTGAAAAACAGATCTTACATTTGAGACTGAATATAGTTTTGCAGACCAATCAATTGAATTAGACGCAACTGTTTTTCCAGCCAATACGTATGGTCTTCTTCGGTATCTGACATTTGCTGACGCAGCATATCGCGGGTGACGTAATCGCCTTTTTCTTCACACAGCTTCACGCCTTGCGCCAGTTTTTCACGCACATGGTATTCAAGCGCCAAATCGGCTTTTAAGCAGCTCACTACATCTTCACCGGTCACAATATCGTCGCGGTTCATGTTGGGCGTTCCTTCCAAGAACAGCACACGGCGGATGATCGCGTCAGCATGCTGCGCTTCTTCCTGCATTTCGTGATCAATGCGCTCATAAATCTTAGAAAGGCCCCAATCTTCATACATGCGGGAATGAATCAGGTATTGATCTCGGGCAGCCAGCTCGCCGCCGATCAGCATATTTAAGTAGTCTACGACTTCTGGATTGCCACGCATTTTCTTTACTCCATACCCTTTTCAAATATTATGGACAAGTTCTCAGGTGAATGCAAAATATAATTTTTGTAAGTTTATGATTTATATAAATTTTAAATGATAAACATACGCATTTGCAGTTCAATTCCACGCAATTTCCACATATAAAATAAGCCTTTGCAGAATATTCAAAGCGCTTAGAACACGAAATAATCAAAAATCGCTGAATGCTGTTTTTTGTAACAATTAACAATGCGTCTTGTTTAGCACAAATATCGCCTGATTTATTCAACACGCCACGCTTGAGCTGCTTGCACTTATCAATATAGGAAACTCTGTACTGATGCTTTATATACTGCAGTCAAAGACAAAGCTGATATTTCCAAAGAAGACCGGCTTAAGCTGAAGTCCAACGCGCATTCTTCCACGCTTGCTGTTGCGTTGAATCTAGAAAAGTCCAAGCGACAAAACGGCTTTCTTTTTGTCCCTGCGTCATTTTAATGGTTTTCACATCCACTGCTCCGCTCTTCGCTAAGGCATTTAAGAGCACAGGCAATGTTGTTTTCTTGGAAACCAGCGTACTAAACCAAAGGCATTGCTCAGCAAACTGAATGCTCTCTTGCACCATTTGGCAGACAAATCGTTCTTCGCCGCCATCACACCAGAGTTCGTTTTTTTGACCGCCAAAGTTCAACACCACCTTGGTTCGATCAACTGGCTTGCCCAGTTTTCTTAATTTTTGAGTTGCTGTCGCGTTTGCTTCATCCTGCGAGGCATGAAATGGCGGATTACACATGGTCAAATCAAAACGGTCTGAGGGTTTAATCACGCCGTTGAAAATATTGCTCGCTGTCTTCTGCAATCGAATCTGAATCCCTTTACGCAGATTCGGATTTGCCTCCACAATAAATTGAGCGCTTTTAACCGATGCAAAATGAATGTCTGAGCCGACAAATTTCCAACCATAGCTCCGATGACCAATGATCGGATAAATACAGTTCGCGCCAACCCCAATATCCAACACTTGAACGGCGTGTCCTGTTGGAATCTGCGCTTTATTGCTGGCACTCAGCAAATCCGCTAAATAGTGGATATAGTCCGCTCTGCCCGGAATAGGCGGGCAAAGAAAATTTTGAGGAATATCCCAATATTGAATGCCATAAAAATGCTTGAGCAACGCTTTATTGAGCATTTTTACAGCGTGTGGATCAGAAAAATCTACCGATAAATCGTTATATTTATTGGGGCTGACAAAAGGTGCAAGTTCCGGACAACTCTTGATTAACTGAGGAAAATCATAACGACTGCGATGCAGATTTCGTCCATGTAATTCCGATTTTTGCTGCGGAAAAGATTTCTTTGCTTGCGCCATGTGTGTGCCAATCATCAACGGGAGAACAGAATCATCTGATAAGGCAGGATCTATACCTGCAAATTAATCGATATTGTACGTGAATTTGACCATCAATGACGCCCCTATCCTTTTATTTGTCTATCCAGCATTCATCCCATCTTATGGTTTTTTGAAATCAATAAAAAATCGCTTTTGCAGCGTTTACATGAAATTTCTGCTGAATTTAGAGTACATCAAACACAATAATAAAAATATATTTTTTCAAATTAATCAAAGACAAAACTATATATTCTCAATATGATAAAAAATGAGTCAATTGAATTTGAAGAATATGAACACCCAGACAACAACACAGATACTCGTCACGGGCGCCACAGGCTATATCGCCAGCTGGGTCATTAAGAATTTGCTGGAGCAAGGCTGCACCGTGCATGCCACCGTTCGGGATTTAAATAAGAAAAAGAGTTTTGCCCATTTAGAAAAAATTGCCGCGCAAAGTTCCGGTTCGCTGCAGCTGTTCCAAGCCAATTTGCTGGAGCCGCATTCTTTTGACGCAGCCATGCAAGGCTGTGAAATTGTCATCCACATGGCCTCGCCTTTTGTGGTGACCAACTTTAAAGATGCGGTGAAAGATATTATTGAACCGGCCATTTTAGGCACAGAAAATGTGCTGAATAGCGTGAATAATACCGCCTCGGTCAAGCGCGTTGTGGTGACGTCCAGTATTGCTTCGACCTATGGCGATGCCATTGATATTCGTAAAACAGCAGACAATATCTTTGATGAGTCACACTGGAACAGCACCAGTTCAGAAACGCATCAGCCTTATTCATATTCCAAAGTGATGGCGGAGCGTAAAGCGTGGGAGATGCAAAAGGCGCAAAACCGCTGGGAACTGGTCTGTGTCAATCCCGCCTTGGTGCTCGGCCCGTCGCTGACGGCAATGACCAAATCTGGCAGTGTCGAAGTCTTGGAACAGTTTGCCAATGGCATGACGCTGGCCGGTGTTCCGCCGATGTGGAACGGCATAGTTGATGTGCGCGATGTCGCGGATGCGCATTTGCAGGCAGCGTTTAACCCTCAAGCGTCAGGCCGTTATATCATCAGCGGCGGCACACTCAGCCTGCTGGAAATGGGCAAAATTCTGCGCCAGCACTTTGGCCCGAAATTTCCTTTTCCACGCAATCAATTGCCGAAAGCGGCCTTTAAACTGTTTGGGCCATTGGCGGGTTTTCCACGTAAATTTGTTGAACTGAATATGGGTTATCCGATTTACTTTAATGCTGAAAAAAGTAAGAAAGAATTGGGCATTGAATATCGAGATATTGAAAACAGTGTGGTTGAGCATTTCCAACAACTGTTAGATGATGGCGTAGTCAAAAAATATATTCCTTAAACCAAATCGCAAAAACTATTTGTTGAATAAAAAAAATGGGGCATTAATATGCCCCATTTCATCATCAATTTAACGCTTCACTTTAGCTGTTATATTGTTGCACAAAAACCAAAAACTCATCTTCCGTCATAACTTGCACACCCAGTTTTTCCGCTTTTTCCAGTTTAGATCCGGCTTTTTCACCAGCCACCACACATTTGGTTTTACCTGATACGCTACCACTGACGCGTGCGCCCAAGGCTTGCAAAATCTGGGTCGCTTCATCACGCCCCATGGTACTGAGTGTGCCGGTAATCACCCAACTTTCACCATTTAACGGTTGGCGAGTAGGCGCAACTGGCGCATCCCAATGTATACCCGCGGCCAATAAACGGTCTACCACCTCAAGGTTATGCGGGGCTTGGAAAAAGTCGACAATCCATTCAGCGGTAATATCACCGACATCTGGAGTTTTCTTTAACGCTTCAAGATCAGCATGACGAATCGCATCAAAGGTCTGAAAGGTATTGGCCAGCATGCGCGCCGTGGTTTCACCGACACCGCGGATACCCAGCGCATAGATAAAGGCCGCCAAGGTGGTTTTCTTGCTGTTTTCAATTGAATCAATGAGATTCTGAACGGATTTTTCGCCCATTTTTTCAATGGTCAGCAGCTGTTCACTATGTTCATACAGGCTGTAAATATCCGCCACATCTTTCAGCAGATCCAAATGCAGCAGCGACTCCACCCAGCGGTCACCCAGTCCTTCAATATCCATCGCTTTACGTGACACAAAGTGGCGTATGGCTTCAATACGCTGTGCTGCACAGTACAAGCCGCCTGAACAACGCGCTAAGGCTTCACCTTCTGGCATCACTACGGGAGAAGAACAGACGGGACAGCATTCAGGTAAGTGCACTTCGATGCTATCGACAGGACGAAACTCTGGCCAAACTTTTTCCACTTTGGGAATCACGTCACCGCTGCGATAAACACTGACTGTATCGCCAATACGCACATCCAAACGGTGGATTTCACCAATGTTGTGTAAGGTCACATTCGATACGGTGACACCGCCCACTGCCACAGGGTTTAAACGTGCAACAGGGGTTAAAGTCCCGGTACGTCCAACTTGCCAATCGATATTTTCCACTGTGGTTAAAGCCGCAACCGCAGGAAATTTATAGGCAGTGGCCCAACGCGGTTCACGGCTTAAAAAACCTAAGGTTTGTTGTTGTTTCAGACTATTGACCTTAATCACCATGCCATCAATTTCAACACTGAGGCTTGGACGTTCAATAATCATTTGCTCATAGGCTTTTTGCACATCGTGAATATTATCGCAAATAAAGTGCCGCTCACCCACGGCAAAGCCGAACTGCATAAGCCATTCCAAACTTGCCGACATGGTGCTTTGCCCATGATTCGGTTCGCATTGCGCAATACCGTAAGCATAAAATGCGAGCGGGCGCGCCCCTGCAATATTGGGATCAAGCTGGCGTAAACTGCCTGCAGCAGCATTTCGTGGATTGGCAAAAGTCTTTTCGCCCTTGGCTTCATTTTCCGCATTCAGTTTGTCAAAGCCGGATTTCGGCATCAGCACTTCACCGCGCACTTCCAGCAGTTCAGGCACATCCGCCTTAGCGCTGCTGAGCACCTTCGGCAGGTTGCGGATGGTTTTGACGTTTTGAGTAATGTCTTCGCCTGTTTCGCCGTCGCCGCGTGTGACGCCGCGCACCAGCACGCCATGTTCATACCATAGTGAAATCGCCAAGCCATCAAATTTCAGCTCGACATCATATTCAATGCTTTGATTCGGCAGGCGCTCTTCGGCGCGGCGCGCAAAAGCGAATAGCTCTTCCTGATTAAAGACGTTGCCCAAAGACAGCATCGGCACGGCATGCGTCACACTAACAAACTTGGATAAAGGCTTGCCGCCGACAGTATTGGTCGGGGTATCCGGCTGAACCAAATCAGGATGCTGTTCTTCCAGCGCTTTGAGCTGATGAAATAACTGATCATATTCACTGTCTTCAATGGTCGGCTGATCCATTACATAATAGGCATGATTATGCTTGGCCAGAATTTGGATCAGCTGACGCATTTGCGCAACCACAGTGTTTTGCTGTGTCATATATATTCACCATAAAAAAGGGCGGTAAAATCTCCGCCCTCAAAAAACCGTCTTCTGCAGCTATTATAAAAATCCGCAGAATTGACTGCAATGAAAAAAATGCAGTCTTATGCTTCCGCCGCCGTTTGGCCAGGACGGTAATCAATCGCCTGATGGCGCCAATGCTCACGCAGCTGCGGGGTAAATTCCTGATTATTCTGATCGTAGACCGTGCCTTCAATTTCCCGCGCGATCAAACGCGAAACGCTGTCCATGGTGTCAAAAGCAATCTGCACATCGCCATGCGGCAAGGCCAAGAAAAAGGCCAAGCCTTTCACTTGCTCTGTGGACAAGGTTTCCAAATCAAAGCCGGTAGCGCCGTCATTGCTGATTTGCAGCACAGAAAACAGCAAGCGGCTGCCGTCTTCGCTGTAACGGTGGAAGCACGCCATTTCGCCAAAGCGCAGGCCGTATTTCAGCAGCACTTTCAGCATTTTTTCACCGGATAAAGCGCGGCTGTCTGGATAGACATTCAGCGCAATATAGGTTTCTGCAGTCGCCAGCGCGCTTTCATCATCGACCAATTTCTGTTCATACAGATGCGCATCTAAAATGTTGCTTTCATCTTCAAATTCACTGATTTCAGCTTTTTCGATTTGATTCAGGCTCAATTCCGGCGCTTTTTCAGCTTCCTGAGTTTCAGTCAGCTTTTCTGCAGGCGTTTCTTGAGCCGTTTCAGCGCTTGCAGGCGCCTGCCCCTCCGCTGCGGCATCAGCCGCATCAGGTGTTTCAGCTGCGGGCTGTTCAGCAGCCTCTTCGGCTTTTAAGTCTAGTTCAGTTTCAGCCTGTGCCGCTGGCGCGGCTTCTTCGGCTTCCGCAGCGGCCAAAGTCGGCTCTACCCGCTCTGCTGGCGCATCGGCAGCATTCAGCTGGCTGCGCACATGGCGCGGGATCACCGGCTGCTGGCTGTCTGGGTCGATATGCAGTTCAGAATCCAAGGATGGCGCTGCATCGGATGGCTTCTTTAAAACCAGCTTGAGGCCAACTAAAATCAGAATGACCGCAACGACAATCCCAACGATTGTGGTGATTTCCATGTTATGACTCCGCAACTAACCCGTATTCTTTTGCCTGTTCTAAATTCACAGTCACTAATTTTGAAGTTCCCGGTTCCGGCATGGTCACACCGAGCAAGTCAGTCGCCATGGTCATCGCCAGTTTGTTATGTGTAATGTAAATGAATTGAACCTGTTCAGAAAGTTCTTTTACCAAATTACAAAATCTTCCTACATTCGCATCGTCTAAAGGCGCATCCACTTCATCCAGCACGCAGAATGGCGCAGGATTCAAACGGAAAATCGCAAAGACCAATGCCAATGCCGTCAGCGCTTTTTCACCGCCGGAGAGCAGCGCTAAAGAACTGTTGCGCTTGCCCGGCGGGCGCGCCATCAGTTTTACACCCGATTGCCATCCATCTTCAAGGCTTAAACTGGCTTCACCGCCATTAAAAACTTTAGGAAACAGCTCCTGCAGCTCAGCATTGACCTGATCAAAGGTGGTCATGAACAGTTTGCGGGTTTCCTGATCGATGCTTTTCATCGCGCCTTGCAGCTGATCGACGGTTTTTTCCAGATCTTCAATCTGGTGGCTCAGCTCTTCATAGCGCTTCGAGACCTCTTCATATTCGGCAGAAGCCGCCAAATTCACTGCGCCGAGCTTATCAAACTGCTGCTGGGCTTTTTCCAGCTTCTGCTGATGCGCGGCCACATCAATCGACAGCCCGGTCAGCATTTCACTGTTCAGCTCTTTCAGCTGCTCGCTGTAATGCTGCAGATCAGACTTGGCTGCCTGCCAAGCCAAGCGTTTTTCTTCCAGCTCTGTGCGCAGTTTTTCATCCTGCAGCTGATGGCTGTGGCGCTGTTCGGTCAATTCTTTTTGCTTGGCCTGCACGCTGTTGAGTTCCAGCTGCCATTCGGTCCATTTCTTCTGCAATTTTTCAGTAATTTCAGACTGTTCTGCATGCTGCGACTGCAGGCTTGGCAGTTCCAGCTGCATCGGATCGACAAATTTTTTGGCCTGCTCCATTTGCACCGTAATCTGCTGGCGCTGCGCTTTTAAGAACACCGCATCTTTTTCCAGCAGCTCAATCTGCTGCTTGCCTTGCAGCGCTTGGCGGCGGATCAGCTCGAGTTCCTGCTGCGCCTTTTGAGTGACCTGCTGAGAATCTTCCAGCTGTCCCGTCAGCTCTTCCACTTGATATTGCAAAGTCTTGTAGCTTGGCAAGGCCAGTTCCAGCTTCATATTCAGCGCATGCAGATCAATTTCCAGATCATCTTTCTGCATGGCGTCTTCTTCCAGCTGCGCTTCAACCTGCATCAGCTGATCGGCCAATTGCTGCTTTTGCACCGCGAAAGCCTGCGCCGCGCTTTGCACTTTAGCCATGGCGACATCGGCCTGCTGCAATTCTTTCTGCAGATTTTTCAGCGTATCACTCTCTGCCTGATGGCTTTTTTGCAGCACTTTCTGCTGTTCCAGCAGTACAGGCAAAGCCTGTTCCGCCAAGGCAAAGGCCGGCATTTTTTCTGCCAGCGCCTGCTCAATTTCATCTAAGCGGATACGGTGGCTCAATGCGCCCTGACCCGCTTGACTGTCTTCATCATAATGCAGGCCAATCACCCAATCGGCTCCGACTTGATAGCCATCCAGCGTCAAAATCGACTGTCCTGCCTGCAGCTCGGCCTGATACGGCAAAGCCTGCTGCAGCGTGTCTGCAACGGCGGTCTGCAGCCAAAGCGAAGACTGCGGCGCATCAATCCAGTCTGCCAAGCAAGCCAAATTGGCTAAGGCAATTTTGACCGCTTTGCTCGGCGCTTTTAACTGGCGCGCAACACTGTCTTGAAATTCATCGGCATGGCTTAAAACTTGCGCATGCAGCCATTTGGCCAAATACTTTTCAATCAGCGGCGCATGCGCCTTGCCTTGTACCGACAGCTGCAGCGCCTGCATCAGGCGCAACGTGTCGGATTTAGCTTTAGGACTGGCTTTAATCAGCAGCTGATTTAAATTCTTTTGCTCCGACTGCAGCACCTGAATGTCCGATTTCAGTTCCTGCATCACGGCTTTTTGCTGCGTCAATTCGTCATTCAGCTGTTCCAGCTTCTGCTTCAGATCGGCAATGTGCTGTTCTTTTTCAGCGCAAATCTGCTGCAGCTGCACTTTCAGCTGTTCCAGCTGCTCCAGTTCATCCTGCTGCGCATGATTTAAAATCTGTGTTGACTGCTGTTTCAGCGTATCTTTTTGCTGTTCCAAGCGGCCAATATTTTTGCTCAGCTGTTCACTTTGCGCCAGCATCTGCAGTTTTTGCTGCTGCTGCTTTTCGACCTGCGCTTTAATTTGCTCATACTGCTGCAGCACGCTGGATTGCTGCGCTTTCAAATCACTGAAACTTTGTGTACGGGTTTGGCTTTGGCTTTCCTGCTGCTTGAGCTGCTCTTCGAATTCTTCCTGCTGTGCGTGCAAGGTTTCCAGCTGCAGATCAATCAACTGCAGGCGCTCTTTGCTTTGAAATTTCTGCTGTTCCAGCTGCACCAAGCTTTCTGAATTTTGTGAATACAGCGCCTGCTTCTGCTCCAGTGTCATTTTCAGTTCGGCCAGTTTTTTCTCGGCCTGCTGCCACTCATTCTGCAAAGGGGTCGACTGCTGAATCAGGCGCTGAAACAGTTCACTGGTCGAGGTCAGGTCATGCTCCAGCGTGTTCAGTTCAGAACGCACCAGCTTAAAGCTTTCACCCAGCGCATTCATCTGCACCGTATATTCCTGCTGCAGACGGGTGCTTTGCTCACACTGAAAAGACAGCACTTCAATTTTAATGGTGCGGATTTGGGTTTCGAGTTCTTTATATTGCACCGCAGTTTCAGACTGGCGCTTTAAAGTTTTCAGCTGTGATTTCAGCTCTGAAGCAATATCTTCCAAACGGGATAAATTGGACGCGGTATGTTCTAAATGCTGCGTGGTTTCACGGCGGCGCGCCTGATAGCGGGAAACGCCGGCGGCTTCTTCAATAAACACCCGCATTTCTTCCGGCTTGGCATCGACCAAACGGTTGATCATGCCCTGCTCAATAATGGAATATGAACGCGGCCCCAAGCCTGTGCCTAAGAAAATATCGGTAATGTCACGGCGCCGGCATTTGGCGCCATTGAGAAAATATTCAGATTTGCCGTCACGGTTGACCTGACGGCGCACCGCCAGTTCGCTGTAGGCATTGTATGCGCCGCCGAGTTTGCCGTAGGTATTGTCAAAACGCAGCTCTACGCTGGCCATGCCGACCGGCTTGCGTTTGGCGGTTCCAGTAAAAATCACGTCCTGCATGCTGCCGCCGCGCAATTGGCGCGCGCTGGATTCGCCCATCACCCAGCGGATGGCGTCAATCACATTGGATTTGCCGCAGCCGTTGGGGCCAACGACTGCAGTGCGGTTCTCTTTAAATTGTAATGTGGTACTGTCGGCAAAAGATTTGAAGCCAGAAAGTTTTAAACTGCTTAAACGCATAGTGTCCTGATTAACGTCGTGAGCGCCGGGCCCACGCGAGTTCAATTTGTTTCATCCGTGTCAGCGATTCCAACACAAGGTTGCGCAAGTGTCGACAAAAATCTTCCATAAATAAAGCCGCTTGTTGTGGCTTTCTGATTAAAACAGCATCGCTTACCAACTTAAACAGCTCAAAAGATTCCTTAAGCTCACGGCGCGAGATATTTAAGGTTAAAAAATAGCTGCGGCGCAAGGACGGCAAGAGTTCCTGATAATAGCGCATCAGATAGGGATTGCCGACCATTTCATGCTGGCGCGCCAGGCCTTGGAAGATCAAATCATAAAATTTTTCGGTATGGCCTTGGCTGGTTTCAGCATTCAGCTGTTCCAGCAGCAATTGAATGCGCTCGGCCTCGTGGCTGCGCCAGGTTTCCGCCATGCGGTGCACGATCTGCCCCAGCAGCAAGGACGCCATATCAAACAAAGAGCGCACCTGCATGGCCGACATTTCAGAGACTATCGCGCCGCGGCGCGGAAAAATTTCAATCAGCTGCGTGCGCTCTAAAATCAGCAAGGCTTCACGCACAGAACCGCGGCTGACATCCAGCTCTGACGCAATGCGCAGCTCTTGAATCCGCTCTCCTTCCACCAGCTCACCGCGAATGATCTGCTCGCTGATATGCTTGGCGATTTGTTCTGACAAACTGTCCGCATCTTGTGGCTGCATGCTGTTCCCGTCTTGTTTTTATCTCAATGCAAAAAGTAGATTTCTCCGAATCTGCATTTATTTAAACGGTTTTTTTCACAATAAAATATGACATTGTCCGACAATCTTATGTCGCTAAAGCCAATTCAGCGCATGTCCAGCATGCTTTTTTTAGAAAATTTGAATCACGCCTTTAAACATAAAATAGCTTCCGATCACCGTCAGCAGGCAGGCAAAGCAGCGTTTCAGCATTGCGGGCGACAGCATGTGTGCTACTTTTGCGCCCTGCTTGGCAGTGATAAAACTCATCACACTGATGCCGAAAAAGGCATAGATATGCACATAGCCGATGGTATTCGGCATAGCAACCGCTGACTGCTTGCCAAACCACATAAAGCCCAAGGCACCCGCAATAGCAATCGGCAAGCCGCACGCTGCCGAGGTGGCAACAGCTTTTTGCATCACGACACCGTGACGGTTCAGATACGGTACGGTTAAGCTGCCGCCGCCAATACCGAAAATGGCCGAGGCGATGCCGATCCCGCCGCCCGCCATCAGCTGCATCGGCACAGAAGGCAATTGGCGCGTCGGATCTACCGCAATGCCGGCGCCGCGGAACATTTTAAACGCCACCCATAGCGCAAAACAGCCGATCAGCAGCTGCAGCCCTTGCCCCGATAGATAATCAGCAATGCCGGCGCCCAAAAATGCGCCCAAAACCAGCCCCGGCGCCAGATTGCGGAAGACCTGCCACAGCACCGCGCCTTTTTTATGATGCGCGCTGACCGAACTGAATGAAGTGACAATGATGGTCGCCAGAGACGTCCCTAAAGCCATATGCATGATGATGGAGGGGTCATAGTGCATTTGGGTAAAAACCACATACAGAATCGGGACAATAATTAACCCGCCGCCAACCCCAAATAAGCCTGCAGCAAAACCAGCGATTGCGCCGATCAGCAAATATATGATTAACTCCATCAATTATTCCACAACTCTCAGATTCAAATGGATTTAGAGACTCGATTACTGCAGCAGCTGCTGAGCGATGCGAATCAGCTTCCAGAAGTACTGCTTTTAAAGCCCGTCACCGCATCGACCAATGATGATGTACGGGAAATTGCGCTGAAAGGCGTACAGCAAGTTCTAGTGACCAGCGTCCGGCAAACTCAGGGCCGCGGACAGCGCCAGCGCCAGTGGGTATCCCCCGAAGGCAACATCTATTTAAGCACATTGCTTAATACGCGAACAGCAATTGATGGCCGTTTGGCGCTGGAAATTGCGTTAAATATCCTGCAAATGCCAAGCCTGCAAAATTTAGACCTGCAAGTCAAATGGCCAAATGACCTGTACAGCGGCGCTGGAAAATGGGGCGGCATTTTAATTGAGCCGCTGAATGCGCATCAGGCCGTGGTCGGTGTCGGCCTCAATGTCCTGCCTCTGCCTAAAGATGGCATAGACCAAGCGGTCACCTCATTGACTGAGCTGGGTTTGGCTCGATTTGACCGCATCACGCTGATTGCAGAGCTGTATCTGGCGATTCAGCAGGCAGGCAAATGGTTCAGCCATGACAGCGCCAATCTGGCTGCCCGCTTCAATCATTATGCGGCCTTTAAAGATCAGGCGGTCGAAATTGAACATTTGCAAGGCCTCAGCCAAGGGATTTTTCTCGGCATCCGCAATGACGGCGCCATTGAAATCCAGAATGAACATGGTATTGAACATTTTTTCCAAGGCCGCCTGCGCAGAATTGGCGCTTCAGCCCCATCCTTCAAGGATCATAGCCAATGAAAAACCTCTGGCTAGATATCGGCAATACCCGCCTGAAATACTGGATCACGGAAGGTGATCAAATTATTGAACATGCAGCGGAACTGCATTTGCAGTCCCCAGCCGAGCTTTTGCTGGGCCTGATTCAGCATTTTAAAAGCTTAGGCCTGCAGCAGGTTGGCGTATCCTCGGTGCAGGATAAAAAGAACAATGAGCGCATTCAAAAAATTCTCAAGTTCTTGCAAGTGCCCGTGGTCTTCGCCAAAGTGCATGCTGAATTTGCAGGACTGCGCTGCGCTTACGAAGACACCAGCAAATTCGGCATTGACCGCTGGCTGCAGATGCTGGCGGTGGTGCATGATCCGCAGCAGCACTACTGCGTGATCAGCTGCGGCACTGCTTTAACCATTGATTTGACGGATGGCTTAGCGCATTTGGGCGGCTATATTCTGCCGAATTTATATTTGCAGCGTGATTCGCTTATTCAGAATACCAAAGGCATTAAAATTCCAGATGCCTCTTTTGATGAACTCAGCCCCGGCCGCAATACCATTGATGCCGTGCATCACGGCATTTTGCTCAGCCTGCTCAGCACCATTGAAAAAGTCATGGATAAATATCCCAGCAAGCTGATTTTAACCGGCGGGGATGCGCCTTTATTTGCCAAATACCTGCAGCGCTACCAGCCTGAAATAGAAAATGATCTGCTGCTGAAAGGCCTGCAGGTGTATATTCAAACCATCTCAGCAGCAAAAACCTAAAGTTTAACGGGCGGCATGCTGTCCGTAAAAAAAATAAGCAAAACATCAACATGCAGAATGCTGGCGAATATCATTCTGCATTTTTGTGCAACAAAATGATGCTTTAAGCATCAGCGCTTAATTGGCCAATAAAGGCTTGATCAGCTCCCACATCTCATGAAATTCGGCATAGCCGTCTGTACGCATAAAATGCCCCGCATTTTTCACCTCAAAGCATTGCGCATTCAGCAGATTGCTCAATTGCAGCGTGAATGGCGGCGGCACAATCGGATCATTGGAAGACAATACGCAAAAGGCCAAAGGCATAGATGTTTGCAGTCTGGCGCTGTCCAATTTTGCCTGAACAATAAAGTCTTTCAATTCAGGGATGGCGGCTAAGGGGGCAGCAAAGCCTGAAATGAAAATGCCGGCCTGAATCGTTTGCGCAGCTGTCTGAAACTGCTGATTTAAATAATGCAGCGCAGCCACGCAGCCTAAACTGTGCGCAACAATAATGGTGTTTTCATCTAAATGCGGAATCTGCAGCGCAAGGGAGCGCTGCCAGACCTCAAAATCAGGCTGATGGGATTCCGGCAGCATCACGCGTCTAGACGAATGACCCGCAGCCTGTACTTTTCGGCTCAGCCACGGAAACCAATGATCATTGGGGGATGCTTGGCAACCATGCACTATATAGACTTTTTTCTGTATCACAGTATTCATCTTGGAATTATGACTTTAATTATTCTTCTGGCTAAGCGTGACAATAACACGTACATTTAAATATGGATAATTCAAAATTTAAGCTTTAAGCGCTTCATTCATCTATTTTTTATATACAGAACGGTATGTATTCATATTATTTTAAACAAAACGAAAAATCAGAAATTAACCTTTCAATTACAAAACGATATTTTTAAAATTTTTAATTTTATTTCAGCAGCCCAAGAAACTGCTTTCTTTCAAATAAAAAAGGAAACCTGCGTCTCCTTTTTATAGATTAATCGATTCGTTCAGAATAGATCCATATAGCTAACTCAGCTCTAGACTTATTTCATTGCGAAGCCTTTTTCCTGCGCGCCAATTTGCTCTGCAGAATACTGCGCAATCTGTTCCAGCACATTAGACACCAATGGCTCTAAAGCCGTGCCTTTAATACCCACTGCACCGCCTGCACCAGCTAAGTCATTGAAGCTGACGCGGTAGCTACGGTTTTCACCATTATCAGCAAAGGTTTTAGAAGCAAGCACTCGGCCATTTTGCACATCTAAAATTTTGATATCCAAGCTTAAATCAGCAGATTTGCTGGTTTGTTTCATGCTACCCAAAACAGGCACAAAATTTGGAATATAGCCACCTGCAATATCACGTTTTTTGGTATTCACACCAATAGAAGTAATCGAACCAGTAATGACATATTTTGCTGGATTTAACTTCAGTGATTTACCTGCCAAAGCCATTTCAGACTTCAACGTTTCCAAGGCTTCACGGTCTTGAATTTCAAAACAGCCTGTCGCTTGCAGACGTGAAGTTATCAGGCTGGATAAACTTTTTTCTGCACCCGGAAAGGTATTTGACGATTCACCAGATGCCATTTGTGCCAATTGGGCTAAACCGCTCAAGGCATTATTATTTGGCGTACTGGCGCTATTTTGACAGCCCGATGCTTTGCAAGTCAGTTCACTGACCGATACAGAAGCCACTGGCTTTACACATTCAATATTAGCCCAAGCACCAGAACTTATCACCATTGCTCCAAAGGAGAGCAATACTAAATTTGACTGTTTCATCTTATTTACCCTACAGATTTTATAAAGTCATAATCGCAGCTCATAAGGCTGCTATTTTTATATCAGTGCTCTTTATATAATAAAGTCCATCTCAATAGCTATATCTTTGATGAAAAATGCCTTTTTATTCTCTCTTTAGACAACTTATTCCTTACAAATCACGTTTTTTATCCACTTCTTCATCAATCATCGTTTGCCTATATTTTTTAATTTAGTCTATTTAATGAAACTGTCAAAAATCGACGATAAAAAAGGCGCATTAAGCGCCTTTTTATGAGAACAGATTATTTCTGATCTTTATTGCCGAATAACGGGCCCATGCCGCCGCCGCCGCCAAATTGCTTTTGCATATTGCCCAATGATTTCATCATTTTTGCCATACCTGACGGATTGGCAAATTTCTTCATCATTTTCGCCATTTGCGCATGCTGTTTGATCAGCTTGTTCACTTCCACAACTTCCATACCGCAGCCGGCAGCGATGCGCTTTTTACGGCTTGGGTTCATGAGGTCAGGGTTGCGGCGCTCTTTGATGGTCATCGATTGGATAATCGCTTCCATCTTTTTCACCTGCTTCTCAGGATTGGCCTGCGCAATCGCATCCTGGATGCCAGCATTGCTCATGCCCGGCAATTTGTCCAAGAAGCCCATCATGCCGCCCATTTTATTCATCTGCTCAAACTGCATCAGCATATCTTCAAAGTTGAAGCTGCCGCCTTTTTGCAGTTTTTTCGCCATTTTTTCGGCTTTTTCTTTGTCGATTTTGCGTTCAACTTCTTCGACCAAAGACAGCACGTCACCCATGCCCAAAATACGCTGCGCGATACGTTCAGGATGGAATGGCTCCAAGGCATCGAGTTTTTCACCCATACCCAAGAATTTGATTGGCTTGCCGGTAATGGCGCGTACAGAAAGCGCCGCGCCGCCGCGCGCATCACCATCGGTTTTCGTCAGGATCACACCGGTTAACGGCAAAGCGTCGTTAAACGCTTTTGCTGTATTGGCCGCATCCTGACCCGTCATGGCATCGACAACGAATAAAGTTTCAGTTGGCTTAATCGCCGCATGAAGCTCTTTGATTTCGTCCATCATGTCATCATCAACATGCAGACGGCCTGCAGTATCGACAATTAAGACATCAGCAAATTGAATTTTTGCCTGTTCGATTGCGCGGGTGGCAATAGTGATCGGCTTTTCATCCGCGCTGGATTCAAAGAAAATCGCGCCGACTTCGCCAGCTACTGTTTGCAGCTGTTTAATCGCTGCTGGACGGTAAACGTCGGCAGAAACCATAGCGACTTTTTTCTTTTGGCGCTCTTGTAAAAAGCGTGCAAGTTTTGCAGCAGTGGTGGTTTTACCCGCACCCTGTAAACCCGCAAGCAATACAACCACTGGCGGTTTAGCCGCGAGGTCGAGGCTCTCATTGGCCTCGCCCATCATTTTAGTGAGTTCGTCATGAACAATTTTGACGAAAGCTTGGCCCGGCGATAACTGAGTCATCACTTCCTGGCCCAATGCTTCTTCCTTAACTTTCGCGATAAACTCACGAGTTACAGGTAACGCAACATCGGCTTCAAGAAGTGCCATACGCACTTCACGTAACGTATCTTTAATATTGTCTTCGGTTAGCTGCCCTGAGCCAGTAACATTTCTTAAACTCTGCGTGAGTCGTTCTGTTAAGGTATCAAACATTGCAAAATCCGCTTAAAATAGCTAGTAGCAAAAAAATCTTTCTTAAAATAGAAAATTTATGCATAGAATGCTATAGGATACTGTAGTTCGCATCGAATTTACATCTATGAATTTTCATCATCCTGAAAAAGGTTTGACATGATTAGCCTGCCCTTGGTCTACACAATTTTAGCATTAATCGCATACACCACCTCGTTTTGGTATTTGTTTATGCATTTGATGTCTAAACGTGTACCCAATCACTGGTTTGTCGGCGTCATTTTAACTTTAGGCCTGCTGCTGCATGCCGGCGTTCTCTACAGCGACATGCTGACACCGATGGGTGTAAATTATAATGTATTCAACATTATGTCATTCACTTCGGCGCTGATGCTGCTGCTGAGCATTCTGTTCAGCACCTACCGCCCGGTTTTGCCTTTAAGCTTAATTGGCATCCCAGTAGCCGCTGCCGGCCTGATTATGGGCTTTGCCTTCAGCAAGCATGACCTGTTTATTGCGCAAAATTCCCTCGGCTTGGACATTCATATTATTCTGTCGTTGTCTGCCTATGCCGTGCTGCTGATGGCCACCATTCATGCCGTGCTGCTGTGGTTTCAAGACCGCGAACTGAAAAACAAGCAGAAGCGCCGCGTTTGGGTCAATTTGCTGCCGCCCTTTCAAGCCATGGAATCGCTGCTGTTTGACATGCTGATTGCAGGCTTTGCGCTGCTGACGCTGGCGCTGGGCTTTGGCTTCTTTACCATTGATAATTTCTTTGGCCAGCATCTCGCGCATAAAACGGCTTTCAGCATCATCTCCTGGTTTGTTTACGGCGCCTTGCTGATCGGCCATTATCAATTCGGCTGGCGCGGTCAAAAGGCCATCCGCTTTACCATCACCGGTTTCTTCTTATTGGCGGTGGGCTTTATTGGCTCTAAATTCGTTTTGGAAATGATTTTAAACCGCTAAGCGAAAAGGGCATCTATGGAAAAAGTTTGTCCGTTTATCCTCCGGAAAAATGCAGAACGCCAAACTGAAGTTTTGGTCTTTCAGCATCCAGAATCCGGCATTCAGCTGGTCAAAGGCACGCTGGAAGCCAATGAGCCTATTGTGGATGCTGCCCTGCGCGAACTGTATGAAGAATCTGGAATTATCCGCAGCGCTGAACATTGCACCTATATCGGCCAGCATCATATTGATGCTTTGGCTTGGCACTTTGTGGCCATCGACACTCAAGATTTAATTCTGGCGGAACAATGGCAATACCAGACTCTGGATGATTACGGCCATGTCTTCAGTTTTTTCTGGATGCCGGCTCCGCATCTGCTGGCCTTAGATGGCGGCAAAATCCGTTCTAAATATATTGATGCAATCCGCTACATTCTGCTTCATCGATAAACGGCAATTGAATTTTAAATAATCTCACCGTTGATTAACGCCTCAATTCTGCAATTGATTATTGCCGCCACATCCAGCAACCTCCTTTCATTCACTCCAAGCAGGCTTTTTCCCAAACTGGACAACGGCATCAAAAAGACGTATAACACCGTTTTTCTTCAAACAGGCAGCGGCAGTGAAACTTGTTTTAGCACCTATGGAAGGCTTAACTGACCCCATTATGCGGGATGTGCTGACATCCGTCGGGAGCTTTGACTGGTGTGTCACTGAGTTCATTCGTGTCACCAATTCCGTCCTGCCCGATCACGTGTATCACACCTACTGCCCTGAACTGCTCAATGGCGGAAAAACCGCAGCCGGAACACCGGTGCATGTGCAGTTTTTAGGCAATGACCCTGAAATGCTGGCGGCCAATGCCCTGCGTGCTGTCGCTTTAGGCGCGCCTGCCATAGATATGAATTTTGGCTGTCCGGCAAAAACCGTCAACCGCCACCGCGGCGGCTCCGTGCTGCTGGATGAGCCGGAAGTGGTATATGAGCTGGTCAAAGCCGTGCGTGATGCCGTGCCCAGCCATATTCCTGTCTCAGCCAAAATGCGCTTAGGCTACATGGACCGCAATTTTACACTGGAAAATGCGCATGCCATTGAAGATGCCGGCGCGGCCTGGGTCACTGTGCACGCCCGCACCAAAGCTGAGGGCTACACGCCGCCCGCCTTTTGGGATCAGCTGCGCCCAATCCGTGAAGCATTAAAAATCAACGTGATTGCCAATGGTGAAATTTGGAACAATGCCGATGCCAAGCAATGCCAGCTGGAGTCAGGCTGCACCGATTTAATGATTGGCCGCGGCGCTGTAACTACGCCTGATATTACCCAATGCATCCGTCAAAATAGCGATGAAGCGCTGATCAGCTGGAATGAACTGATTCAGCTGCAAATCCGATTTTTAAGCGGTTCTTATAAAAAAGAAATGAATATGGTTGGCCGTTATAAACAATGGCTGGGCATGATGTCGAAGCATTATCCAGAAGCTAAAGCACTTTGGAATGAAGTGAAAAAAGTGAAACCGCTGGAAGAAATTGTGCAGAAGCTGCAAAGCCATCAATAAGATTGATAGCTCAATTTTAAATTTTCCGCTTCTGCCTGGTTTGTTTTAAGCCTCAAAGCAGAGATGCCGACAAAAAAAGCCTTTGATCACTTAAAGGCTTTTATTTTGGGAAAAGTTGAGAATCGCCGCCACTTCATCGGGCAAAAATTCTTTTGAATCTTCTGAAGCCGGGTTCATGACCAAGGTTGCGCCTTTGGTGATGCTGAACAGCTTTTCCGCATTCATCATGACAAAGTCTGCATCGGCACCGGCATCTTGATTGAGCTTGGCCAACGATAAGTAAAACGCAATGGCCTGCTCGCCTTGTTCAGTCTGCAGCAATTGAAAATGCAAATGCTGCTGCGCATCACGCGTGCCCAGACAATACACCTCACTGCGCAGCAATTGCTGATAAAAAGCGGGATACTGCTCAGGATGATTTAAAGCAGTTTCATACAGTTGCTGAAGGGATGTGTTCATTCTTATTGGTCCAATTTTTATTGTGTTTAAATCAATAGCCATAAAAGCTTATCGGTGCAGAACAAAGCTTAAACGGATGAATCCTGTCTTTGTTTTAAATGTTCGACATGCTGACGGTTGGTTTTCCAAGATTTCTCCAGCACTTCTTTTTCGATACGCAGCTGAATGCGCTTTAATTTCATGGCGGGAATCACTTCCTGCTGAAAACTTTTGACATAGTCCGTCCATCCAGCGCCGCGAAAAACATTTGCGGGCATCGCCGTTTTAAATTCGCTTTCAGGCATAAAGACAATCACCGAATGCATCAGTTCAGGCGCTAAAATATCGGAAAGGACATCTTCCAAGACTTTCATATGCTTATAGTTTTGATGAAGCGGATTTTGAAATTTAAAACTCTTCTTGTAAATTTTCTGCGTCCACATTTTTTGACGCTCGCCGCCAAAGATCCAGCCCGTATAATTTTTTGTTTCGACCACAAATCAGCCGTAAGGGCTCAGCAGGATATGGTCAATTTGCGTTGTGCCGCCTTCGGCATCGGGCAGGGTTAAATCATTCAATAAAATATAAGGTTCTTTCAGATACAGTTTCACATGAACTGCAACGGCAAACTCACCCAGTTTCCCCTTTAAAAAAGGCTTAAAAGCCTTTATTGCTCCTGCGACTAAAAACAGTGGAATGATCCACCACAACATCGAAAAAAGCGGTGCAAACATTTGTGAAATATTCATTTTCCCCCGTTTATATTCAACTTCTTACATAAATCAAATATTGACCACTATTCAGCACATAATGGATGTTTCCTCTGCTTTTAAAGGATGAGCGTAGTTACGCGCAAGAGGGGGAGGATATATAAAAATGCTCCCCTCATCCCCTCGCAGAGCATGCTTCTCACCCCAAAGGGAGCGGGAGCTTTCCATTACCCGATTCATGTCTAATTCTGAACATTTTATGATTTCTGAAAGAGATCTTATATTTTTAATAAAAACAACAATAGCAATAACATAAACTTAAAACTATTCAGAAGATTCCAATTTCAATAGAATCTCTTTATTTTCCAAACCGCCGGCAAAACCAACTAATTTTCCGCTGGCGCCGACTACACGGTGGCACGGCGCAATAATCGAAATCGGATTTTTGCCATTGGCCGCGCCCACTGCGCGCACCGCTTTGACATTGCCCACCTGCTCGGCAATTTGCTTATAGCTGCGGGTTTCACCAAATGGAATGGTCAGCAGCGCCTGCCAGACTTTTTGCTGAAATGGCGTACCGGCAAAGTCCAATGGCAGATCAAACTGCTGCCGCGTTCCTGCAAAATATTCGTTCAGCTGCCGCACCGTTTCCAGCAAAATCGGATGCTGAGGATCTTCAATAAATTCAGCCAAACGCACACGGTCTGGATTTTCATTGTCCCACAAGACAGCCACCAAAGCGCTGTCATGCGCCACCAGTTTGAGCTGCCCGACTGGCGACTCTAAAAACAGATAAGAAAGCCTCATGTTCATTCCTGCCGCTTGATTCATATGCTCCTCTTATTATTTAGGAGGATGACAGCTTCATCAAGACCAATCCTGAAATAATCAGCACCGCCGCCAGCATGCGCATGGCATTGGCCGGTTCACCCAAAATCACGATGCCGACCAGAAATGAACCCACCGCGCCGATGCCTGTCCATACCGTATAGGCCGTGCCCAAAGGCAATGTTTTCATGGCATAAGACAGCAGCGCAAAGCTGGCGATCATAAACACGATGGTCAGGATGCTCGGTGCAAGTTTGCTGAAGCCATCAGAGACTTTCATGCTGTAAGCCCAGACCACTTCCAGCAAACCCGCGATAATTAAAATAACCCATGCCATACTGATAAAACCTGTATGCCGCCAGCAAAAGCCGCATTATGCGCGCTTTTGCCCGAACTGCGGACGTATTGAATAAAATGATGTGAATGAAATAAAAATACATTCAGGCACTTCAAGTGCGGTGCGATAAATTAACCGGATGAAAGCTTCATCAAAACTAGCCCCGACACAATCAGCACGGCCGCCAGCATGCGCATCGCCGTTGCCGGTTCACCTAAAATAAAGATCCCGACCAAGAATGATCCGACCGCGCCAATTCCTGTCCAAATGGTATAGGCCGTTCCCAAAGGCAAGCTTTTCATGGCATAGGCCAGCAAGCCAAAACTCAGAATCATAAAAAATAAGGTGATGAGGCTGGGCGTGAGTTTGCTGAAGCCCTCTGACAGCTTCATTGAATATGCCCAAACAATTTCAAAAATACCGGCGAAAATAAGAATAATCCAGGCCATAATGCCTCGCTCCAATTGCTAGAGTCAGGCCGTCCTGACGTTTTTTCTTGATCCGGTTCAGTCTCAAAAATGCAAATCCAGCATTGCATTCAAACCGCACCAAGGGAGGTCGTTCCCCCTCTGTGAGGGCCTATTATACTCAATTTAAACGTTATTTTTGCGCAATTTACAAAAAGCAGCCCAAGAAAGCGCCATTAGCCGCACCAAATAAAACCGCCTGTGCATAAAAAAAGCTATCCGCGAACGAATAGCTTTTGCTTCAGCATGCCTCTTTCATGCACGCGCATGCTGCATCTTGTTTAAAATTTAAAACGGATACCTGCGCCATACAGCCAGCCATGTTCAGATCCAGTCGATTCTTGCCAAGCCGTTTCTTTATGCCCTTTATCGTATTCATAGGCAATATCCAGATACGGCATTACTTTTTTGCTGATTTCATAGCGGGTTTCTACTCCGGCCGCGGCATGGCTGAGGCCGGTTTTTCCAGCGTATTTCGAATCATCGCTGAACACCGCATTCAGCTCTAAATACGGCTTGATAATCAGCTGCTGGGTCAGCAGCAGATCACGCTCCGTTTCCAAACTGAAACCTGAATAGTTGTCCTCACCGGCATATAAATAAGCATCGGTTTCAAAGAAATACGGCGCCAGGCCATGCAAGCCGATCACCGCATCCAGCGCTTCTTCTGCATCTTGGCGGTCATTTGCCAAACGCATTGTTTCAGCACGGTAGCGCGCGCCAATTTGCGCATCCCAAAAATCCGAAATCATGCGGCTGTACAGCACTTTGGCATCCCATGCAGCCTCTTCTGATTCCGCTTGATCTGCATGCACTTTGATAAAGAGTTTATTTTCATCTGTGCCGATGCGGCTTTCCAGCTCAGATTTTAAAGCACCATCGCCGTGTTCATTGACCCGCCATTGCAGATCAATGCTGCTCGCGGCATAAATTTGCCCGCCATGTTCTTTGCGGTGATCATGCATATGCGGAGCCGAAACAGGCATTGAATCAGCTGCAGCAGCTGGCTCAGCAGATGTTTCAGACTGCATTTTCAACTGTACTTTCGGCGCCTGCGCAGCCGGAACTGCAGGCTGCTGTACGGCCATTGATTCATGCTGATGCTCCGCATGCGTCATAGGATCAGCATTTGCAGCAGGCTGGGGCATATCCATCTGCGGCATCGGTTCCATATCAGCTGCCGGCATGCCATGATGCATCTTCTCTGCCATTGCGCCTGCACTCATCAGCAGCACTGAACTGGCCAGCATGGATTGAGCGCATATTTTAATGATGTTCATGCGGGCCTCCATTCATCTGCGGCATTGCACAGACATGCGCCTGATCATGCTGCTGCATTTGTGCATGCATTTCTGCAGACATTTGAGCCGAATGCTTTGCACAATTTTGGGCCGGCTTGTGCCCAGCTGCGTCAGCGTTTAAATCTGCTTGAGGTTTCTGCATCTGTTTTTCATCCGGTTGCTGTTTTTGCATAGCAGGTTCAGACGGCATGCTGCGCATGTCATGATGCATGGCATCATGCTTCATCAGCGGCACATCGGCGGAAGGTTCAGCCGCAGCCATTGTCCACGCGCTCAGCATAAGAGCCGCCGTCAATGATCCTGCTTTAAAAATAGAATTAATGATGCGCATGAGCGTCTCCTGTTGATGCGGCTGGCGCAGAAATAGGCGCTGTATCGGTTTGGCCTTCAGATACATTGGCGACGATCAGTTTATTCATCATGCCTGCGCTCATGTGGTACAGCAGATGGCAGTGAATCGCCCATTCCCCCAGTTCATCCGCGGTCAGCAGCGCGGTCACGGTTTTGCCCGGCGGCACGATGATCGTATGTTTATTCGGCATATCGGCCGCAGGCTGGCCATTTTCTAGCTGCATAAACATGCCATGCAAATGCATCGGATGCGCCATCATGCTGTCATTGATAAATTTCAGCCGGATGCGTTCGCCATATTTCACTTTCAGCGGTTCAGCATCGCTGAATTTTTTGCCGTTAATGGTCCAAATATAGCGCTCCATTGTTCCGCCTAAACGGATCACCAGTTCGCTTTGCGCTTCGCGGGTATCTGGCTGCGGATTCAAAGATTTCAAATCGCTGTATTGCAGCGCCTTATCGCCTTTTGGCGTTGAGGCATTGGCCCAGCCATAGACTGGTGCATTTTGCGCCGCGCCAGCTGGTGTCGATGCAATCGGCTGTGAATGGTCCATGCCTGCCATTGCTTCATGATTCATTTGGGAATGATCCATACCCGTCATCGCTTCATGATTCATTTGAGAATGATCCATTCCAATCATGTCTGCATGATTCATCTTGGAATGATCCATCCCCGCCATCGCATCATGATTCATTTGAGAGTGATCCATTTCAGTCATGTCTGCATGATTCATCTTGGAATGGTCCATGCCCGCAATTTCTTCATGATTCATTTGAGCATGATCATGTTCTGCGCCCGTACCGTGCCCCATATCTTCCATGGTCAAAAGCGAACGAGGCCGCGCTTTGGGCATTTCCAAAGGGCTTTGCGCTGGACTGAATTCATTCTGCAAAGTCCCAATGGCAAAGCCTGAACGGTCAATTGACTCAGCTTGTATTTGATATTGATTGGCTTTCGGCTCCACCATCACATCATAAGTTTCCGCCGCGCCAATGCGGAACTCATCGACAGGGATCGGTTTAACCGGCTGGCCGTCAGCGCTGACCACGGTCATTTTTAAATGCGGAATCCGCACATCAAAGAAGGACATGGCGGAGGCATTGATAAAGCGCAGGCGGACTTTTTCATTCGGCTTAAATTGCCCCGTCCAATTCTGTTCAGGCGTTTTGCCGTTGACCAAAAAGGTATAGCCCGTGACATCCGATAAATCGGTTTTCAGCATGCGCATCTGATTCCACATTTTGCGGTCAGTCCACATGGCTTTTAGACCATCACGTTTAGCTTGCCGCCAAACATCGCCCAAGGTCTCACGCTGATTTTGATAGTATTCCGCCGATTTTTTCAGATTATTCTGAATTTGATCACTGCTTTGCGCATGAAAATCGGACAGCATCACCACATAGTCCCGTTCGGCTTTTTCATGCTGCGCTAAAGGCTGCTGGCCCTTGGGATAAATCACCAAGGCACCGTATAAACCGTCCTGCTCTTGGCCTTTAGAATGCGCGTGATACCAATAGGTGCCGCTTTGGCGCACTTTAAATTTATAGACGAATTCCTGATTCGGCGCGATGCCCTGAAAGCCGTTAAAACCCGGCACGCCATCCATCAAGCCCGGCAGCAAAAGGCCATGCCAGTGAATAGAGGAATCTTTATTTTTCAGCTGATTTTTGACCCGAATCACGGCGTCATCGCCTTCTTCAAATTCCAGCAGCGGTGCAGGAAACTGGCCATTGACGGTAATTCTTGTTAAGGGCGTTCCCGTGATATTCACTGCGCCTTCATCAATATTGAGCTGATATTCTTTCACCGCGGCAAACAGCCACGACGACGACACCAAGCACACACCTGCAAGCAGGCTCTGGCTGAATTTAATAGACATAACTTAATCCTAATTTTATGAATAAACTTTGAAATAAAAGTGTTCTTAAAATTGAATTAAGCTTTAGGGGGACGGAGCAGTTCCTGCCAGTAACCCGGCAAATGTTCAGCGCTCAATAGCGTATTGGGCTGATCAGCAAGCACATACAATTCAGGCGCATTCAGCTGCACCGGATGCATATCTAAGGATAATGAGGCGATTTGGCAATGCCACAGCGCACAGTCTGCACATTGCGCCTTGCTGCTCATTTGCTGCATATCTGTTTGACAATGCATGGAGGCCTGCGCTGCGGCGAACGGCGCGCTGGAAGACTGAGCATGCGGCATAGATGCATGGCAATCCGGTATCGGCTGCGTAGATGCAGCGTGGCTGGCCGCAGGATTTACTGATTCTGGCTGCCCTGCGCCCGGACCATCTGCCGTATGCATGGCATGATGCGGCGCGGATGCCTGCACATTAGATTCAGACTGAACTTCGGCTTTTGCAGCATCCGCGGCCTTGATGGCGGCGGCATGCGGCTGACCCGGATCTGTCTGCAGGCGCACTGAATTTTCTGCATTCGGCGCAGTATTCATCATCAGCAAATGAATCGGCTTTTGCACAGCAAAGGCAACACTGCTCCATCCAATGACCAGAGCCATCAGACAAGCAAAGCTGGTATACCGCCGCATGAGTCTAAGCAAATTTATTCTGCCCTAAGCCGAAAATGGAAACCTGTGTGAACCGCTTCAGTGAGCATTTTTGCCAACAGCTCTGCAGCGATCCACAACACTGGATGATTTTTCTATCATAAAGAACTGCACAGTTATGCACAACAGCTGAATTGAAACAGCTGTTTGCTCCTGCCCTGTGTGCAGAAAGCAGATTAAAACAATAAAGTTATATTTTAAGCAGCAGCATTTTTAAGCAATGCTGAATAAACAGACAATAATTCAAGGGCTTTAATGGCATAAAAAAGGGCTCAAATGAGCCATTTCTATACAAATTAAGTCTAAATAATAAACCTTTGACACGCAATTGATTATACTTTATTCAAGTTATCCATATAGTTATCGACATAGATATCCATACGTTTATCCATAAAGTTATCCACAGACCGCATCTGATTTATCCATAAAAGCTTAAACTTCTGTACCGCCAGCTTTTGCCAATTCAGCACGCATTTCATCAATGACAGCTTTATAATCTGTTTTGCCGAAAATTGCTGAACCCGCAACAAACATATCTGCACCGGCTTCTGCAATTTCACGAATATTGGCAGGTGTCACACCGCCATCAACTTCCAAGCGGATATCGCGGCCGGAAGCATCAATCATTTTGCGCGCCTGACGCAGTTTTTCCAAAGTCATCGGAATAAATTTTTGACCGCCAAAACCTGGGTTCACACTCATCAATAGCACTTGGTCTACTTTATCCAAAACATAGTCTAAATAATGCAGCGGCGTTGCCGGATTGAAGACCAGACCGGCTTTGGCGCCGCCAGCTTTAATCAATTGCAGTGAACGGTCAATATGGTCTGTGGCTTCCGGATGGAAGGTAATAATATCTGCACCGGCGTCCAAAAAGTCGCCAATCATGCGGTCTACAGGCGATACCATCAAATGCACATCAATCGGCGCTTGAATGCCGTATTTTTTCAGCGCTTTGCATACGCCTGCGCCAAAAGTCAGGTTCGGAACATAGTGATTGTCCATCACGTCAAAGTGAACAACATCGGCGCCTGCCTGCAGCACATTTTCCACTTCCTCGCCCAATCGGGCAAAGTCAGCAGAGAGAATGGAAGGCGCAATTAAAAATGGCTTGGACATGATGAACCTGGCTATGGAAGAAGAATATGCGGCTTAGTATAGCAAAACTGGCTGAAAGGCGCTTGCCTGCAGCTTTGCCTTGCAACGGAAATGCACAGCGCCAATAATGGCTGCGGCATAAAATTAAACCCTCCGGTCTGATCCTGAAAAAGCGTCAAAACAGGCCTCTCCCCCTTCCAGAAATGAGCAGCGGCAATAACACTTAAAAGCGTGCCTGCAATTTTTTAGGTAAGCGGCAGGCAGATATTTGTTAGGGCCAAAGTCCGTTTGCGTCAAGTTTTAGCTGCAGGCCTCCATCGACACGCGCCCATCTCGACGCCGCACGCAGCCCGCATAGCCAAACGCATGTTCAATCCTGAAAAATGACAATGCGCGGAATAAGCACTCTCAGGGATTGCTGTATTTGATCTGAGGCAAGCTGTGCCGCTGCGTTTGCCTCAACAGATTTTATGATTAGAGGTCTAAAGCCTTCATTCTACAGACTGAGCTGCGCTCATCAAGACGCCTGTTTCGGCTGATAATTTTTCACGGTTTGAATGCGTTTATAGGTGGCCGGGTGTGAACTGAGGAAGTCCTGCCACGAATGCTTGTCTGACACTTCCTCTCCTGTACTATCGGCAAGGCGCTGCAGAAAATTGGCAAAATGCATGGTATTTAAATGATGCTGATCCATCATTTTCAAAGCATACAAATCGGCTTCTGACTCAAAATCCCGAGAGTAACTAGCGCCAATCAATGCTGCCGGCACGGCGGTCACCAAATCGGAACTGTCCCCGGTGATCATTAAGGCAATCACACTGAAGCCTAGGCTCGACAGCGCCTGCTGCAGGCTGTGCCGCTCGGCCAAGTGCCCTTGCTCATGCGCCAGCACGCCCAGCAATTCATCATCATTGTGGGCCAATTTGACCAGTTCATCAGTCAGAATAATGGTGTTATTGGGAATCGCCAGCGCATTCGAGCCAATGCTTCCGCCAGAGCGGAAAATGATTTTGGCAGGATGGGCTACGGCCGCCAGCTGCTGATATTTCTGCCGCAGCTCCTGCTGACGCGCCGCAGGCAGTTTCGATTCAGCAGTCATCTGCAAAACATACTTCTCCGCCTGATCACCCCAGCTGTACATGGTCTTTTCCGGCAAATGCCGGGACAGATGATAGGATGCTGCGGGAACGCCCCATTTCAGCACTGCAAAAGCCAGCACCACAACGAAAGCCACGCTGAACAGAATTAAGCTGGGCGTTCTTTCCAGTTTCCAGATTTTGTGCGCGCGGTCTTTCTTCGCCAAATTGAACCACTCCGGCAAGGCATCTTTAAATTCCAGCCGCGAATCATCTTTCAGCTCAATAATCGGCTTAATGCTGCCCAATTCGCCGATCAGCGTCATGTCCTCATACCCATACACGCGCTGCAAATCAAACTGCATGCCATATTTCACTAAAATGCGCCGCTCATCCAATTGAAGCACTTGCGCCAGCTGCGGCTTGGCGCTGATGCCATCATAAAATACCGCATCGGCAAAAAAATTCATGACAGACTCCGGCAATTAAAGTGAAATATCCAAATCAAAGATATCGCTGAGCTCTTCGGCAATGGCATTATGGTCCTGCTGCAGCTGATTCATTAAATCATCAGGATTATCGACCAGCACCAGCTTTAAGGATTCGGACTGATATTTATACATGCGGATCGCAGCCCAAGGCGTCAGCAGCCCAAGCGAGATAATTTTCGCCAGCCAATTGCTTAGAATGATCCATGCATAGCGCCACTGGCTGCAGTCCGTTGTGAACTGGCTGCGGCTGATGCTGGTGCTGTTCCAGGACGTGATAAAAATCCGCGCCATCATCAGCGGCCAAATAAACAAATAGCCCACCAAATAAGCGATCATGAACAGGCCTGCATAATGCTCTGCGCCTAAACCGCCGCTCAGATTGAACAGCATCGCCAGCGCAGCGGCCAATACGGCCATTGCGCCGATAAACAGAAAGACCGGCATATACATTGCGCGCATGTAGGCAGGCCAATCCGCGTTCAATTTAAACTTGAGCTGGCCCACATATAAATGGTTCCAGCATTCGCGCTTATACAGCCAAATGGCAACCGGTAAAAACAGCCCCAGCGTAAACAATGTCACAGCGATGCATTTTAAAAAGCACCCATAGGCGCTTTTATTGCTGCCCGAAAAAAAGAAGCGGCTGTTGCCGAATTTGCTGTTGCGCGCGCGGAAACGGATGGTTGAGCGAATCAGCCACGGTACCGCCAGAAAGATCAGCAGCATGCCCGCCAGCAGCAGCTCTGCCGAATATTTCATGGCTAAAGAAATGACGCCATATACCGCCAAAGCAATCAGCCGGCCCATTAAAATTTTTGAAGGCAGGCCGGTAAAATCGAAACGGCGCTGAATAAACCAGGTATTGCCGTAAAAATAGCGCAGGCGCCTGACTTTCGCCCATGGCGCGTACAGCCCTAAAGTAATGATCATCAATAAAATATTGACGATCCAAATGCCGAAATACTCTGATGCTGTGCCTTTAAAGCGGAATGAATACTGCAAGCCCAAATCCACAGAGGGCTGAGCTTGCAGCGGTACGGCAAGCTCTGTGCTGGCCTCAGGCTGTTCTAGGATTTGATCTGGATACGTATCCGAATTTTGCATAAAGTGCCTTATAAATTTATTCTAATAATTGAAGTGCAATATGCTGCAGCATAATTTCATGCAGTCCTCAAACGGGCTGCGCAGGGCGAAAAACAGCAATTTGCCTAACCTGATTTTGAATGAGGTTTAAATTTAAACCAAATGAATTTTAAAGCTTTTATCCGCAGCGTATTGTGGAAAAACTGTTTCTGCAAGGCGCTCTCTTGATGCCGCCTTTTCCGCCAAGTTCAGCTTAAACCGATGCCTTAAGGATGAACAGCAAATTGAATCTGCACCCTAATCCATACAATGCAATACATCCGCTGCGATAACATCCGCAATAGGCCCTGATGACCGATTGCGGGCAAAAGCAGGAAAAATCGCTACCATGATCAGGCTGGCACTAAGCCCCCTGCCGTTTTAATTGCGCGGCATGAAACTGGATATGTGATTCAATAAAGCTGGCAATAAAGTAATAGCTGTGGTCATAGCCTTCACGCATGTTCAAGCTCAATGGGTAGTCTTGCTCAGCGCAAGCAGCAACCAAAAGTTCCGGCTTGAGCTGCGCTGTCAAAAAAGCATCTTCTGAGCCTTGATCGACCAGCACCGGCATTTTCGGCGCGCCAGATTGAATCAGCGCGGCTGCATCATAGGCCTGCCATAAAGAGGCATCCTCCCCGAGATAGGCCGCAAAGGCTTTTTGGCCCCAAGGCGCTTGCGATGGCGCAGCAATCGGTGCAAAAGCGGAAATGCTTTGGTAAATCTCCGGGTTTCTTAGCCCTAAAACCAATGCGCCATGCCCGCCAGCGCTATGCCCCATAATGCTTTGCACTTGGCTGCTTGGAAAATTGGCATCAATTAAAGCTCGCAGCTCATGCACAATATAATCATACATTTGATAATGTTCAGACCACGGCGCCTGCGTTGCATTGACATAAAAACCCGCGCCTTGTCCTAAATCATAGGCCTCATCATTGGCGACGCCCTCGCCGCGCGGGCTGGTATCCGGCGCAACAAGAATGACCCGATGCTCGGCTGCATATTTTTGCGCGCCCGCTTTGGTAATGAAATTCTGCTCATTGCAGCTCAAGCCGGACAGCCAGTAAATCACCGGCAGTGTTTCAGCGGCAGCATGCGGCGGCAGGTAAATTGAAAAATTCATGGCGCATTTCAACACATCAGATTGATGCTGATACACTTCCTGCCAGCCGCCAAACGAAGTATGTCTTTCCAGTCTTTCCATGAACAGTTCCTTATTTTGAATTAAGGCCATATTAACCCAACTGCGCTAAATTCCTAGATCAGGCGGCATCAGAAACAGAAAATTCCCGCTGAGAAAAACCCGAAACGCCATGGCCATCTATTTCAACCGGCCAGGCTGTGCAGACTGCAAAAAAATAGCGGCTTCCAATAAAAGCCGCTATTCAAAACAGTCAAACCGCCAGCCTCTGCCTCATTGCGCATGCAGATCGGCTGAATCAGCTTAATTTAAGGCTTCCGCTTGCGCCGGTTTCGGCGCTGCTGCCGGCGGAAACAAGCGCTGTTCCAATTGTGGCAGCATCAGCTGCATATTTTTGCCAATTGACCACTGCGGTTCTGACGGTTCAAAACCTTGGGCATTTTCCCACTGCGCGACCGTTTCTTTGGTTTGATCAAATGCCGTTTCAATAGAGGGCTGCTCACGCATCGCCTGATCAAAGAACGCGCGGCCAAAGTAGGTATAATCCGCTTCGCTGGAACAGCCGAATGACTGGCGGTCTGCCGCCGAAGCGGTAATGATCAGGGTATTTTCATTTTGCAGCGCAGGAACAAAGCTGCCCGAATAGCAGGATGAAATCACAATCACCCGCCAGCGGATGCCGGCAGCGTCCAGCGTTTCGCGCAGCCATTTCGGATCCACCTGCGCCAGATCCAATGGCGCATTTTCCATTTCAAAGACATTCGGCAAGCCGTGCGAAGTCATATATAGAAACAGCACATCGCTTTCTTTATTCATTTGCTGGCCAATGCGGCGCAATGCCATTTCCATGCTGGTTTTCGATGCAATCGGAAGCTCTGTCCGGGTTGCAGGGTTATTCACCAAAGCCATAGAACGGCCAAATGTGCCGAAACGCGTATCAAATTGTTCTTTAATCCGTTCTATTTCCAGCTTAAAGACATCTTGATAACTGGCGCCGGCCACCCCGAGGAAATACCAATGGGTTTGCGCAAACTCACCGTATTCAACGCCATCCAGCGCCTTGTTCAGCAATTTGCTTTGCGCATAAAACGCATCTTCAGCAAAGGTCGGCGGCTGTTCTTCAACTTTCCAAATCGGCTGGTCTTTGACCGATATCTGCCAGACCACCAAGGTGAAAAGCGTTGCCAGCATAATCAGCGCGCGCTCCCACCACGGCCATTTCAGCTCGCGGGAAAACACCCAGACCACAGCCAGGCTTTGCCAAACGAACAGGATAATAAACAGGGTTGGAATATAGTCGTAAAGGAAATAAGGCAAAACGTCCAAATCACCTAAGTACTGGATCAGGCATTGGAACAGCATGATGTGTGTATCCAGCACCAGCCACAACAAAGCAGGCACCAGCATCAGCCGCGGATTATTGACCCGCTGTGACAGAAAAATCCCGACAATCAAGGCAATAAATGGCCAAAGCGCATAACTGACCAGGCCTTGCGGGTTGAATTCTCCGACACGGCCGCTGCTGAGCCAGCTGAATAAGGTATTTGCGCTGCCGCCTAAAATGCCCCAAAACACCAATTGCAGGATGGATGGGCGGACAATTTGCAGCGAACGCCTAGACCCCAAAAACAGCCACATCCCCGCAGTTTGGTTGCTTTTAAAATCATGCCAAAAATTGATGGAGGGTTTGAAGTCGATCATATAAATCTTATGAGGTTGTGGCTCGCCTATCGCATCAGCAAGTTTATGCCTGATGCAGTTTTTATCAATGCTATTTTTCAACTATATAGCAAATGACGGGGCGTTTTGAAGTGCTTATCGCATTAAATTGACCGTTCATGCTGAAAATAGGCATCAAAGCGGCAAGCATCGCCCTGCCATTGATGCTGCGGTTCCTGCTGCGCCAAAAATACAGCCAGCCTCGGGCGTTTCACCACCACCCGCTTCGCCACCTGCTGCGCTAAGGCCAGCAGATTATCGCCCAAATCCATTTCACCGTCTTCCGGCAGCAGCATGTGCAGCAGCTGCATCTGCTTTTTCACTTGCGCCTGCTTCTTTACCGCCTGCTGATTTTGATCGCGCTGCGGGAACATCGGATCTAAATACACCACATCCGTGTTTTTCCCCTGCTCGGCCTGCTCACGCAAATAGTCTGCGGAATCTTGAAAGACCAATTGAATGCGCGCGGCCACAGCACTGAGGAATGGATCCTGCATGGCCTGCCGGTGGGAATCTTCCAGCAGCGTAAATAAAATCGGGTGGCGCTCGACCAGCGTCACCTGTGCGCCCAAATGCGCCATCAGCAAGCTGTCATGGCCCAGGCCTGCTGTGGCGTCGATCAAATTCGGCTTTTCCGCCAAGTTGCAGGCGCGGGCAATCATTTCCGACTTCAGAGAAGCGCGCTTTAAACGCCCGGCTTCGGCTTTCCAATCGGGCTGCATTTTCATGCCGTTGGCGCAGAGCCACAGGCCGTCCGCATCAACCGTTAAGCCCAATTCAGGATTCAAGCGGAAAAAACGCGCATTGAGCTTTTCTTCCACTTGGATATTTACCGGCACCCCACGAGAAGAAAGCACAGCAGAGAACTGCTGTGCTTTCTGTTCAAACTCGGCTTCTGTGTATAAGCGCATTTCGCTTACCATAATTTCCAGCCTGTAAATGCAAACAAGAGAATCAATAAGCCTGAAGCAATCCGGTACCAAGCGAAGATCATAAAGTCACGCTTCGCGACATAGGCCACCAATGCGCGGATTAAGATCAATGCAGAAACAAAGGAAACGATAATGCCTGTGGCCAATATCGCCCAGTCTTCATTGGTTTTGAAGACATCATAGCTTTGGTATAAATCCAGCAAGCCTGCGCCGATAATGACTGGAATCCCCAGGAAGAACGAAAACTCGGTTGCAGCTTTGCGCGAAACGCCTAAGAACATGGCGCCAATAATGGTTGCGCCAGAGCGTGAAGTGCCCGGAATTAAAGACAGCACTTGAATCAAGCCGATCCAGATGGCTTCTTTATAGCTGATGTTTTCAACTTCCTGCGCATTGACTTTAGGCGGATGCTTTTCGATCCAGATAATAATCAAGCCGCCGACAATCAGGCCAATGGCGACTGCGACATCATTGAACAGCAATTCTTTTACGGTCTGGCCAAAGGTCAGGCCAATCAAGACAATCGGAATCGAAGCCATAATCAGGCCAAGCCCTAAATGGCGGCCCTTTTCTTCACCGGTAAACAAACCTGTTGCTGCGCCCCAGAGGCGTGACCAGTATTCATAAATGACCGCAGCAATCGCGCCCATTTGAATCGCGATAACAAAAACATCGCTTTTTTCTTTGGTCCAGAAATTCATCACTTCAGATGCCAGAATTAAATGCCCCGTGCTGGAAACAGGCAAAAATTCGGTAATACCTTCGACGATACCCATGATTGCTGCTTTAAGCAGCAGTAAAAGATCCATACAAATTCCTAATTATGGTTTGCCCTGTTCCGGGATTTTTTTCCAAGCATTATCACGTAAATACACCGGCAGCGCCTGTTCAGCGCTGACCCAATTCTGCTGCTGCGCATGTACGCGGGCTATTGCCGCTATATCTTGGGCAGTTGCGCTCATCGCTTTGTATTGTATTTGTTCTGGCTTAACCAAAGCTGAACCGGAACCGATGACAGCAAATTTGACCGCCTGTTCCGCGTCGCTATAGCTTAATAATTGTTCTTCATCTACCGGCTGCATGATGCCTTGGGCATCCAGTTTAAAACTGGCGATATAGACTTCCTGCATGCGCGCATCCAGCACTGCCGTCACTTCAGTCAGGCCTGCAATCCGGTACGCGGCCTGCGCCAGCGCCTGCAGGGTCGAAACTGGAATGACCGGCAAATCATTGGCCCATGCCAAAGCTTGCGTGACCGCGGCATTAATGCGCACACCGCTGAAAGAACCCGGTCCGCGGCTGAAGGCAATCGCTGTCAAATCCGTCAATGCTGCGCCTGTTTGCGCCAGCCCCTGTTCAATCAATGGCAGAATCGTTTGCGTTTGCGCTTTCGCCCGCGCATCGAGTTGGAAATACAGCTCTTGATGTTCATCTGCAATACAAACGGAACACTGCTCATTGGCAGTTTCCAGTGCCAGCACTTTCATGCACAACCTTAATTAAAACAAACTAAAAAACGGTGATTATCATACTCCACTCACCGGTGCTTCGCGAGATTTTCCATCTTCGGATACAAAAAAGCCCAGAATCGTCTGGGCTTAAGCATATGCTTGAGGCTTAATCGAGCTGTGCAGGCTCAAGCTGCATAAATTTTGGAAAATGCGCGGCATAATGCAAAGCGCTCATTTTCAGTTTAGCTGCTGCCGCTTCATCTAAGGTTTTGATGACTTTACCCGGAGACCCCATCACCACAGAATTATCGGGAATCACTTTTCCTTCTGGAATTAAAGCATTCGCGCCAATAATGCAGTTTTTCCCAATCACCGCATGATTTAAAACCACGGCATTAATCCCGATTAAACTGTTGTCTCCAACCGTGCAGCCATGCAGCATGGCTTGATGGCCAATCGTCACATAATTGCCAATATTCATTTCAATGCCGGTATCGGTATGCAGCACGGCATTTTCCTGCACATTGGTATAGTCGCCTAAGCGGATGCAGCAATTGTCCGCTCGGATTACCGCCCCGAACCAGACACTGACTTTCTGCCCCAGCTCGACTTGCCCAATGACTGTGGCATTGTCCGCCACCCAGCCATCCCAAGGCTGATGCATGGCTTGGGGTGAATGCCCTTCAAATTTATACAGCATGTTTCCTCCTTGAATATGCGCAACTTATTTTTAAATACCGATTCAGCGCAGCTTGAATGTCGGTGAGTTCACTAAGAACGGCCATTCCTTTTGATAGCCGAGGCCATATTGGAACAATGAGATCAGCATGCGCGCCGTCAAACCCCAGACGATTTCATTCTCCACCCGCATGCTTGGAAAATACAGCGATTGATGCGCATAACGCACCTCATAGGGTGTCGGCGGCGCCTGCATCAGCTGCTCCATGGAAGCAAAAAAAATCCGGTCTATTTCAGTGGGCTGGGCAATCAATTCGACTTGCGGCGGAATCAATCCCACGACTGGCTTGACCAGCATGCCGTTTCTCGCCTTTTGCATCGGCAAATCCCCCAGCAAACGCACATCAAATGGATTCAGCGCGGTCTCCTCATAAGCTTCACGCAGGGCTACGACAATATTGCTGGTATCATTCGGATCGCGCTTTCCGCCGGGAAATGAAACTTCCCCGGCATGGTTCGACAGATATGCAGAGCGGCGCGTCAGTAGAATTTTAGGATCGGCCTCATCAGTAATCGCAATTAACACAGCCGCTTGCGCATATTGCACCCGCGATGAAAACCGTAAACTTTGCTGCAGTTTTTGTGTTAATGAGCGTTCAGGCATCCATGTTTCTCTTTGTTCTTAGACTCATTTCATCATAGCTCAAATTTACAGCCCTTGCCTGAGAAATGATGCCAAAGTTCATTTTTTAAGTTATGCTGACAGCAAGTAAAATCATTGAACTTGAATATGAACTTTTGCACAAACTGCGGCGGAACTACAGCTGAAACAATCCCTCTGGGTGACCACCAAGTCCGCCGTGTTTGCACTCAGTGCGGTTATATTCATTACGTCAATCCGAAGGTCATCTGCGGCGCGTTGGCGATTTGGGACAATAAAGTGCTGCTGTGCCGGCGCGCAATTGAACCGCGCTATGGCCTGTGGACGCTGCCAGCCGGCTACATGGAACTATTTGAGACCATGGAGCAAGGCGCGGCGCGTGAAACCCGCGAAGAGGCTGAAGCCGAAGTCGAGATTCAGCAGCTGTACTGCATGTACAATATTCCGCGTATTGGTCAAATTTATGTGCTGTTTAAAGCCGATTTGGTTGAAGGCAAATTTGGCGCAGGCGAAGAAACCATTGAATCCCGCCTCTTCAGTGAAGATGAAATTCCATGGAATGATCTGGCTTTTCCAAGTGTCGAACGCACGCTGAGGCATTATTTTGAAGACCGGAAAACTGGTAGCTTCACCGCGCATTTGGAAACATTAGGCACCCGTCTAGACCATACCGGTTAATGCGTTTTACAGTTTTCTAAAATATCAATGCAAAAAGCCCATCATTTGATGGGCTTTTTACGGCTATGCCATGCTATTTCTTTTTCACAGTATAGCACGGCGCCAGATCAAAACTGATTGAACCGCCCGCTAACTTCGCCAATTCTTTTGACTCAGTATCTGCAGTATTATTTTGATTATAAATTGAATTAAAACTCGCAAAGCTGTTGGCCCATTTGACTGCGTTACCGCCTGAATCTTTAAAAGTAATAGTCGATGGCTTCGTCCCATCGGCAGCATTGATCAGATTATCAACTTTTAACAATGCCCCGCCAACAACAATACTTGTACTTGAATCCGTTGATGTTTTAATCGTAGTATTCATCCCGATCAGCGCGCCATTTAATGTTCCTAAGGCTTGATCGGCTAAGATCATGCGAAGCGATAACGCATTTGGATTCGCTTTATAGCTGCTGATAAACGTGCGGGATACCGTGCCTATGCGGTATTGCTGTGTTCCAGTGCTATCCTGCATTAACTCTGGATATTCCAATACATCTGACTGGCAGCCATCAGCGGCGGTAGATAAATCAACAATTGCATTGGATGTATTGGTAAACGCATCCGCAGGCACATTCGGATGAATATTGGTGCGGATATCCCCATTACTATCGATCACAATACCTAATTTCACGGTTTTAATATCAGTATTGGTAAATTCAAAGGTCATATCTGCATACAGCGGGAAAAAGTAGTTTTGACCTGCAGCAGTATTCGCCTCCGTTTTAAACACCGACTTATCCAAATAGCTGATTGGATACTGCTTATAAAGATCAAGTGTCCCATAATAATCCACGCCGTTAACACGTTGTGTCCATCTACCCAAACGCGCATTATCTTCAGCCGTTAAAACTGCTGAAGTGGGCAATCCTGCAAGCGCACGATAAAGTGTGGCAGCTCCTGCTATCATTTTATCAGCCAAAAGTGTGCCTTGCTTAATTGTTAACGGTTCTGCATTTTCCTCGTTGACATCAAATTTAAAACCAAGAATCCGCTTACGGTCAATTTCATGTGTAATTGGATCTATCCATGTATCCTGCTGTGTTGCAGTCATCTGTTTAGGTTTTACTTTTTTCATCATCTGCAAATTCACACCGCCAATGGTCGTGAGTGCAGTATCAATCTGGCCTCGCCATTGCAAACCACTGCCAAAAGTCATACCCTGACGGTCAGTCATAAGCATAAAATGCCCGAAAGAATTGATTTTTTTTGTATCATTCGGATCACAAACAGTTGCGTTATCACAGCCCACTAAGCCATTTGAACCATTTACAGTTGCAAAAAGCGCCTGTGAAGTAGAAAACAATGCAAACTCAGGCTGAAATACCGCCGCAGCAGAGATATTCGCCAATTTGGACACGGCGGTAAGCGCATCAGCATCACTGACTGAATTTAAATCCAGCCAAGGGCTGAACAGCGCATTAAATGCGTCATCATCTTTATTGATAAAATCAGATGCGGTAATCGAGTGAGCAATGCTCTCCAATCCAATCCGATTCTTATCATTCATATACACAGGCTGAATATCTGTTGCAGAACTAATGCTGCCGTCTTTCAAGCCAATCGCCTGAATAATTTTCGTTATACGCATGGCCACTTTTACAGTGGAATCATTGGCCGCTAATTCACTTGCTTTTTTTACATTAATACCGGCAGCGATATCTAGAAGAGTTAAACGCGGCGGTGAAGTGCTGCTGGCGACATTGGAAATGGTGCTCAGATCAACTTTGCCTAAATCAATTTTTTTATCTTCGTCCCCCATCAGATAAAAAGTCACCGTATCGCCAATTTTACAGGCGCCAGTGGAAACACTTTCATTTGGATCAAAAAGGGTAATGAACTTGTTTTTCGTATCACTGGAGCAGGTAAAGTTCAATCCATCAAATGGATAGTCGAGTACAAACTCCACACAGCCTGCGGTATTGCTGAAACATGCGCCATTTTCAGTACTGGTATCATATTTTTCTGGAATCACATTGGCGCTTTCACCGCCGCATCCGCTTAATGCTGCAACCAATGCACTGAATGCAAAAGGCAATATTTTTTTATTTTTCATCCTAATTCTCTAGCTCTCATTCCTAACGGATTGCAATTAATTTAAGTTGTCCATAATTGGCCAGTGCGCGCTGCTCAACATCAAGAGCAGTCGCTAAAGGGGTCAATAAAAGATATTCTGTCTTTTTCGGAATTTGGATCACGCCTTCTATACGCTCCCTGCGCAAATGGTCTTCCCCGCCATCCTTATTTTTAAATCCGCCGGCGCCTTCAAGCACACAGCCTTTCGCATCCAAGAAAACCACAAAAGGCCAATAAAAGGTTGGATGATTCTGCTTAGAAGCATAAGAGTTAATTTGGATATTTTGAATTGAAGGTTCAACCTTAATGACTTCAAAATCAAATTCATCCTTCAATGGCGCTCTTGGCCAGACATTCGTTTCTGAACCGGATTTTAAATGTTTTGCGCTTTTGAACTGCTTTTCCTGAAAGCATTGTTGATCCAGGCTTGCCGCTGCATCCGCCTGCGAGACACGGTAATATGATGCAGACAAGGCCACCGGCCCCTGAACAACAGGCTGATTATGCTTAAACAAAGACTCAAGAATTGACTTGCTTACGCCTTTCTCCCGTTCAACCATTTGCATTCGGGTCGCGCCAATTTTGTTATCAATAACGCCTTCCGGCATCGCGTAAAAGCGCTTTTTGCCTTCTAAGTTAAATTCATGGTCTTCTAAATATTCACTATTCACATACTGCTCGCCATTCATGGCCGAAAAGCCTGTTCTCAGCTCTGCGGGCTGCGCTAGCGGTTCAGCAGGTTTTTTTTTCACCAGCTCTGGCGGCAAAACTTTAAATGGTGAGTTCGCCTTGTTCAGCTCTTCATTTTTTTGAATTGACTGCAACACTGCAGGCGGTATTTCAACGGGATGGGCTGGCCGCACGGATATGGATTGTTGCTCTGCAGTTCCGTCCAGTATGTTTTTTTGCAATGCGGGTTGAACATCCCGCTTTACGCTAATACCTTGCTGAGATATTTCAATAGGCTCATTTATTTGAACGGAAGAATGCGCATTGATTGGCTGAGCTGGCGATACAACCGCCTTTTCCGCTTTAGGCTTTTCTATTTTTTCCGCCTTTTCTACAGGCTTGACTTTTGGCTGGGCTGCGGCCGCATTCACACGCGACGGCGCTAAGCCGCTGATCACTGTTTGCAGATTTTGCTCCTGTACAGCGCTGATATGTTCCGGCGCTTTCACATCAGGCAAAACCGCAGGCGCTGGCTGCTTTGCTTGAGCATCTATCGGTCGAAGCGCCGCATGCACTTCATCCTCTTTTTTATCCGCGCTTTTTTTCTGCCTATCCCGATCTGGCATTTGAACCACCATCGGATGGCCATCCGGCCCGATAATGGTATGAAATGCGCCTGAATGAGAAATGGAGGCCTGCATCATTGCGCATGCAAGCACCGACTTTATGAATAAATTCCCTTTCATTCCTCAGCCCATCCTACCAACGTGTTCTATAATTCAATCCTAAAATCGTGATTTTAGTATCTGTTTTAACATTTAATCCTGCATATGGATTTAACAAGATATTATTTACGCCGGTTTGATTCGCCAAGCTACTGGTATTTACAGGAATATTGTCTTTGCTGCGCAAGAAGCCAATCGACAGATCCAGATCCGTGTCAGCATCAAAACGGTAGCCTATCCCGAGGCCAAACAATTGCGCGCCATTAATTGGAATCATGGTATTGCGCTTATCATCAGGAATAGCGCTGGTCCGCGGTTCATAGCCTGCCCGCAGCTTCAAGCGGTCAGTTGCCGAATATTCCAAACCGATACCGTAATTCCATGGTGAGGTAAAGTTCAACGGCAGCGCCAATGATGAGTCACTGATATTCGAAGACAATAATTTTGCAATTTTAAGCGCGCTGACTTGACGGTCAAATTCAAAACGAAATTTGTCCCAAGCGCTGTAATCCGTCCAGCCCACGTCAAAGTTGATTTGCAAATCAGGTAAAATTTTATACTTTATGCCCGCTTGAAAATGCTGCGGATATTCAAAATCCATGGATACCAAACCAGATTCGCTGGCCGGAACAGAACTTGGAAAACCTAAAATCGCAGCTAAAATCTGTCCAGTCGGAGAAGACATCAGCCCTTTGATCAGCTCCTGAGGCGCTTTTGCATTATCAATATGATATTTGCCTTTCAGCCGCATTTTTGCGGCGCTCTGATAGACCATGCCGAAACTGAAATCTTCTCTAGGCTCCCACAGCACCCCAAGGTTATAGCTCGGACTGAGCGACTGCTCCATAGACAGCTGCAGCTGGCCAAAGCGGCCAAAAGGATTCATGCCCTCTTCGGCATTGCACATTCCCAGCAGCAAGATGTCGGTAATAATGTCTGAATTGCCCTTAAAAGGCGTACATACCACCTCATCAATCATGCGCAGCATGCCGATCAGCTCATTCGGAAAGCGCAAATCTGTTTTCAGGCCAATCGCCTGATAAGACATGCCGATCCCGCCGCCGATCGACAGCTCATCATTGACTTGATAGGCTATTGTTGGAGATAAGTAGGTAATCCGTTCCAGCGCAACTTGCTGCCCCATATAATTGCCGACATTGCCATTTTCAGCGCCAAAGCCCGCAATTAAGGGGGCATACATTGCTGTTGCAAAAGTCGCTTTTGAACCAGGCGGATTATAAGCAATTGCAGCAGTAGGCGCGGCGACCGGCATGCCCTCGCCTAAATCCACCATTTTTTTCAATATAGGGACATAAAGGCTGGCGTACTCGACATCGCCATTCACTGTGCCTTTAAAATCGGTACAGATATCTGAAGCGATTTCAGGTCCGTCATTGCAGACCATGGGGTCATCTGAATAGCCAAATACATTGTAGTCAGGAGGCACTGAAAATTGGCGCTTAATATCAAAATTAGCAACAATGCCCTGCACATCCGTCTGCAGGCCTTCAATTTTTGTTAAGGCCGCTGGGTTAAAATGCACCGCACTGATACCCGGTGGGTCAGCGGTCACGGCATTGCCCAATGCCAAAGACCGCACATCTACAGATAAATTTGTTCCCAGCTGCGCAAAAGCGGCGCTGGAGCAGCCCGTCAGAATAATCGCCGTAACGAGTGGGCTGAGCCGAATATTATTCATGCTTCTGCCCTCTTAACGGAGTTTTTTACCGAAACCTAAAATATCCAGTGGGAAAGATAAGCCTAGCGATACATCCGGCGCATCTTCCGTCAGGCCTAAGCCCACCGTGCCATTCACAATCGTATCCGGCGATACGCGGACACCCAGTGAAATGGCCAGTGTTGAACTGGTTTGGTCTGCTGGAGAATAGGATTCGCCCGTGTTGTATCGGAATTCTGAACCCGTATTGAAGCTTTGCTGATAGGACATGGTCATGGATACGTCATAGTTGAATGAGTATGCAAAACCAAAAGCAAAGCCGCCGCTGATGCCTGGATCAAATTCATTAATAACCCGTGTGCCGCGGCGCTGGTTGAGGCCTGTTTCCGGCAGGCCGTAGTTAGCTGAAACGGAAGCGAACAGCACAACAGGATCAATATACTTACGTGTACTGGCGCCCACCCCGACAGAATAATAGCCTTTACCGGTCGATAAATCTGAAGCAGCATTGACTTCATATGGGCTGTCGCCTGTTTTTGTTGATATATTCCCGAATAAAATCAATGGCAAACGGTCAGCTTTTAATGGAAGCGGCTCCCAACGCGCGCCAAAAGAAATATCTCCTAAACCGGCTGCCGTGGTATCTTTCAATAAGTCTGATTTTGCAACCAGCGGCAACGATGCAGTAAAAGTCAAGTTATCCAATATCCCGTATTGCACGGTAAAAGTATTGGTTATCGAGTGGGTTGCATTTTCCTGCACACGCAGCTGATAAAGATTGCCATTCGCCATCTCCATATCCAGCTGAGTATCCCGATAGTAAGTATAGTCAATATCATAAAAAGATGAGATTTCACCTTGCTTAATCAATGAGTACTGGCGCTCATTTGAAGTAAAGACTTCCTGCAAGTTTGTTTCTTGACTGGCATCACCCGCCTGCTGCTGCAACGCAGAAGAAGCATCGGAAGCACCCGCTGCAGCCGTATTTGCTGCCGAGGCTGATTGCTGTTCTACAGCAGGCGCATCAGCATCGGGTTCTTCGATATTGTCATAGCCCCCAACAGAAACATCCGCTGCAGCCTCTTCTGATTGGTCAACTTGTTCATATTCTCCGACTGCCGGCGCTTCTGCAGCATAAGTCGCCCCCATCACCAGCTGAATACTCATCGCCAATAGAGTTCTGTTCATCCATTTACTTTTCATGTTCCATCCCACCGCTTTTATTTTTTTAATTTCGCTTTTCCACAAACTTTTTTAAAAGTTATTTACTTTTATAATAAAGCCTCAAATAGTTGTATTGCTGCTTGCCGTAATTCTCTGATCCTTCATTCATATTTTTATCTAAACGGATCGTCGAGGCTTTATCCGCAATTTTATCCATATAAAATTGCGGATATTGAATATCAACAAAGGCATAACGGTTGACTGTTGCATCATCCACATGGCGCATATCGCTTTCTTGCAAGGCCAATAAGTTTTTCCGCTGTTCGGGCGCAACATTAATCAGATATAAAGTATTATTTTCCCAAATTTCTTTAAAACGGATTTCATCAAAGCTGATATTGCCCAAAGCAGGATCTGCAACATATACCCGGCCATTTTTATAGCCTTTGAATACCACAAAATGCTTAAATCCTGCATATGAAATCGGAACAATTGCAGGCTGGCCTTGACTGACTAAATCAGAAAACTCACCGCGATAGCCTCCGCTCTCGAGACCTAAAGCCGCGACAAACCGCTTCATATCCAGTAAAGAAAAACTGCGGCGTTCAATGATTTTCTCGGTTTCACCATACTTCAGCAAACCGTTCATAATCTGCTGCTCAGTCAGCTGAGTGCCGACATAGCCATTGAGCAAAGTTGTCAGGGCTGCTGAGCCGCAGCTGTAATCATAAGCTTGCCGGACAATTCCTCGGAACTGATCCTCAATTGCGGGTTTGATTTTGACAGATTCGCGGTGCAGGCGCGTAAACGAATCATTGCGGGAATCTAGAGTTTCAGTGTACTGCACTGTCCCTGCTGGCTTTTCCTTTATATCGAAAGACTCTTTGGCAAAGTAATACATCAATGCCGAGCCTAGTGCTATCTCTAACATATCTTCTAACTTTTTAGTTATCGGCAATGATGTGCCTTTATTATCTTTATTTTTAGAGCTAATGCTCTACATCCATGTAATATGCAAGATACCTTTTTTTTCAAAAAAAAACAGTATTTTTTTTATTTTTTTGATGCATTTTGCTTTTTTATGTAAAAAAAAGCGCGTGAATGACACGCGCTTTTCTATTTATAAAAATTAACGGCCTGATACTGTCAACACAGAGCCCGCTGTATATTGACCAAGTGATGGACTGTAATAGGTACGTAAACCTTGAATTTCTACATCACCAATTGAACCTGCAGAAGCAGAACCCAAGCGAATACCTCTTACATATGTATCTACACCAACTTCGTCTTCATTAACAATTCGCAGATATCCCTTGTCTGTATCAGATGACTTACCAATAACACTTACACTTGATTTGATGTTCAAATTTGTAGATCCCGCACTCGCCACTTTGATGCTGTCGAGATGGATTTCACCAGCAGCACGAGTAGCTGCAGTAAGACCATCACCCGAACCTAACTTTGTAGAATTATCCAAAATACCTAAATTTTGAATTTCTAAACCGCCAATCATGGTTGTATTCAATTTGATCATTGCGCCTTGTGGTGCCGCGCCTAATTGAACATTCGCTGACATTTGACCCGTTTTTAATGTCAACCCAGATAGAATAGCATTATAATTCGCTGATGCACCACGGCGAATAGCTGTTGTTGAATCAGCAGATGCCGCTACACCAATTTCACCAATACTGATATCAAGCCCTGAAACCTGTGCAGCGATATTAATAAATGCACCACCTGCAGCCGAAGTACCGGCATCAGAATCGATTTGTAAATCTGCTAAATTATGAGAAGCCAATAAAGCCTGTGTGTTCGCAGTAATGACAATACCATGGTCTTTATTTATGTCACCCGTTTTGCCATTACCTTGAATTACAATTGCACCTGCCTTACCTGTACCACCAGCAATTGCAGTAGATGACACTTGTTCATTGTCCGCAAAACCATAAACTGCAGGAACAGCCGGGGTACCAGTATCTGGATCCGCTGGTTTCGCTGGAGTAACGACTATTACTTTAGTACCACTTACAACATTTTTAGCATCTGTCGCCAAACCATCGTTATCGTGAATAAAGATTTTACCAATTTCAACTTTTGAAATGCCAATACCGATATTGATACCGTCTTGACCTGTAGAAGCACTTAGCGCTGCATCATCCATTGCCTGCATTGCCATTGCATTCGCGCTGATTGCTAGAGAAGAAACCAAAGCAAGTTGAGTGAATTTTTTCATCTTTTACTCTCCCAAGAGTATTATTTTTTTTGATTGTCAACCACTCGACATATACAGCTGATTATTCGTTTTGTGACAGCTGTTACATCTTTCCTTGAGTAGTGCTCGCCTGACTAAATTATATCCGTGTCATTATTTGTTCAACTGCTGTTGGTCGCAATCCGGCTATTGCCGATAAACGGTATTTCAATTATTTTTTTTACTGCATTGATATACACTACTCTCCAATATTCTATCCTTTACGCTTCAAAGCTATGCCCAGCCTAAAAAACTGTAAAAAATATATTTTTAATCAAGATATTAAACCTCATGCTATCTTAAATGCCTTAGCACATCTGAATCATTCTGTTTATTTGCAAAATAATGGTTTCCCTGTTGTGGCATTTGCAGCAGAAGAGTATTTTATTTTAAAAAATTCTCAATGGATGCATTACGTACAGCACGATCTGCATACGTATCACAAGTCATTCATTCAGCATTTGCCTGCAATGCAAAACAACAATCCGGATACAAACTGCAGCAAAGAATTTAACGGCGGCTTTATTGGCTTTATCAGCTATGATTTTGGCGCAGCTCAGCACATTCAATTAGCGCAAAAGCATCAGCCCAGCCTTTTTTTAGGTTATTTCAGCATCTATCTTGCATGGTCTCCAGATGGATGGCTTCTGCACTGCCCAGCGGAAAAGCAAAGTGAAATTGAGGCGATGCTTCTGCAGTCCATCAACCATCCAAATGCAGCAGCTGATTTTAAGCTGAATTCCCCCTGCACAGCACGCTGGAGCAAAACGCAATATAGTGATGCATTTCACCACGTGCAAGAATACATAAAGGCAGGCGACTGCTATCAAATCAATTTAACGCAAGAATTTACAGCACAGGCTGAAGGCTCAATTTTAGCGGCGGCTGAGCAGTTTTGGACGCTGACCAATGCGCCCTATTCAGGTTATTTGCGAATTGATGATTTTGAATTGCTCAGCTGTTCGCCTGAATTATTTATTGATTTTGAAGCCAAACGGAATATTGTGACAAAACCGATTAAAGGCACAATGCCCCGTTTTGAAGACCCAATTCAAGATGAGCAATCAAAGACAGCCCTAAAGTCTTCAAAAAAAGATCAAGCTGAAAACGTGATGATTGTCGACCTGCTGCGCAATGATTTGAGTATGTATGCCGAAACAGGCTCTGTTAAAACGCCGAAGCTGTTTAATATTGAATCCTTCAATCAAGTGCATCATATGGTCAGCGAAGTTACTGCGACACTGAAAGAAGAAGTCAATCCATTTGAGATGCTGCTATCGGCTCTTCCGGGCGGTTCGATCACCGGCGCGCCAAAAATCCGCGCAATGCAGATTATTGATGAGCTGGAAGGCGCACCGCGCGGCGCGTATTGCGGCTCTTTAGGCTATTTTAATGATGACGGCACAGGCTCTTGGAATATCTTGATCCGTTCGATTCAAAAATATCAAGACGAAGTGTCTTTATGGGCCGGCGGCGGCATTACCATTGCTTCGGACTGCGATTCAGAATATCAGGAATGTTTTGATAAAGTATCGGCCATGCTGGATTTGCTGAACACATGGCATCATCCTGAATCATCTTAAAATTTAAGAATAAAAAAAGCCTAACAGATCTTAGGCTTTTTTATTCTGCAGCGCCGTTTAGACTAAGATGGTATTTTTTAGAGTATCCACTAAACGCTGATTTTGCTCATCGGTACCAATGGTGATGCGCAGGAATTGGTTAATGCGCGGCTTATTGAAATAACGCACAATAATGCCCTGCTCACGCAGCGCAGCAGCCAATTCACCGGCATCTTTTGATGGCAATGAAGCGAAAATAAAGTTCGCTTTGGATGGCAATACATTAAAACCGATCTCGGTCAGCTGCGCGGCCAATTTCTCCCGGCTGGCGATCACTTTTTGGTTTTGCGCTTCAAAATATGCTTGATCTTCGAAGGACGCTACCGCTGCCGCAATAGCAAAACGGTCAATTGGGTATGAGTTAAAGCTGTTTTTTACCGCTTCCAGCGCCGCAATCAAATGCGGCTGGGCAATGGCAAAACCGACACGCAAGCCCGCCAGAGAGCGTGACTTAGACGTGGTTTGACAGACCACTAAATTATCGTATTTTTCCACCAGTTTAACTGCGGATTCTGCACCAAAATCAACATAAGCTTCATCAATCACCACCACAGAGTCCGGGTTGGCTTGCAATACTTCTTCTATTGCCGGCAAGCCTAAATCTATACTGGTTGGCGCGTTTGGATTGGTAATGATGATCCCGCCATTCGGCTGTTTATAATCCTCAACCATAATTTCAAAACGATCATTCAGCGGCAGAACTTTGGTTTTCACCCCAAAGAATTGGCTATATACAGGATAAAAACTGTAGGTAATATCCGGATATAAAACCGGCAATTCTTGAATGAAAAAGGCTTTAAAAATATGCGCTAGAACTTCATCGGAACCATTGCCGACAAAGACATTTTCAACCGCAATATTTTGCTGTTTTGCAATCGCCTGTTTTAATGCCGATGCATCTGGATCTGGATATAAGCGCAAAGCATCCGCAGAGTTTGTTAAAACCGCTTGTACAGCGTCAACCACTTTTGGCGATGGCGGATACGGGTTTTCATTGGTATTCAGTTTGAGTAAATTCTGGATTTTTGGCTGCTCACCCGGCACATACGGTTCTAGCTCACGCACCGATGGACTCCAAAAACGCATTTGTTCTGTAGTGATATTTGACATTTTATTTCTCTATATTCCCTCTCCTTTTAGGAGAGGGTTAGGGAGAGGTCCTATAGCCCCCTCTCCTAACCTCTCCCATAGGGAGAGGGATATCCATTATTGAATAGATAAACTTTATGAATTAATTTTGATAACGATATCTTGCTGATCTGGCATGCGCATCCAAGTTTTCTTCTTGCGCCAAGATGTCTGCCGTTTTCGCCAAAGTTTTAACACCTTGCTCGGAACACATAATCAGGCTTGAGCGTTTTTGGAAATCATAAACACCCAATGGTGAAGAGAATCGTGCTGTGCCTGAGGTTGGCAAGACATGGTTTGGGCCTGCACAGTAATCACCAATCGCTTCCGGCGTATAGCGGCCCATAAATATCGCGCCTGCGTGACGGATATCCTGAGACATTGCTTCAGCTTCATCCAAACACAGCATTAAATGTTCCGGCGCCACTTGGTTAATCAGTTCCATACCTTCTGCACGGTCTTTGACCAGCACCAATGCACCGCGGTTCGCAATTGAAGTGCGCGCAATTTCTGCTTTTGGCAAAGCCTCTAAGTGCTTTTCAATCCACAGTTCTACATCAGCTAAAAGTTCAGCATCCGGCGTGATGAATACAGCTTGCGCTACGGTGTCATGTTCGGCTTGCGACAGCAGATCCATCGCCAGCCATTCTGCATTGTTCGTACCTTCGGCATATACTAGAATTTCAGATGGACCGGCAATCATATCAATGCCGACCTGGCCAAATACCGCACGTTTTGCTGCCGCAACAAAGCGGTTGCCTGGACCCGTGATTTTATCTACAGATGGAATGGTTTCTGTACCATAAGCCAATGCTGCTACAGCCTGCGCGCCGCCAATGGTAAACACGCGGTGCACGCCTGCCAGATAAGCCGCAGCCAGAACCAATGGATTCAATTCGCCATTGGGCGCAGGCACCACCATGATGATTTCAGGCACACCCGCAACATGCGCAGGAACAGCGTTCATCAGCACAGAAGATGGATAAGAGGCCAAACCGCCCGGCACATAAATCCCCACGCGGTCTAAAGGCGTCACTTTCTGGCCTAAGGTATTGCCCAAAGCATCGACATAAGTCCAGCCATCCTGTTTCTGCGCTTGGTGAAATTCACGCACGCGGTTGGCTGCCATTTCTAAAGCTTCACGCACTTCAGCGCTTAAACCATCAAAAGCGGCTTTCAGCTGTTCTTGGCTCAGTTCTAGATCAGAAAATTGATGCGCTGGATGTCGATCGAACTGTTGAGTGAGTTTAAGAACATGAGCATCACCATGCTGACGGACATCAGCAATGATTTGGTCTACGGTTTTTAAAAGTTCTGGATCACTAACTGTCTCAAAAGCCAACAAGTCTGCAAAGTCTTGTTTAAAGCCTTGATCTTGAGTCGATAAACGTCGCATCAATTTACCCACAAGGTTTGAATTGGAAAACTTTAGTTTACCTTGTTTCAGCCGCTTTGTGGACGGCAAATGCGCGATCATTTGCCAAGTTTTATCAATAAGCATTTTTGTTTAAATCAATAATGCCAGCCTCATTCAGACGTAAAAAACCGCCTCTAAAGGCGGTTTTTTAAAGAACAGTCAATTAAGCCTGTTTAGCTTTCTGACGTTCTTCTACAGCCGTTTCCAGCTGGGCAAGAATCGGATTCAGCAATTGCTGCTTGCGCTTGAAGCTGGCTTTGTTCACGATTAAGCGTGATGACACTTTGCAAATTTCTTCCAATGGCTCTAAACCATTCGCGCGAAGCGTGTTGCCGGTATCAACCACGTCGACAATATAATCGCCCAAACCTACCAATGGCGCCAATTCCATTGAGCCGTACAGTTTAATCACATCAACCTGCTCGCCGAGGCTTGCATAATATTGACGGGTTAAATTGACATATTTAGTGGCAATTTTCAGGCGGCCTTTAGGGCGCACCATGCCGACTTTTCCTGCAGTCATTAACTTGCAGTTGGCAATTTTTAAATCTAATGGTTCATAGACATTTTGCGCGCCATGCTCCATCAGCACATCTTTGCCCGCAACACCCAAATCCGCTGCGCCATTTTCAACATAAGTCGGCACATCGGATGCGCGCAGGATTAAAATGCGCACGTGTTTATGAGTGGTCGGAAAAATCAATTTACGGGATTTATCCGGATCTTCCAGCAAATTGATTCCCGCTGTTTCCAACAGCGGCAAAGTCTCTTTTAAGATACGTCCCTTACTTAATGCTAAAGTTAAACCATGATCAAAATTGCCCATTACGTCAAAGTTTGGATCATCGTTTCTCATATCGCTCATTAACTTACTCGCTTAATCTGGGCACCTAAACCTTGTAACTTCGCTTCAATATCTTCATAACCGCGGTCAATGTGATAAATACGGTCAATCAGTGTTTCTCCTTCAGCAGCCAATGCAGCCAGCACCAAAGAGAATGAAGCGCGCAAATCTGTTGCCATCACAGGCGCTGCAGAAAGCTTATCTACGCCAGTCACTACAGCATCATTGCCTTCGACCTGAATATTGGCGCCCATCCGGGCCAATTCAGGCACATGCATAAAACGGTTTTCAAAAATCGTTTCAGAAATTGTCGCAAAACCGCGGCCAATCGCATTGACTGCCATCAGCTGCGCCTGCATATCGGTTGGAAATTCTGGATGCGGCAGAGTCTGGAAGCTCACTGCTTTCGGACGCTTGCCCATCATATCCAGCTCAATCCAGTCATCACCGCGGGTAACTTCCGCGCCCATTTCTTCAAATTTATCTAAAACAGATTCTAGAAGATTCGGATCAGTATGCGTGGTTTTCACACGGCCGCCCGTAATCGCGGCAGCAGCCAAATATGAACCGGTTTCAATACGGTCAGCGACGACAGCATATTCGCAGCCATGCAGGCTCTCAACACCCGTCACCACCAAGGTATCGGTATCCAGACCTTCAATTTTTGCGCCCATTTTAATCAGCATTTGCGCAAGATCGGTAATTTCCGGTTCGCGGGCTGCATTACGGATTGTGGTTACACCATCAGCCAAAACAGCAGCAGTTAAGATATTTTCAGTACCGCCGACAGTCACCATATCAAAAACGACTTCGCCGCCTTTTAAGCGGCCATTGACCTTGGCATTGACATAGCCATTCTCAACTTCAATCTCTGCACCCAGCGCTTCTAAAGCCTTTAAATGCTGATCGACAGGGCGCGAACCAATCGCGCAACCGCCCGGCAAAGATACTTTTGCACTGCCGTAGCGCGCAAGCAGCGGCCCAAGCACCAAAATAGATGCCCGCATGGTTTTGACCAGCTCATACGGTGCAAATTGATTATCTAAAGTAGACGTATCCGCTTTAACCGTATCGCCTTCATATGAAATCTGTACGCCCAAACCGCCAATTAATTTAACTAAAGTATTGACATCTTTAAGGTTTGGAACATTGGTCAGCGTAATTGGAGAGTCGGCTAAAATCATTGCCGCCAGCAATGGAAGCGCCGCATTTTTTGCGCCGGAAATACGTACTTCACCTTCGAGCTTCACGCCGCCCTGAATTAAAAACTTATCCATTAAATTATTAAGCTCCGAACAAGCTGGCTTTGCGCCATTCTTCTTTCGTCATTGCGCGAATTGTGACTGCATGAACTTCACCGCTTGCAATATATGAATTCAGCGGCGCGTAAACGGTTTGCTGACGGGCAACAGGCCGTTTGCCTTCAAATTGATCATCGACAATGCGAAGATCAAATTTGCCGCCTTGCCCGCTCACTGCAACTTCAGCTTCTGGAAATGCCGCTTTTAAAATATCAGTGAGCTGTTCACTATTCATCACAAGACCTCTTTATAGGACTAACGGTGTAAAACATGCCATTTTACTATAAATAAAAAAAATTATTCATTAATCACGTACAATATATCTATAAAAAAAGAGGTTATTTAAAACCTCTTTTTTTACAAATTACACACTAAGCCTCTAAGGGCACATAAATTAATTGCATTTTCCTATGTTTATGCAGCTGTCTTTTTAATTTTTCTGTCAATTTTTTGATGGAAGCATACATATCATCTGCAGTTGCCTGTGCAAACAGCTCCGCTCCCGGCAAGCGGATAATCGCTTCCGCAACATGATTAGAACTTCCTTTTCTGGAACGCTTATCAATTTGATGATCTTTAGTCAGCTTGACCTGCATGCTGTTGACTTGATCCAAATGCTTGGTCATTTGCGCAAACTTCAAACGAATATCTTCTTCAATTGCAGGTGTAACAGTTAAATGATGGCCACGAATGGTAATTTGCATAACACGCTCCCTCACCTTCTTCAGGAATAGAAAGGAACAAGCCAAAAGTTCGAATCAGTGCAAATTACTGGAGCTCTGCAGTCAACATCAAATCATTCCGACTGTTCCTTAAATAAAAAAGAGATTCATTATTTGGTCATAATGAATCTCTAGAATAGTCAGATTTTAAAAATCAGATCAAGACTTTTCGTTCAGATGAGGATGGAATATGTAACGATTCACGATATTTCGCCACGGTTCGCCGCGCAACATCGATCCCCTCGTCTTTCAGCATATTGGCAATCACATTGTCAGACAAAGGTTTACGGCTATTTTCATCAGCAATCATTTTCTTGATTTTGGCGCGAATCGCCGTTGATGACGCTTCGCCGCCTGCAGTCGTGCCCACATGGCTGGAAAAGAAATACTTCAGCTCATATAAACCGCGCGGTGTCAGCATGAATTTATTGGTGGTTACCCGCGATACGGTGGATTCATGCAGCTCAACCTCTTCTGCAATATCCCGAAGCACCAAAGGCTTCATGCCTTCTGGGCCAATTTCAAAAAATGCGCGCTGATGTTCAACAATGCAAGTCGCAACCTTCAGCAGTGTTTTATGGCGCTCATCAATGCTCTTGATAAAATTTTTCGCTTCCAGCATTTGGTTGCGAAGATACTGATTGTCATCACTTTGATCTGCACGCTTAATCATATTGGCGTAAAAAGAATTGACCCGCAGCTTTGGCATAACATCTTGATTCAGCTGCACATGCCAATGATTATTTTTCTTAGAAACCACCACATCCGGAATTTGATAATCTGATTCACGATTTTCAAACTCCACTCCCGGATGCGCCTTTAAGGTTTTCAGCAGCTCAACAGCCGCCTTTAACTGATCGGCATTTAAACCAGTCTGTTTGATTAATTTAGGCAATTCATTGGAAATCAGCAATTCATAATGCCGCATTAACAGCAAAGCTTCTTTACGGTTGGGCACATTTGACGGCAAACTTTCCAATTGGACAGACAAGCATTCCGCCAAATTGCGCGAGCCAATACCAATAGGCTCTAAACGCTGAATATATTTAAGGACAACTAGAACCTCATCATCCTCAACCTGTTCATCATAATCCATGCTTTCAAGCAAATGCTGAACCGACTGAGTAATTTCAGCCAGCGTACAATCCAGAAAACCTTTTTCATCCAAAGAATCAATGATGCAGTGCGCGATCAGCTTATCGACCATTGAGAAATGCAGTAAATTGACTTGCTCAAGCATATGATCTTTAAGGCTTAAGTGCCCTTGACGGTTATCTTCACGTTCTTCAAACTCTGCACTGCCCAAACTTGTCGGTTGATGGGTATACACATCATCCCAATCGGTATCTACAGGCAAATCATCCGGTAAATGATCTGCATTTAATTCATTGGTCAGGTCTTTACTGTCTTGCTCCGCTTCACTCAAGGAAGATAAACTTTCTACGGTCGATTGCTCTTCTACTTTTTCCAGAAGCGGGTTGCTGTCCAGCTGAATTTGAATCTCTTGCTCCAGCTCAAGACTGGAAAGCTGAAGCAACCGAATGGCTTGCTGCAATTGCGGTGTTAAAGACAGCGAATTAGCAACTTTTAATCCAACCGATAACTTCATATGACTTCTTCCCTCGCAATCCAAGGCATCTTATAAGCAATTATTGTGCCGTTTTATTTTTTATAGCATATATTTATTTAAATAAATACAAATTAATAGCAATAATGAAGCCTCTTTCAATCCAAAAATAAAATTAATAACCTATATATATTAATCAAAAGGTGTATATAAACCATATTGCATAACTAAACCTCTTAATAAATCTGAAAGCCGACCTGATGTTTCAATAAATTGTTTTTCTAATACAAGCAATTCAGCTGAGATCAACTCTTGAACAGCGTTTATTTCATGTAATAATTCCCTTCGCTGTTCACAATCTACAGGCACAGCACGATCAGCAAAGATTAATTGCTTGGCACGCAGCAGCAGGCTTAAAGCATCCTCTTCGCCATGCTGCATCAGAACCTGCTTTGTGAAGTTGTAATAATCTCCTGAACTATTAAAGAAGTACTGATCAAAACCACCATTAAAAACCTCGCCAATTAAAATAGTAATCACAAAATAATGCTGATCTGGTATCTGTATTTTTGACCAGCTTTCCTGATCAACCTTTTTAACCAAATTAACCCAATAGATATATTCTTCAGATTGTCGATAAAGCCGATCACGTTCATACTGCAGTTTAGAACGCTCAACTGCTACTCTCGTGCCATTTTTACATGGCATGCATAAACCTGAATTTTTCTCATAAGTATCATTTTTATTTTTTTCTTTTCTATCGCGCATAAAAAAATCCCCCTCAGCCATTAAGCGGAGGGGGATTCGAATAATGAGCTGGCGATGACTTACTCTCACATGGGTAACCCCACACTACCATCAGCGCTAAGAGGTTTCACTTCTGAGTTCGGGAAGG
>NZ_JAYRTF010000021.1:0-62891 GCF_041919735.1 Acinetobacter sp.
TAGCGTCCTAAGCCGAATCGAGACCTTTTGGGTAAGTACTGCTCACGCGTTTTGCGCCCGCACAGCATGCTGCTCTTTTCGATCTCTGTCACACCCTTGAGACTTATAGTAGCCAATAGGCTGCGGGATTGTTTCCCTGAAAGCGCGCAATTTTCTTAAAATTTAAAAAAATTTCCCACATACACTTAAATTATGAAAATTATTTCCATTCAATACAATTTATTCATTTTTTTTATCACATTTGATCCTTTTTTAGAGAATTTTGTCCATCCCTTTTCTGCCCATGTTTTCTCAGGCTAAGCCGCCGATGTGCAGCCTTTCTTCAGCTGCACATGCCTTCCGCCCTGCCACTTAGATGCAAAACTTCATTGCTCCGCCGCAGATACATGGGTCTTTAGCAGATAGAATTGGCGGATTTTATCCAGCTCTTGATGGGTAAAAGCATCCAGCATCTCCCGCGTTTCCGTTAAGCTTAAATGCGGCAACGCAACATCTTTCTTGGCATGGTATTTCAGCAAGCCAAATAAATTGCTCTGCTCCACCTCAACTTCTATATCGCTTTCCACATCAAAGGCCAGCGCGCCGCTTTCCGGCATTTCAATCAGGCTGACCTGCATTGCCAGATTCTGCTCAATATCTGTTGCTGTAAATACCGCTTTTCCGCCGCGCATCTGCAGCATTAGAATCTGCAGCTGCTTCCAATTCATGGCGTTGAATTTTTCCATGATTTCTTCGGCAGACATATCTCCAAAAGACTCAGCTTCATCATCCGAATGGTGCTGCGGCTGTCTAATATCCAAATCAAATATAGCCATTGCTGTTCGCCTTAATTATATTCTTTGGTAAATTTTATCAAGCGTTTTAAAAAAACCATCATTTTGTTTTTAAATGATTATCTGCTCTTCATCATCTTCAGAAACGAAATTTAGCGACATAATTCACATAAGTTTTCATAAATCTGACATGCATAAAAAACAACCGCATGCACATGCAGTTTTATCAAAGCATCCCGGCAGGAATAGAGAGCCATCGCTTCAATGCACATGAGCTTAAATTGAATGAATTTAATATTGTTTAGAGATTGATGCGCTGCAGATGGATTGGAATGCTGTCAATGGATTGGGATAGATGCAGCAGAAGAAGTTGCTGTAGAAATTATAATATGCAGATTTAGAAATTTTTTAGGGCGGTGTAAGAGAAAACTGAATCGTTTACTTCAACTATCCTGACTTTGTAAGTCCTGATCTTATAGCCTATAAACTTGTGATCTATAGCGTCCTAAGCCGAATCGAGACCTTTTGGGTAAGTACTGCTCACGCGTTTTGCGCCCGCACAGCATGCTGCTCTTTTCGATCTCTGTCACACCCTTGAGACTTATAGTAGCCAATGAGCTCAGGGATTAATTCCCGAAGATTGGACGATTTTCAGAAATTTTAGGAATATTTTTCGCTCGGCTTAAAAATCAAAGTATTTTTTCCCTTTAAGGGATTTTTTCACTATTTTTATTGCATAAAAATCCATTTTAAGAGGAATATTTTCTCCAAAGAACAGCATCACGCTCTGCCTTGCAGATGCTTTCCAAGCCGCTATGGTTTCTTTTTGCTCATCTCGGACAGCAAATCCAGCTGAATTTCCTGAATCTTGGCCAAACGGTCCCATTGATGCATCAGCAGATGATCCATCTTTTCATGCAAATGGCGGATTTCCAATTCAGCTTTTAAATTCACCTGATAGTCGTTTTCTGAACGCATGCGGTCTTTGGCTTCCTGACGGTTCTGGCTCATCATGATAATCGGCGCCTGTATCGCAGCAAGGCAGGACAGCATCAGATTCAGCAGAATAAAAGGATACGGGTCCGCAGGATGCTTCACCATCACCACCGTATTGACCAGAATCCAGATGGCTAAAAACATCGTAAAGCAGATCAGGAATGACCAGCTGCCGCCAAAAGTCGCAATCTTATCAGCCAGCCGTTCGCCAAAAGTCCACTGCTGCTCCAGTTTGTCTTCGACATTTTTACTGATCAAGTCGTGCTGCTGCATGCTGTTCAGCACTTCATATTCTAAAGTAGAGACCTCGCCCTGTTCGGAGCTGAGAATAGACTGCACATACTGCATACGGTATTTGGTCAAATCGGACTGGCAAATGTAGTCCTGAACGCTCCACTCTGGATAGTCCTGACCGATTTCTTCGGTAATGACTTTACGCACAGTCCCCATCGGGATGAGATTTTTCAGAGGAAAATTCTGCTTGCACACCAAACAGGCATGGCATTCTGTTTTTCCGTTCATTCAGCCCCGCTCCAATTCAATCATTTGCTTGCTTGAGCATAGCGTTTCAGGCAATTTCAACGCAACAGCCTGATTGATCAATGAATGAATTTTTTAGGCTCCGGGCAGGCATTAACTCAGCATTTTCAAGGCGATAAAAGGCACCAGATTCAACAGCAGTATGCCAATTTTATAGACCGCCATTCCGCCATAATGCACAGCATCAAACTGCCCGCTGGACAAATTGAACCATTGTCCATGCACCTGTTTCATCCAGTCTTTAGCAAAGACAAAAACGGCAAACCAAATGATTAAAATCAAATAATTAATAATTAAGCTGTACAGCAAGAAATCGGTCAAGTGAATCATATTCATGGCAGATCTCCATTGAGAGTCTTTCTTTCTATTCTATGCCAGTTCCAGCTGTTTGAATAATGATTTTGCGTCGGCCTTTTATTGAATATCCGAGAAATCCAGCGCATCAAAATCTTTTATGCTTGAAAGATAGATCGGGACCGCATGGACACGGCTCCACGTTTCTTTAAAATGCAGTTCATCATCATCTTGATGTTTATTTAAATTATCTCTGTGGCGCTTTTTCTGCGTTAAAAAATTGATGCTGGTTTCACTGTCCACCACTGGCCCGTGATTTGAAGAATCATCATAGCCGATTAGGCGCATGTCCTAGCCTTCCAAATGGAACGTGTATGTCCAATAGCCATAGCGCCCATGCGCATAATGGATTTTCAGCAGCCCTTTTTCGATAGATGGAGCCAGTTCCGGCGCAAAATACACGCCGCCGTCTTCATTTTCTGAAGAAAAAGCGGAAAGATTTTGCAGTATTTTTTGGTAGCTGCCCTTGTCATGCAGCAGCACGATCACGCCGCGGCGGTTGCGGTCCACTTTTTCGCCAAATTGATTTTTGAGCCACATATTGGGATCCGTGCTTTTAACGATCAGCACCGCATCGGCCTTGCCGTCTTTGTTTAAATCACCCTGCAGCGCTTCAAACAGCACATAATTTTTCGGAAGATACGCTTGGTATTTCTGCTGGTCTTTTTGCAGCTGTATATGCTCGGCAGATAAAGGCGCAGCGGATGATGAACCGGCGGCATCAGCAGGCGCATTCAACAGTACGGATGCGCAAAGAGCACCGCTTAACAGCTGCAATTGGTTTTTACATGCTTTGAACATCATGTTCTCCATCTATGCGCCGAACCTGAAAATTTTGCGCATATTCAGCCCTGCCTGTTTTGTTCTATTTGGGTTATCCCCGTTTAACTGATGTTAAACGGCTTGAGGTTTGGCGGGTTCAGTTTCAGCGGGCCGCTTTAGTTAGCGTTAAAGTTAAAAAGCGCATATTTTCACAGCGATGCTCTTGAATAGCAGGCTATAAAAAACTCTGCCCAACAGCAGAGTTCTTATGTATAGCCATCTAATGTTTGCGACAGCGGCATTCAATGCCTTTATTTCAAATACATCATCTAAAGCTTTGCGCCGCCCGATCTTCCGAAACACGCTGAACGCTGTTTCAGATGGCATTCAAATTCCAATAGTTTTCAAATCTAAATAACTTTCGAATTTAAATAGCCATCAAATTCAAACAGCCATCAAAGCTCACAGCATTTGCTGCAGCCTTCGACCTTTTCTGTCGGCCAATTCATTCTGGCGCGTTTATAGGCCAGCTTAAAATCTGCAAAATAGCCAATGAGGATTTGATCCTCAAATTCCGGCAGCGCTTCACAGCCCAATGAGGCGTTATGAATTTGATGCACGCCATTTGGCAAAGCATTTTCATCAACAATAAATTTTATCATGCAGCATTCCCCTAATATTTTTTTTAAAGTTTAAAGGCGAACAATCCCATAAAATAATTACGGATTTAACTCCATATTGTTTTTATGCCTTTATTGCGTAAAAATCAATCAAAATTTCAGGAGAAATTGAAATCTGCTGTTTTTTAAATTTGATATAAAACAGCCTTTTATTCTATAAAACTGGCTCTTCCCTTATGCTGCAGGATGGTCAAGATTTGCCGCGCGTTTCCGGTGAATCCAGCGCACAATCCAAATGACGCTAAGAATGACCAGTAAAACAGCCAGCACAGGCACGATCAAGGACAATACAGAAAGCAAAACCGCACCGATCAGTTCGCCTGTAGAAAGCAGCGGATTGGCAATGCCGCCTGTTGCGCCGGTAGACACGGCACGGGCAGCGACAGTATTCATTTGCACTACGCCTGCGGTGCCTCCGCCAATAATAATCGCCGCGGCCCAGCTGGCAAATTGCGACATTTCACCGCTGCTGACAGCCATTGTCGCCAAGGTGCCTGCAATCATGGACGCAGGCGTGGCAATGGTGTCTAAGGCATTGTCTACCCAAGGGATGTAGTAAGCGGCAACCTCACATAAAGTTGCCACCGCCAGCGCGATGCAGACCGATGGCATCGCCAGCCATTCGAAGCCTTTCATAGGTTCAAACCAGCCTGTCAGTGAAGCAAGGCTCATGACAAACAGCGGAACAAATACGCGAAAGCCGCAAGCCGCGCTGAGTCCAATGCCGATGCACAGTCCGATGATAGTTTCGATCATGCTTGCTCCCTGCCTTGTGGCGCGTTGTTATTTTACGAACGGATGATTTATGTTGATTACAGCACGCTTGGCAGGCAATAAAAAGCCCTATCGTGTGACAGGGCTTTTGTTCAAAGCAGCGGGTAGCTGTTTGTTTTTTTGCAGCTTAGGCATTCTTATTGTTAAATTGATTGCCTTGGCATTTGGTACACGGTGGTAAACGATCAGTACCAATTTCTAAGTAGGTGCGGTGTCCGCATTTGACACAAAAATAGAAGCCTGTTCCGGGTTTAGAGCCAGCAGTAACCATTTTTGTTCTCCATAGGTTTTAGAAATGGTGAACTTAGTGTATATCCAAATTATAACAGCTGTCTATTGTCTATTTTAATAAATGATGATGTCATTTTTGCAAGAAATACTAAAAATGATTTTTTCACCAGATAGATTATTGTTTTGTGACCAAATTTACACTTTTATCTATTTTATTCTCTCAAAATTTTAAAAATAATTTGAATTTCCTATTTACGGTATTTGTTTCAATTTATTTTGAGGTCTTTTAGCATGCTTCAATCGTCAAATATAATCTCTCGTTTCACAAATATTTATGTATTGCATGTGCTTGCAGATGAAATCTATTTCATGTTTACTTCGCTAACAATCAGAAAATGTTTGCCCTATGAAAATAAAACTTATTGCTCTTTTGGTATTGATCACACTGATATGTAGCGCATGCAAGGTCTTGAAAACCCATGTTGTCAAATTGACTTCTTCTGCTGAAATGCAAAATGATGCTGTGCTGTTAAAAACAACCAAAGGTTATGTTTATTTAGCTACGAAAAAAATGACTGAGCCACAAAAGCAAATACTCAATGCTCTGCAACCTTTTGAATGTTTAGAAATTAAAACACCTGAGCAGTTTAATATGCAAAAAGGAAAAGTGTATTTTGATGATTTTAAAATTACAAGCCTTGTAACAGGTCATCCTGACTGTCGTAAAATTAAAGTCACGACACGTATTAGCATTTATTAGTATTCTATGGGTTTTCTAAGCACCTGTTAAAAATACATATATCGTAAAAAGTGGTATTGATTGCACCGCTTACAACGATATGGAAGAGTTTTTCCTTAATTTCTTGTTCGGGCGGATTTCTGTCCAATTTTATACTTTACAAATCTTCTCGTTCTTGCGGTGGTTCATCCACTCTTGTTTCTGCACAGAAATCGTCTGGCATTCGCGCCAAAACTTTAAATAACTGATCTGCTATGACTAATTTTTTCTCAAAGTATCACCTCACCACCACGACGAAAGATTTCAACTTCTTTACCTTCAAAGCGAAATTCTTTCGGTAAACGGATGGCTTGACTACGACCTGTCATAAAAACTTTTGCGTTAGTCATAGGGCTACTTCATTAGTTTTGATATATATCCTATGATAGGTATATGTTGATCGTATTCTAATCAACAAATACTAAAATCAAATAAAATCGATTTTCTTGCCTTTTGTATCTAAATAATCAGATATCAACTTTTTATTATTTTCATTGAGATCATTCCATTGCTTTTTCCATATTGAATAAGCTTCCCAAGAATAACCTAATAATAATTTCTCACTCATGGTATCGAATGAATGGAATATTATTTCCAAAAATTTATCCTTATTATGAAACCTTGAGATATCTATACTGGCAAGAAAATATGTTAGCCAATTTGCTAGCTCACTATATTGATTCCATGCGCCACTTTCACTTGTGAGTGATTTCTTTTTCTCAAATATATCTAAAAATTTATTTTGTGCTATTTTAGAATTAAACTCATAGCCAGAAGAGGTCATTGCATTAAAAATTTCAAAGAATGAATCACTTGATCGTAAATAGTCTTCTTTGTAAACGTTATTCAGTTTACCATCCATAACATTTTTTATGGATTTCATAGATCTTTTTTTACATGCTTCGGCTTTTGGAATCTGAATGTTTAGTTTCTTAAAGAAAAGATCAATTTCCACTCCATCAATCACGCGCATGTTATACGCATTTTTATACAAATCTTTAATACTTTTTTCAATTTCTCGTCTAGTAACTAAAATAATATTAGGAGCTGTCATAACCCTCTTAGAAAACTCTTTATAATTATTAAATATTGATTTTAAATTATTATCATTTAATGCATAACCAAGGATAACTATTGTATTTTCATAAAGTAAAGTACTTAGCTTTCTTGAAAAATAGCTTTCAGAACTCATGAAATTAAAATAATTATTAGATGTTACAATCATATGTTTTGGCGCGTCAATTGAACCATGCACATGATAAACTTTTACTTTAGATCTCAAACGTGGAATTAGCATTCCAGGTGAAATGGTTTGACACTCTCCCTCTTCACATAATTGTGTAATTAATTTATCGTAGTTCGTTGTAACCACTCTAAATGACTGTTCTTTAAAAAACTTTTCTATATTTTCATATTTCCCAGAAAGCTCTAAAGGTTCAATTATTTTTTTTATCTCTTCATAAATATCGAATTCTTTTTCTTTTAATTTAGTAGATATGATTTCTGCTAATTCATCTAAAGCTAAAAGTGGCATATTAACAATAAACTCATGCTCTTCAGTACATTTAGGACATTTTTCTTTTATCATTTTTTGAAAAAGTTTTTTTTCAAGCTCTCCAGTGTTGTCACATTTTTCACACAATTTCTTTAACAGGTCTTCCCATGTTGGGGCTTCTTGGTTAGTAATTGCTTTAGTAAAGCCTGCTCCAGTTATAAGACATAATCGATTATTAACAGCAGCATATGCAATATCAAAATAATTACTCATTTTTTTCTCAAATAAAAACCCCACATAAATGTAGGGTCTTTTTACAACAAAATCAATTATATCGGCTTAAAGTCTTACGCCGCACTCGCTTCCAAGAAGTCCTGCGCGAAACGCTGCAATACACCGCCTGCTTCATATACAGATACTTCTTCTTCTGTATCCAAACGGCAAGTTACTGGCACTTTAATGATTTCATTTTGACCATTCTCAGTTGAACGCTCAACCACCAAAGTCAGGTCAGAACGCGGCGCAATATTGCCAATCACGCTATACAGCTCAGTACCATCCAGCTTCAAGGTTTTACGGTCAGTGCCTGCTTTAAACTCAAGCGGCAGCACGCCCATACCCACAAGGTTAGTACGGTGAATACGTTCAAAACCTTCCGCAACAATCACTTCCACACCAGCAAGGCGTACACCTTTCGCAGCCCAGTCACGGCTTGAACCTTGACCGTAGTCTTTACCTGCAATGATGATCAGCGGCTGCTTACGGTTCATGTAGGTTTCAATCGCTTCCCACATACGCATCACTTCGCCTTCTGGCTCTACACGTGCTTTCGAACCTTGCTTGATCGTGCCGTCAGCACGGACCACCATTTCGTTGAACAGTTTCGGGTTGGCAAATGTCGCACGCTGTGCCGTCAAATGGTCACCGCGGTGCGTTGCGTATGAGTTGAAGTCTTCCTCAGGCACGCCCATTTTATGCAGATATTCACCCGCAGCCGAATCCATCATGATCGCATTCGATGGTGATAAATGGTCAGTGGTAATGTTATCCGGCAAGATTGCAAGCGGACGCATATTCGCCAAAGTACGCGGTGCAGCCAACGCGCCTTCCCAGTACGGCGGACGGCGGATATAAGTACTTTGCGGACGCCAGTCGTATAACGGGCTTTCAGATTTTTCAGCCACACCCAAATCAAACATTGGGATATAGACTTTTTTGAACTGTTCAGGCTTCACTGCTTCTTTCACCAATGCATCAATTTCAGCATCTGATGGCCAAATGTCTTTTAAGTAAATTGGATTGCCGTCTTTGTCTGTACCCAATGCATCTGTTTCAATGTCAAAACGAATCGTACCTGCAATCGCATACGCCACAACTAAAGGCGGAGATGCCAAGAACGCTTGTTTTGCATAAGGATGGATACGACCATCGAAGTTACGGTTGCCTGAAAGTACCGCAGTTGCGTACAAGTCACGGTCAATGATTTCTTGCTGAATCACTGGATCTAGCGCGCCTGACATGCCGTTACAAGTTGTGCATGCATACGCCACGATACCGAAGCCCAATTTTTCTAAATCACCCAATACGCCTGCTTCTTCAAGGTAGAGCGCTGCTGCTTTAGAACCCGGTGCAAATGATGATTTCACCCAAGGTTTACGCACTAAGCCCAGTTCATTCGCCTTACGTGCAAGCAAGCCTGCAGCAACAGTATTACGTGGGTTAGAGGTGTTCGTGCAAGACGTGATTGCTGCAATGATGATTGCACCATCTGGCATTAAGCCTTCAGCTTCTTGCGCACGCGCAGCCTCTAAGTTGCCTGCAATGCCTTTGGCTTTTAAGTCAGCCGTAGAAACACGTGCATGCGGATTCGATGGGCCTGCAATGTTGCGTGTCACGGTTGAAAGATCGAAACGCAATACACGCGGGTATTCGGCTTGTTTCATGTCCGATGCCCAAAGACCGATTTCTTTGGCATAGGTTTCAACCAATTTCACTTGCTCCGCTTCGCGGCCAGTCAAGGTTAAATAATCAATCGTATTTTGATCGATATAGAACATGGCTGCAGTTGCGCCATATTCAGGGGTCATGTTCGAAATCGTTGCACGGTCGCCCACAGACATGCTGTCTGCGCCTTCACCGAAGAATTCGAGATATGCGCCAACCACACGTTCTTTACGCAAGAACTCAGTCAATGCCAATACGATATCGGTTGCTGTGATGCCTGCTTGACGCTGACCGACAAATTCCACACCGATAATGTCCGGCAGACGCATCCACGATGCACGGCCAAGCATCACGTTTTCAGCTTCCAAACCGCCCACACCAATCGAAATCACGCCAAGCGCATCGGTATGCGGTGTATGTGAGTCTGTACCCACGCACGTATCTGGGAATGCTACGCCTTCACGGTTTTGCACCACTGGAGACATTTTCTCCAAGTTGATTTGGTGCATGATGCCATTGCCCGCAGGAATCACATCGACATTTTCAAACGCAGTTTTGGTCCATTCGATGAAATGGAAACGGTCTTCGTTACGACGGTCCTCAATGGCACGGTTTTTCTCAAATGCATCTGGGTCAAAACCGCCAAACTCTACAGCCAGAGAGTGGTCAACGATCAACTGGGTTGGCACCACTGGGTTGACTTTAGATGGGTCGCCGCCTTGATCCGCAATCGCATCACGCAGGCCTGCAAGGTCAACCAATGCTGTTTGACCCAAGATGTCATGGCACACAACGCGCGCAGGATACCAAGGAAAATCGTGATCTTGCTTACGGTTGATCAGTTCTTTTAAAGATTGCTCAAGAATGGCTGGGTCGCAGCGGCGCACCAATTGTTCAGCCAAAACTTTTGAAGTATATGGAAGTTTTGCATATGCGCCTGGCTGAATATCTTCTACGGCTTGGCGTACATCGAAGTATTCGAGCTGGGTACCTTGCAGCGGTTTACGGTAATTGTTATTCATTCGTTTGTGCCTCTTGCATCATTTTGTACTGCGTTATCATGATTGGCATACTACACTGTCGAAAACCCATTTCCCAAATCATTTATATTTCATATATTTAAGTGTAAAAACAGGGGTTTTTGAAACATTCCGTAACAACTTTTATGGAATATTTGCTCTAAATATGAATTTTTTTGAAAAATAGCGGAAAATCCAGCTAATCCTTTAGTCTAAGAGCTGTCAGACCCGCTCAAATTTGCATCTACTCGTCAGCCAAGACGCTCAAAAGCGCGCCACAGCTAGCTTTGACGGCAGCATGCTGAGCCGGACGTCTTTGAGACTTTCACCGGCAAGAGCTCCAAATATATAAAATGAGACAAAAACCTCATTTACAATAAAAAGTTTGAAACATATTGCTTAAATCATCCCCCTATTTTGGGGATATCTTCTCTTTTTAAAACTTTCCAATAATAAACTGAACCAAAAAATCATCAAAAAAGCGCAATGACAATAGCGATGACAAAAATTGAATGGAAAAAGACTGAAGACATAAAACGGCCTGCATGGAATGCGCTTGCACACGCCCGCTGCACGCATGTCATAAGCTTTGAACCTCAAAAATAGCGGACTTCAATACAATTAAAACAGCTGTCACTGCATCATTTTATTTTGGAGAAAATCATGAATAAGTTTAAAAGCATGATTAGCTCAGCCGGCTTGCTGGGCTGTTTAGCCCTATATGCATGCGGTGACAGCAATCAGGACTCTTCAGAATCCCAGATCCAAGAAAAGGCCATTGATTCACCTGCGGTTATTTCCAATCCGCCACAGCTAAAAGCCAATGCCGCAGGTGAACATGAATTAATTATTACCTACAAAACACAGCAATTGTTTGATCCGGAAACCGGAGAAAATGACGCGCTGCATCTGCGCGGCTATCTGACCAAACCTGAATTGTGGAACAGCAGAAATGCAGATGGCAGTGTCAGCGATATTTTAGTCGGCCCGCAAATCCGCGCCAAACAAGGCGAAAGCTTAAAAATCCATTTGGTGAATCATCTGCCTGCCGAATCAGCAGCGACCTGCCCTGACTCTGTGAACAATATCAACCAAGGCCACTGCTTCAATACCGCCAATCTGCATACCCATGGCTTATGGGTCAGCCCGCAAGGCAATAGCGATAATGTCTTTTTAATGCTGAAACCGAAAGAAGATTTTCACTACGAATTTAAGATTGAACCGAACCACCCTGCCGGCACTTTTTGGTATCACTCGCATGTCCATGGCTCAACAGCCATTCAAGTTTCCAGCGGCATGGCCGGCCCGCTGATTATTGAGGGCGAGCGCAAGCCAGCGGTCAGCGATGGACAGGTCACACAGCATGGCGATTTGGACATTTTGTGGAAAAACCCCAGCTCATCAAACGATGACCATGAAAAAATTATGGTCTTCCAGCAGATTCAATACAGCGAGGACTGTGATCCTGCACTGACACCCACGGACGACTCGCCGTGCATCTATGCTTTAGAAGACTATTCCAAACTGGATATTCCCAACTCCTGGGCCACAGAAAACCGCTTTACCAGCATCAACGGCAAAATGCAGGGTGAAATCAAAGCCAATCAAAATCAGTACCACCGCTGGCGCATGATTCACGGCGGCATCCGCGACACCATTGGCCTGACCATTAAAGAGCTTCCGGATTCACAAGCCTTTACCGCCGAGCAAACTGTTGCTGCCTGCAGCGAATATCAAGGCAAAGCGATGGCATCGCAATTTAAAGCAATGAAAACCCTGCCGCTTTATACGATTGCACAAGATGGCCTCACCATGGGCCAAGTACAAAAGCAAGGGATTGAAATATTCCAGCCCGGCTACCGTTTGGATGCCATGCTGTCCTTTCCCAGCCTGAATAAATATTGTGTCTATGATGCCAAACTGAATTTGGAAGATGAGATCAATACCGCGCAGTCCAACTCACTGCTGCGCAGCGCTGCCGGTGAAATCCTGAATACGCAGCTGCTCGGCTGGGTGAATGTTCAGGCGACCACGCTTCCAGAACAAACACCCTATGCTTTTTTGGCCGGCCAAGCCGAACGCATTGGACTGGCGCCTGAAATCATTCAGCAAGTTGCAAAAGGCGATCTTTCTGCCTTTACAGCGCATGCCAGCCTAATGACCCCAGAAGTGGACGAAATGCTGAAAGGCATGGCGAAGCAAATCACCAATTTTGACATTCTGTTCAATACTGACGGCAGCGTCAAATTCGGCCTGCGCCATGAAGATAATGGCACGCTGATTGGCTTTGGTGATGCTTATCATGGTGAAGACCATACCCATCATACCTATGTCCGCAAACTGCCGATCGGCAAAACACAGGAATGGGAACTCAGCAGCAATTTGGCCAACCATCCGTTCCATATCCATATCAATCCTTTTCAAATTGTGAAAATTTTGAATGCCGATGGCACCGATGTCAGCGCCATTGGCAGCTCGGATAAAGACAGCGCCGGCAATATTGATTCGCAGTACCATGGCTTAAAAGGCGTGTGGAAAGATACGCTGCTGATCAAGCAAGGCTATAAGATTTTTGTGCGCAGCAAATATGAAAAATTTGAAGGCGACTTCGTGCTGCATTGCCATATTCTGGATCATGAAGATCAAGGCATGATGGAAACCGTGCGGATCTGCGGAGATCAATATGATTGCAATGCTGAGCCGCCCAGCCATCACGCCTCGATGGATTCCGGCATGGATATGGACATGAACGCCAGTGATGTTTCTTCTGCCAGCGATTTATCGGCGCATAGCCACTGAGCAGAGCGCTACGTCATTTCAATACGCCAAGCAGCAAGCCTATAGCGATATAGGCTTTTTGTTTGCCTATCTGCCGCGCTTGCTGCAAAATATCCATATTCAAGATTGATAAAATTTATATAGAGGCTTGTCATGTCAACGTCAATGGCATTTACATCTTTCACCTTAATTGGCGCCGAAGCGCAAAAATTCCTGCAAGGGCAAGTGACTCTAAATGCAGAGGCATTGGCTGAAAATACCACGCGCTATACGGCCATTTGTGATCTGAAAGGCCGTATTCACTTCGGTTTGTGGCTGAAAAAGGTCAATCCTGAACATTTTGAAATTGTCACCACTGCCGACCAGGCAGACGAATTTTCCAAGCACATCAAAAAATATGGCGCTTTCTCTAAAATGAAACTCGAACCCGCGGGCTCAGTTTTTCCGGCACTTGCAGCAGACACGACTGTTTTTTCAGCAGAAGTCGCAGATATTACGGCTTGGGAAATCTCCGCAATCCAAAATGGCCAGGCTTTCATCGTTCAAAAAACGGAAGGCTTGTTCCAGCCGCAAGAGCTTCGCTTGCATCAGCGTGAAGGCGTGCATTATGACAAAGGCTGCTATTTGGGTCAGGAAGTTATTGCGCGTTTATGGTTTAAAGCCAAACCGAAAGCTTGGCTGCATGCGATTCAGGGTTCAGGGGATGTTCCAGCTTTGGGCGAACAGCTGAATAAAGGCGTGCAAGTGGTGAATAGCGCCGCTTTTGAAAGCGGCTATATTTCGCTTGTGGTGGCGCGTCCTGACGCTTTGGAAGAGCTAGGCGTGACGGTCTTGGATTTGCCTGAATATTTAAGCGGCGATGTAGCAAGACCGCAGTAAACTCAGAGTAAAGATCATCAAAGTAAAGCTATAAAAGGTCAGGGGGATGCTCTCTTCCTGACATAATAAACCACGCCGCCTTTATCATCCGAAAAATAAAATGAGTTCTCATCAACCCGATAAATATCACAAGGGCGGCCATTCACCGTATTCCCCACTAAAAACCCATCCATAAAGGTCTGTAATTTTTGACCTTTACGCATAATCGCAATTTTGTAGCCATGGCCAACCGCTGCATCTGTAGAGCCATGCAGCGCCACTAAAAAAGCATTTTTGAGAATGTCATCTGTATCTGGATGATCAAAATAGTCAAAACCGAGTGCCGATGAATGCGCAGGGAAATAAGCATAAGGCGGCGGTGTATTCTTGCAGCCAGAGGCACGGCTGAATTTAGGATCAGCTAAAACTTTCCCTTTTGATGAATAGCACGAGGGCCAGCCATAATCAGCATCACGTTTCAGCGCATAAAAAGTTTCGTCTGGTTTGTCCTTGCCTAAATGATCGGCACCTTGATTGGTGGCAAACAGAAATTTACCCACCCATCTCAAACCGACAGCATTGCGCAAGCCTGTGGCGTAAATTTTTTGCTGCGAGCCATCGGGATTCATTTCCAGAACGGTTGCCCGCACTTTTTCTTTCTCGGCGCAGGCATTGCAGCTTGAGCCGACGGACACATAAATCTTGCCGTTTCCGCCGGCGGCAATGCTCCGAGTTAAATGCCAGCCGCCATATTTATAACTCAAGCCATAATCGGGAAATGTCGCTAAAACTTCAGCTTTAGCGGCGGGCTGAGTTTCACCTGGAGTAAATTTCCGCCGGCTGAGCTGATGCGTTTCCGCTAAATACAGCCAATCTTGCCCTTGCGCATCGGTATAAAATTGGACTGAGTTGGGATTTCTCAGCCCCGTCATATACGGAATGACTTTGCCGAATTTCCCTGTCGCTGCATTCCAGTCTTCCAAAATATATACCACGCCTTTTTTATTGTCGGACAAGTCGTGCATATCGGTCACAAACATTCTGCCGTCTGGCGCTTGAGCAAAAAATCGCACGCGTTTTAAACCTTCAGCCGCAGGAATGATTTCATAATCCGCCGGCAGATTGAGCGAAAAATGCTTGCCATTTTTCAAGCTGATGGGATGAGGAACAAGCTTCGGCTGCTGAGCCCAGCTTGTTATGGAACAGGCTAAGCTTATGAATAAGATCGATATTATTTTTATCATCTGTAGAGCTATCTCAATTAATCTGATAAAACAGTTTTCATCATAAACTGCTTGTATATTTTATATTCAATTTATGTTTTTAAATTTATTATCTTATTGAAACTTAATATTTTTCATTATTCCATTGACCTGCTATGCAGAAGGCCAAAATGAGGAAGGCAACGAAGCCTTTCCCTCAAATCACCATTTTCAAGACAAGACGCTTTTATTCAAAAACCATGAAACAGCTTATTCATGTCCTTGCATAAGTATTCCTTAAAAGAATAGTCCCGCGCATGCTTGGCATCAAATTTTGCTTCAAGATCGCCCTTTTTAAACAGGTAAACACGGTCCTCTTTACTCACCAAAAACGCGCCGCCCAGCGCAATCAGCAAAGCATCAATTTTGTCTTCATGCGCAATGCGGTCATCTTGGTTAATCTTGTCATAGTTGCGCTTAATGCTTTTAATAAACATGCATCTGCTCTTTTAAAGGAAGGACTGCGCAGATTTAAACAAAAAATGCGGCAAAAGGAAAATCTGAAATTCAGCATCAATTCAGAAAACAGCAGTAATGTCATTCCAGCCTTGTGCGGAACGTTCTGACTTCAGCCGCCGCATGTCCGCAATTGCAGACCGCTTGGAATATTTCACAAAAGGCATATTTACTTTCACATAATTCTAATTATGATGAGACATACTGTTTCAACACATGAATAGACACCTGCACATAAACGGATTTATGCTGCTGTATTACAAAAGGTTTAAAAATGAAAAAACTTCTATTGGCGGGTTTAATTGCTCTTTCTTCTCAATGGGCTTTAGCCGAAGCTCCAGCAAACGGCGTTGATCCTGAATTTGCAAAAATTGAAGAAATGGTTAAAGCAAAAAATTTGACTGGCGCTTATAAAGCACTCGAAAAACTAGCCAAGCAAGGCAATGCGCAAGCCCTGTATAACTTAGGCTATTTAACGCAAACGGGCCAAGGCACGGCAAAAAATGAAAAGAAAGCCATTGAATTGTATGAACAGTCTGCAGCCAAAGGCTATCCTGTGGCCAACTATGTGCTCGCTAAAAACTACGTTGCAGGCACGATGGGCTTAAAAGCCGATGCAGCCAAAGCGAAACAGTATTTAGAAAAAGCCTCTGCGCAAGGTTTTGATGACGCCAGTGTGGATTTAGCGGTCCTGCTGTTTTCTGAAAACAAGCCAGAATCAGACAAAGCCGGCTTGGCAAAGCTGGATCCTTTAGTGAAAAAAGGCAACTATCAGGCCATCCATGCCAAAGCGCTGTATGACATCAGCACGGGCTTTAAAAACAAGGATGATAAGCCTATCCAGCAGGGCCTGAACAGCATTCAGGATTTGGCGAAAAAAGGCTACATTCCAGCATTGATGGCTGTCGGTAACATGTTTGCAAACGGCAACATCATTCCGCAGAACTTGCCTGAAGCGCAAAAGATTTTCACCGCTTTAGCGAAAGAAAATGTTCCGCAAGCGAAAGAGTCTTTGGCGACAGTCAATAAACTGATTGCAGAACAAGCGAAGAATCCCAAAGCCGCGCAAAAGAAAAGCTAAGCAGCAATAGAACATGATGATTCTGCGTTGAGATCTGCAGCGCAGAAATGAATAAAGCCAAACCTTGTGTTTGGCTTTATTAGCTCTTTTATTTTGATAAGCAGCGCCTTGAAGCACTGTTTCTGCAATGCCAAACATTCATGCATGGCAAAATTGATGGCAAAGTTTACGGCACAGCAATAAAAGCAGCCGATTGCGACAGCAGCAGCCCAACCGCAATAAAGCCGGCAACCGTGCTGACCACCAGCGGCGCCAAAGCTTTCTCATTCAGCCCATAATGCTGGGCAAAAATTCCAAATGCCACAGGCATCGGCAGCGCCGCCAATAAAGTGCCGACAAACAGCATTTCCCTGCTGACATCCAGCAGCCACAGCAGGCCAAAAATCGTCAATGGCATCAGCAGCACTTTAAAGCAGACCAGCACGGCGCTTTGCAGATTGATGCTGCTGAGCTTCATTCTCACCAGACTGCCGCCAATCACAAACAGCGCCAGAGGCGAAGCGGTTTTCCCCAGCATTTCCAAAACTTGCGCCAGCGCTGCCGGCAGTTTCAGCTGCAGCAGCACGCAGCTCAGGCCGATGATGATCGCTAAAATCACGGGGTTCTGCAGCAAGCGTTTCAGCAGGCTGAAAAAGAGTGTTCCCTGCTGCGACAGGCGCTGTGAGCGGTTGAGCATATGCTGGCCGCTCGCATCGAGCGCATTTTGATACAGCCCCTTCTCGGCCAGAATCAGCATAAGCGTCATGATTATGAGATTTTCAATGATCAGCGTTAAAGACAAATACACGGCCGAATGGCTGCCGAGCAGCAACGTCAGAATCGCCGTGCCGATAAACCCCGTATTGGACATGGATGCGCCCATCGCCAAAACACTGGCCTGCGTCATTGGCTGGCTGAACATCTTACGGCACACCCAGTAAGCCAGAACAAACAGCAGCAGCGAGCCGCCGCCATAACCAAGAAAATAAGCGGGATGCCAAATTTCCGCCAGATTCTTCCCGGCCAGCGCCTGCAGCAAAAATGCAGGCAAAGACACTTTTATGACAAATTGGCTCAGCGGCTGAAGATTGGCGGAAGCAATATAGCCGCGCAGAACCGCCCAATATCCTAAAAATACAATCAAACAAATGGGCAACAGCACAGTCGCTAGCACAGCATCATCCTTAAATTACAGTACAGTACAGTACAGTACAGTACAGTTCAGTTCAGCTTGAAGCCGGTTTTGCCGCAGGCGCTATCAATCCAAAACGGCCGAAAATATGCGCCGCTTAACCGCCAAAAGGTTTAAATAAATCGCGCAATCCATGCGGCTGGCAGCGTAAATACTGCGGCGCAATCGCGACTGTTTCGCCCAGCTCCACTGCAGCATGCCACGGCCAGCGCGGGTCATACAGCATGGCCCGGGCTAGGCCAATCGCATCGGCCTGTTCATACTGCAATATGCCTTCAGCCTGCAGCGCTTCTGTAATTAACCCGACCGCAATTACCGGAATACCCACCGCTTTTTTGACCGCTTCGGCAAAAGGCACCTGATAGCCTGCATGCAGGTCAATTTTCTGGTCGATATGCAGGCCGCCGCTGGACACATGGATATAGGCTGCGCCGAGCTGTTCCAGCGCTTTAGATAAACCGGCAGCAGATTCCACATTCCAATTGTCTACGCCCGCATATTCCATCCAGTCTGTTGCAGAAAGGCGCACACCGATTGGATAGCCCTCCGGCACCGCATTTTTCATGGCCTGAAAGACTTCCAGCGTGAGGCGAATGCGGTTTTCAAAACTGCCGCCATATTCATCACTGCGCTGATTGGACAGCGGCGACATAAATTGATGCAATAAATAACCGTGCGCTGCATGCAGCTCAATCAATTCAAAGCCGGCATCCACCGCGCGTTTAGCCGATGCTGCAAAATCGGCAATCAGGTTCTGAATTTCAGCCGCACTCAGCGCATGCGGCGCATGATCCTTCGGATTGAACGACAGCTCACTGGCCGAAACAGTTTGCCAGCCCTGCGCATGTTCTGGCGCCAATTGGCCGCGCCCATCCCAAGGCTTATCGGTCGATGCTTTTCTGCCGGCATGCGCCAGCTGAATGCCGAATGGTATCGGTGAAAGCGTCTTCACTTTCGCCAGCAGCGCTTTGATCTGAGCACGCTGCACATCGTTCCACAGTCCCAAATCTGCATAACTGATGCGGCCTTCCGGCTGCACAGCTGTCGCTTCAACAATGCACAGCCCTGCGCCAGACAATGCATAATTGGCCCATTGCTGTTCGTGCCAATAGCTCAGCTCCCCCTGTTCATTGGCAGAATACTGGCACATCGGTGCAATGATGATTCGATTGCTCAGCTGCAGCTGGTCAAAATGAATCGGCTGAAATAATAAAACCACGCTGATCTCCTTGCTGTTTCTCTTTTTGTCTGTATCGGCTGCAGGCATAACCGCTTGGATGCCTGCTGTAAATGGCCTGCGCAGCATGACATGGATTCCATGTCCAATCATGGCTGCACACGCATTCTATCTTGAAAATCCTTGAAGCTCTGCTTTAACTTTATCCTTGAACAATAAAAACTATTGAAGCATGGGTAAAAAATGCTCTTTCAAATTATGCCGTGCCCGCTTTAAAAAGCTTTGCTGACGCTTAATCCGGCACTCCAGTTCAAGCCATCGGCCGGTTCAAAATAACGGCCATTGCTGTCATTCACAATCACCGAACCTACATAGTGTTTGTCCAATAAATTGTCTGCGCGCACATACGTCCGCACTTTCCAGTCCGCCTGCGCCCAGACATAGCCCGCGTTGGCAGAAATGACCGTGTAGCTTGGCGCTGCATCGCTATTGGCATCATCCACATAGACCTGATCCATATAGCGCACATCTAGACCCGCATTGAAGCCAGTTTCCGGCTGCCAGCCCAAAGCGGCAAAAGCCTGATTTTTGGCAATGCCGGGAATGGCATTGCCCGATGCAATCGATGGCGCCTTAGGATTATTAGGATCTGCCGGATTTGGAATTTCAGCAACAAAAGCGTCAAACACTGCATCAATATAGCTGTAGCTGGCCTCGGCTTTTAAATCGCGCCATAGCTGTTTATTCCATGACACTTCTGCACCGTCCCGTACCGTTTTATCGGCATTTCGATACGTTGCCCGTCCATCCATGGTGCCGGCAGAAACAATATCATTGTGGGTTTTGCTGCGGAACACCGCGGCAGTGAAATTGCCCCATGCGTTTTGCGCTTTTAAGCCCAGCTCATAGTTGTCGCTGCTGGCCGGCTGTAAATTAAAATTCATGCCGTCATTGGCCGAATAAGCCATCTCTGTAAAGGTGGGCGTTTCAAAGCCTTTGGCATAGCTGAGATAGCTGCTGACATTGGGTGTGATGGCCCAGCTGAAAGCGGCTGAAGGCAAGACTTTGTCATAGTCAGTTTTGCCGCTGTCATCGCCGTTGCCCGCGGCAATATAGTGATCTTTGGATTCATAATGCACATTGCTGTAGCGCAGGCCGGCATCGAAAGTCCACACCGGCAGGAAGATCCACGAGGCTTGCACATACGGGTCTAAGTTCCACAGCGTATTGTTTTCATCACGGCGCAAATTGCCTTTCACTCCATAATTTCCGCCGGCATCAAAGTTTTCATAGCCTTTGCGGTCTTCATCCATAGAGTCAAAAGCCAAGCCCGCAGTCAAACGGGTATTCGGCAAGAGGTCCTTGCCGGTCCAGCGCAAATCTGTCCCGTAGTAATCACGGCTAAAATCAATCACACCGCCTGCGTGGCGTGGATTGGCCTGCGCACTGCCCGGAATAGACTGATACTGCACCACGTCACGCTGCCCCATATAAGCCATGACATACAGCTCATGCTGATCATTCAGCGGCTTGCTCCAGGTCAGCCCGGTTTGGGTTTGAGCAATTTCTTTGCGCACATCAAACTGCTTTAAAAACGGCACCTGCTGTTTTGGATTTTCCTGCCACTGCGCGCGGGTCAGGCCTTGCGGATCATCGGCATTGATATCGACATGGTTCACAATCCAGTTCACTTTGGAACCATCGTCTAAGTCCCAAGTCAATTTGGCATTGCTGAGCAGTTTTTTCGCGCCGCTGTGCTCACGGTAGCCATCGGCGTCAAAATACGATGAACTGACGACATAGCTCGGCTCACTGGCTTTGTCTGCGCCGCCTTGCAGAATCACATCGGCCCGGCTCTTATTGTGGCTGCCGCCGGAATAGCCCAGTTCAATCGAGTCTTTGCCCGTACCTTCTTTAGTCGTCGTTAAGATTGCACCGCCGGATGAATTGCCGTACAGCGATGAAAATGGCCCGCCCAGCACTTCGATATGATCCAGGCTGCTGAGGTCAATATTGGAAGTCTGCCCCTGACCGTCCGGCATGGTGGCTGGAATGCCGTCCACATATAAGCGGATGCCGCGCACGCCGAAAGTCGAGCGCGCGCCATAGCCGCGCATGGACAGCTGCAAGTCCTGCGCATAGTTTTCACGGTTATTGAGCTGCAGTCCCGGAACGCCTTGCAGGGTTTCGGTTAAATTCACACCGATATTATTTTGATTGTCTTTGGCTTCTATGCGGTACACAGAAGCGGGCGTATTCAGCCAAGCATCAGTCCGCGCGACTTCAATGGTAATGACAGGAAGCAAAACAGGTTCCGTAGAACCTGTTTCTGCATAGAGGCTTTGGCAGATGCTTGCCGCCAGTCCAAGTAAAGTCATTTGCACAGGACGATTCAACGCTTTACTTGCCATCAGGACACCTGCTTGCTCAGTTCATTAGAAGATTACTTTAGAGCTTAAACCAATTAAGAAAGCATCATCAACCTTGTTTGTCGCGCCAGGGTTAACCACATATTGTAAATTCGGGCGCAGCATCAGCCATTTAGCCGGGTTGTAGCTGTAATTCAGCTCAATGTTGTATTCCGCATGCGCGTCATATTGCGCTTTGCCTTCAGCAAAACGCTCATTCACATGCACACGGTTCACACCGAAGCCAACATAGTCATTTGGCAGCGCTGCAGACAAGCCGACATATTTCAGGCCGATTTGCTGTGAATTATCCACTTTGTTGGTCACGCGGTCATGCCACGTAAAGTTGGCGAAGCCATGCAGCCCCTGCTTGCCCGCGCCTGCGGAAGTCAGCTGCTGCTCCACGGCCAGCCAGCCGGCAAAAGTGCGGTCTTGCTGCTCGCCTGTTTGAATGTCTTTCTGATTTTTAACATCATCTGCCGTATTGTACATGCCGCCGACACGGTAGCTGCCCGGCAGGCCATTTACCAAGGCTTTAGGCGTCCAAATCATTTCTACAGGAATGGTTACGCCATCGGCATTCTCTGTATCTAAATTCCAGCCATGGCGTTCCAATGCATTTTCAGGGTTGTATTCATACACACCCACCTGTGCAGCCAATTCAGGTGTCGCCTGATATTTCACACGGCCGCCCCATTGCGCCACTGGTGTATTCATCCAGATATTGCCTTGCCATTTGCCCATTTGCGCAGCGCAAAAGGCATTGCTTTGGAAATCACAGCCCATCACGTTAAAGTCCATGCCTAAGCCTAAACGGCCGGCTTTAATGCTGATGCCTTGTTCCTTAAAGTTCTTTTCGATCGACAGTTCTGACAAGCGGCTTTTTTGATTGCCGCGGCCGTAATTCCCCTGCACATTGGCCCACTGCGGCGCAGATGGGTCCTGCAAATCATCTAAAGTCGTGCTTTGGCCTTGGCGCGCAGTCATCACCGCGCGCACTGTCACGCCATCCCAGCCTGCCAATTTTTCCATATCCAGCGCAGTCCCCAGCCAAAGCTGGCTGGCCACGGTGGCGGAATGATCTGGATTTCGTCCGCCAGCTGCAAGATACGCCGCATCGGCAGCAATATTGGCTTCAAATTTCACACCTTGCTGCGCCAATTCAGTCCGCTTGCCGTTCCAATCCCCCAGCATATACTGGCCTTTCAGATCAAACGGCTGTTCGGCCGCTTGTGTTTGGGTGGTAGCGGCCATTAAAAATGCTGGCAATAGGGCAAGATGAATCTTGTTCATGGGAAAAACCTGAATCTGATAACGAAATGCTTTCAATTCAATCAATTGAAATTCAATACATGAATAATTACATAATTATTAAATGTTTTTATCTGCATAATTTTTATCATTCATTAAACTTTTAGTTATCACTCTATAGGTTTTAATAACTTTTATTTCAAAATTTATAATTAATTACTATAACTATCAAAATCTTATAAATATTCTCCTGTAATTTTCAGAAAACCGCCATATGCGCCTAAAAATCTTCGGCAGGCAGATATGACTGCAATTTTTTCCTGTCTTGGCAGCATACGCTGATTGAGCCAGATGACTTGCAATTCACAGCGTTCAGCCCGATATTAAAAGCCATCATCACAGTATTGCTCACCGAATGCCTGAATTACCAGAAGTCGAAACCACCAAAACCAGTTTAATGCCCTTGCTCAATCAGGCGGTAAAGCATGTTGAAGTGCGTCAGTCTAGTCTGCGCTGGCCAATTCCAAATGATCTGCAAAAACTTGCCGGCCAACGTCTGGTCAAATTAACACGCCGCTCTAAATATATTTTGGCAGAGTTTGAACAAGACACCATGCTTTGGCATTTAGGCATGTCAGGCAGTTTCCGTTTGTGCGAAGCGCATGAGGAGCTTCGCAAACATGACCATTTAATTATTCAATTTGAAGATATACAGCTGCGTTACCATGATCCGCGGCGTTTTGGCTGCATCTTATGGCTGGATACATACTCACAAACTAAACTGATCGATACGCTTGGCCCAGAACCTCTAAGTGATACCTTCACTGCCGCGTATTTAATACAAAAACTGAAAAATAAAAATACAGCCATTAAAGTCGCCATAATGGATAATCATATTGTCGTAGGCGTAGGCAATATTTACGCGACAGAAAGCTTATTCAATTTAGGTATTCATCCTGCACAGCCAGCCAAAGATTTAAATCCAGCACAAGTAGAAAAGCTGGTCATTGAAATCAAACGTATTTTAAAACAAGCGATTGATTTAGGCGGTTCAACGCTGCGTGATTACTCAAATGCCATGGGTGAAAATGGTTATTTTCAACAAACCTTACTCGCCTACGGCCGTGCCGGTGAAATGTGCATCAACTGTGAAACTGCCTTAGAGAATATTAAACTGGGGCAACGTGCTTCAGTGTTTTGTCCTGAGTGTCAGCCCTTAAAAAAGTTAAAATCAAACAGCAAAAAGTTTTAAAAGGTCAGAAAGCATGAAATCCGCAATCGTCCGTCATATTTTAGTGAAAGACAAAGAGCTGTGCGAACAGCTGAAAAAGAAAATTAAAGGCGGCGCTGACTTTGCAAAAATCGCCAAGCAGCATTCAACTTGCCCTTCGGGCAAAAAAGGCGGCGAACTCGGCGAAATTAAAAAAGGCCAGCTAGTCGGCCCGATTGATAAGGCGGTTTTTACCCTGCCTGAACGTGAACTGCATGGCCCCATCAAAAGCCAATTCGGTTGGCATTTATTGGAAATTAAGTTTCGGATGTAACATGGCACTCACGCTGAACATGCGATAACGGGTATCTCTTGAATATGTGCTTTTCATATTAAAGCACATAATCCCAGTATTTTTTTCAATCGTTCAGAACATTGGCTGGTCGTTTCCAATCATATAATATAAATCATGGCGACCAGATATTCTTGCTGTAAATCAACCCTGTTTAATAATAAATAAAAGGACATTCCATTGGGCTATTACAATTATTTTCGTCTCGGCACTGTCGATACAACAGATTTTACGATCATTCGAGGTGAACAAAAGCATGCACTTATTCAAGCATTATATGATGATCAAGAGATGAACCCTCATGGTGAAGTCCAGTTGGCACTGGATTTAGATGGGGATCGTAACGATGAATCAAAATGGTATGATGCGATACAACAGATTAGCAAATTATCTAAAAATCACCCTTTGGTCTTATTTATATTAGGTCAACAAGCCTGCGCACCCGAATCACCTGAAGAAGAAGCTGAAGTCTTTACAGGCATTCGAAATGGCATTGTTTTTTCGACATCAGAACCTAAGTTTATGAAAATGACGCCTCAACAAAATTCAGAATAAAAAACGGCGCATCAAGCGCCGTTCTATGAATGCATGAATTAACCTTTACGTTTCAACTCATCACGAATTTCACGAAGCAATTCAATATCTTCTGGCGTAGCTGCTGGCGCTTCAGGCTCCGCAGGCTGCTGACGGCGCATTTTATTCATCACTTTCACCAGCAAGAATACCACCCATGCCAATAACAGGAAGTTAATTAAAATGGTCAGGAAGCTACCATAAGCTAAGACGTTCAAACCTGCATCTTGCGCCGCTTTTAAGGTCGTTACATTATTCGGGTTGTCGCCCAATACCAAGAACCAATTGGAATAATCAACGTCACCGCCTAAAATCCACGAGATAAAAGGCATGATGATGTCTTTCACCATTGAGTCAATAATTTTACCGAACGCACCGCCGATGATCACACCGACAGCCAAGTCCATCACATTGCCTTTTACGGCAAATTCTTTAAATTCTTGAATAATACTCATCTAAATCTCCAGCGAATGTTCGTAACTATATTGTTTATTAAAATATTTTGGTGATATACATCACAAATTATAATATATAAGCATCATTAATTCCTTGTAATTTACTCAGAAATCATCTGCTTTTATACATCGCTTTGCTAATTTGAAACAAAAAAAATGTCATCAATCACTTGATGACATTTTTAAATGATGTTGCCCCATCAGGAGCAACAGCATGTTCAATCTTATTTACCAGAACGGTTACGTTTACGTTCGTTCTCAGTCAAGTAACGCTTACGGATACGGATTGATTTCGGTGTTACTTCAACTAGCTCATCATCTTCAATGAATTCAAGCGCTTGTTCAAGCGTAAATTCGATGTTAGGCACTAGCGTCAACGCATCATCCGTACCAGAAGCACGTACGTTAGTTAACTGTTTCGCTTTAGTCGGGTTCACAGTCATGTCGTCTGAACGTGAGTTAATACCTACGATCATGCCTTCATAAACTTCCAGCTGCGGTTTAGCGAATAGACGGCCGCGGTCTTGAAGCGTGAACAGTGCATAGCCCAAGCAAGTGCCTTGAACCATAGAAATCAGCACACCGTTTTGACGTTTCGCTACAGTGCCTTGTTTCATCGGACCGTAGTGCGAGAAGCTTGAAGTCATGATGCCTGTACCAGAAGTCATCGTCATGAATTCAGAACGGAAACCAATCAAGCCGCGTGAAGGAACAGTTGCTTCAATACGGATACGGCCTTTGCCGTCAACTTCCATATTGGTCATTTCGCCTTTACGGTGGCCCATTTGTTCCATTACCGCACCTTGGTGCTGATCTTCAACGTCAAAAGTAACGTTTTCGTATGGTTCTTGCATTTCGCCGTCAATCTCTTTCAAGATTACTTGCGGACGAGATACACCCATCTCGAAGCCTTCACGGCGCATGTTTTCAATCAATACTGAAAGGTGAAGCTCACCGCGGCCTGATACTTTGAAACGGTCAGGACTGTCAGTATCTTCAACACGAAGCGCTACGTTGTGGATCAATTCGCGGTCAAGACGTTCACGGATGTTGCGTGAAGTTACGAATTTACCTTCTTTACCCGCAAACGGCGAGTTGTTGACTTGGAAAGTCATCGACACTGTCGGTTCATCGACAGACAATGGCGGTAACGCTTCAACTGCTTTTGGATCGCAAATTGTGTCAGAGATATGAAGTTCCTCCATACCAGTTACACAAACGATGTCACCTGCAGATGCTGAATCAATATCAATACGCTCAAGACCATGGTAACCCATGATTTTTAAGATACGGCCGTTACGTGTTTTACCTTCTTTATCGATGACAGTCACAGGTGTGTTCAACTTAACAGAACCGCGCTGAATGCGGCCTACACCGATTACGCCAACGAAGCTGTTATAGTCAAGTGAAGACACTTGCATTTGGAATGGACCATCAACGTCAACTGCTGGCGGTTCAACGATATCCACGATTGTTTGGAACAATGGTGTCATGTCTTCAGCCAATTCTTCTGGAGATGGACCAGCCACACCGCGAAGGCCTGAAGCATAAACGACTGGGAAGTCTAACTGTTCGTCAGTACCGCCAAGGTTGTCGAAAAGATCGAATACTTGATCGATAACCCAGTCAGGACGCGCGTTCGGCTTGTCGACTTTGTTGATGATCACGATTGGCTTCAAACCGCGCGCGAACGCTTTTTGCGTTACGAAACGAGTTTGCGGCATAGGGCCTTCTTGTGAGTCAACCAGAAGCAGTACGCAGTCAACCATCGACATTACACGTTCAACTTCACCGCCGAAGTCGGCGTGTCCCGGGGTGTCCACGATGTTGATACGGTATTCAGTATCAGTACGCTTATCTAACCATTTGATTGCAGTGTTTTTTGCAAGAATGGTAATACCGCGTTCGCTTTCAATAGCGCCTGAATCCATAACACGCTCGATCTCACCCGCGCGTTCACCCAAAGCACCTGATTGTTGTAAAAGTTTGTCGACTAGAGTCGTTTTACCATGGTCGACGTGCGCGATGATGGCAATATTACGGAGAGTTTTAATATCTGACATGTAAATTCGATACGCTTTAAATTTGAGGGCAAATTATACAGAAAAATACTAAGTTTTTATAGTGACACTTTATTGACAATATCGATTTTTTTTCTTAGTCCTCAAAAACCTGATGATTATTATCATTTCAGCTCATTTTATTTTGTTTTTTAGCGCCCTCAGCTGCTCTTTAAAATGACCCACACCCTCAAAAAGAAGCGTTAAATACGGCTGTTCCGGCAGCAATGATGAAAATCTGCATCTGGAAAGTTCAGGCCAGAGTGCCTTTATGCTCAAATACATCCCGCTTGCAGCAAAATTCATCCGCTTCAGTTTGCGCATCCCCAATCATCTGAATGCTGCGGGTGCAGACACCTTCAAAGCTTTCGACTGGCTAATTTTTCAGCTGCCCAAAAGAGCGAGATGGGTAAATTTGCACATTTTTCATCCTGAAGTGTGAAGAGTTAAAAGGCTCCCTCTTAAAATCAGCGCAATTTATTTTACGCTGCGCATTTCTATGCACGCATGAACACTCCCTTCCCCCCAAATAAAAATAACTGCGCACTTGCGGATGGATTGATATTCTTGATCAAGTGAATCTCAATGGTGTAAAAAATATATAAATCATAACAATAGGAAAATTCTCAAGCACAAAAGCAATCTGCGTTCAACATTATAATGCGCCAGATTCAGCACTATATCCGTCTGTTTTCTCCCAGATCTTCGGTAATTAATTTTGTAAAGCTGTGTAATCAGATTAGAATAGCGCCACCTTGCCTTATTTTGCTTTGAACATGTCTGATTTAGATCAATCTCCCTCCCCCAAAGATCAACTTGATTTAGTCTATGAACTGAATGACCGACCGAAACCTTTAATTGCATTTCTCGCGGCCTTTCAGCATTTGCTGGCCATCATTGTGCCGATTGTCACGCCGGGCTTGCTGATCTGTTTAGCCTTGGGCGTTTCCAAAGAAGACACCAACATGATTTTATCCATGTCATTGGTGATCTCGGGTATCGCAACCTTTCTGCAATGTAAAAAAGTCGGCCCATTTGGCGCAGGTCTGCTGATTGTTCAAGGCACCAGCTTCAACTTTATCGGCCCCATCATTGGTATTGGTTCCGCTATGGTTGCAGCAGGTACGCCTGTAGAGGCTGTCATGGCTTCGATTTTTGGTGTGGTGATTGCCGGTTCATTTATTGAAATGGGTGTTTCGCGCATTCTGCCGTGGGTGAAAAAGCTGATTACCCCGCTGGTCACTGGCATCGTGGTGCTGCTGATTGGCCTGACGCTAATTAAAGAAGGCTTAATCAGCATGGGCGGCGGCTATCAGGCCATGGGCGATAAAACCTTTGCCAATGCCGACAACCTGATTATGTCATGCACGGTGTTAGCGCTGATTATCATCCTCAACCGTGTCCGCATTACTTGGGTAAAAAGCTCTGCAATCTTAATTGCCCTGCTTGCGGGCTATGCGCTCGCAGGCTTTATGGGCCACTTGGATTTTTCCGGCTTAAAAGATGCACCGCTGGTGCAAATTCCAACACCGATGCATTTTGGCTTAAGCTTCTCTTGGAGCTTATTCATCCCGATGGCATTCATCTACCTGGTGACGTCTTTGGAAGCGATTGGCGACATTACCGCAACCTCTAAGCTGTCCAATCAGCCTGTAGACGGCCCTGAGTGGATGCAGCGCATTAAAGGCGGTGTTTTGGTGAATGGCGCCAACTCTTTGCTTGCCGGTATTTTCAACACCTTCCCAAGCTCTGTATTTGCGCAAAATAATGGTGTGATTCAATTGACAGGCGTAGCCAGCCGCTATGTCGGCATTTGGATTGCTGCGCTGTTAGTGATTTTAGGCCTGCTGCCTGCCGTTGCTGGCGTCATTCAAGCGGTGCCGCAAGCCGTACTCGGCGGCGCTGTGATGGTGATGTTTGGCGCTGTTGCGGCATCCGGCATTAACATTCTGTCCGGCATTCTTTTAGACCGCCGCGCTTTGCTGATTATTGCCATTTCTTTGGCTTTGGGATTGGGCGTTGCGCAAGTGCCGCAAATCCTTGAACATCTGCCTGAACTGTTCCGCAATATTTTCAGTTCTGGCGTAGCGACAGGCGGCATTGCAGCCTTGCTTTTAAATATCATTCTTCCTGAAACGAAGAAATAATTTCATTTCAGTATGTACGCTGCCCAGCCTTGCCTGGGCTTCGTTTTTACTTAGGAGTAATGAACTATGGATCCAAGAAGTGAAGTTGTTCTTCGGCAGCAGGACTATCTCAAAGGCAATGTGCTGCTGATCAACGCGCCTTGCGATGAGCTGCACAGCCAAATGCCTGAAGCGGTCAATGCGCAATTCTGGACCTGGAATTATAACGAATTCCTGTATTTCCAGAACCTGCAGGCCAATATCCATTTCGGCACAGGCTTGCCTGACGCAGATTTTGATCAGGCAGTCATCTTTGTGCCGAAGTCTAAAGAACTGCTGAATTATGTGCTGCACAATGTGCTGAGCCGTTTAAAAACAGGTTCATCGGTGTTTCTGGTCGGTGAGAAAAAAGGCGGCGTCGAACGCGCGGCCAAACAGCTGCAGCCTTATGGCAGCGCTATTAAACTGGACAGCGCGCGCCATTGCCAAATGTGGCAGCTGACCAGCAATGTCTGCCCTGAACAGCGCACACTGCAAAGCTGGGTGCAGGAATATTCAATTGAAACACCAAACGGCAGCCTCAGCATTTGCGCCCTGCCGGGCGTATTCAGCCAGAGCAAACTGGATGTCGGCACGGCTGTGCTGCTGCCGTATTTATCGCACGTCACATCCGGCAAAATTGCTGATTTTGGCTGCGGTGCGGGGGTCATCAGCGCTTATTTGGCCAAGCTGAATCCTAAAAACCGGATTTTCGCCTTAGATGTGGATGCTTTTGCTTTGGCTTCTACACAGCTGACTTTTGATAAAAATAACCTTTTGCCAGAACAGCTTGAGATCAAAGCTGTCAGCGGCATTGAAGACGCTCCGCTGTTCTTGCATGCCATAGTCAGCAATCCCCCATTCCATCAAGGCATCTATACCGATTACAATGCCAGTGAAAATTTGTGCAAGACCTCGCGGCGCCATTTAAAATCAGGCGGTGAATTATGGATTGTTGCAAACCGTTTTTTAAATTATCCCGTTTTAATTGAGCAAAGTTTTGGTCAGTGCATCACAAAGGCTGATCAGCAAGGCTTCAAAGTGCTCTTCGCCAGCACTCAAAAAAAATCTTAAGGAACAACGATGAGCGAAACCACTCAACCGGAGCACCTGCAGCGCAAGCTCGGCGCCCGCCATCTGAATATGATCGCAATCGGCGGTTCTATCGGTACCGGCCTCTTTCTGGCCTCAGGCGCAACCATTGCCAATGCGGGTCCAGGCGGCGCTTTATTGGCATACTGCTTAATTGGCGTGATGATTTACTTCCTCATGACCAGCCTTGGCGAACTCGCAACGCATAACCCGACGTCCGGCGCATTCTTTACCTACGGCACCAAATATGTCGAAGGCGGCTTCGGTTTCGCGCTGGGCTGGAACTACTGGTACAACTGGGCCATTACCGTCGCCTTTGAATTGGTCGCCGTCCAGTTCATCATGAAGTTTTGGTTCCCCGATATTCCAGGCTTCTACTGGAGCGCCCTCTTCCTTGCGGTCGTCTTTGGCATTAATGCGCTGTCCGTCAGGGGCTTTGGTGAAAGTGAGTTTTTCTTCTCGCTCGTTAAAGTGCTGGCCATCATCATCTTTATTGCCATCGGCATCTTTATGATTGTCAAGATCATGATGACGCCGGGTACCGAAGTGTTTGCGAACTGGACCAAAGGCGAGGCGCCTTTTGTGGGCGGCCTGTCTGCCTTGATCGGCGTGGCGATGATTGCCGGTTTCTCTTTCCAAGGCACGGAAATGGTCGGTGTGGCTGCGGGTGAATCCAAAGATCCGCAAAAGACCATTCCGATCGCCATCAAGCAGATTTTCTGGCGCATCCTTTTGTTCTATGTGGTGTGTATTTTCATCATCGGCACACTGATTTCCTATGATGATCCGCGCTTATTGCAAGCGGCATCCAGTGAAAATATCGCGCTGTCTCCATTTACGCTGCTATATGAAAAAGCAGGTTTTGCTTTTGCTGCCGGTGTAATGAATGCGGTCATCTTGACGGCCATTTTGTCTGCAGGAAACTCAGGCATGTATTCATCTACCCGCATGCTGTTCAATATGGCGAGAAATGGCAGCGCGCCGAAATTCTTCTCTAAATTGGATGCACGCGGCGTTCCAATGAATGCGCTCTATGCCACCACCGCCATTGCAGCGCTGTGCTTCTTAACTACTTTCATCGGCGAACAAGTGGTGTTCAACTGGCTGCTCAACATGTCGGGCATGTGCGGCTTCATCGTCTGGCTCGGAATCGCGGTATCGCATTACCGCTTCCGCAAAGGCTATATCGCGCAAGGCTACAAGATTGAAAATCTTGCTTACCGTGCGAAATTCTTCCCTTTTGCGCCATGGTTTGCCTTTATTCTCTGCTCAATTGTAGTGTTGGGTCAAAACTATCAGGCAGTTCTGGACGGTGATTTCTTGGCCGTATTGTCGACCTATATCGGCATTTTCTTATTTTTGGCCATTTGGCTCGGCTATAAATGGAAATACAAAACCAAACTGGTATCGTATCAGGACATGGATGTTCAGCCGATGAACCCAAACCGTGACTGAATGAAACCAATATAAAAAACAGCCTCCGGGCTGTTTTTTTATTTTTCACTTCAATACCCAATTGATGCATATGCTATTTAGATGCTTGGATTGAAAGCTTCAGCTTAATTCAACTGTTTCAATTCAATCAATACAAAGCTAGCCATATCATATTCTGCAGATAAAAAGCGATTCACAGCAGAAAATTTTAAAGCCGTTCATGACAATTGCCAAAGCTTGACAGTACATCCTGTCTAACTCACACTACTGCAAATGATATGATGGGGATCAATCTTAAATCGGCCAAAAGCATACTTCCTTCCGGCTCATCTATCCCATATACACAGAACGATTACTCTCACCAGCAAGGTCCTAAAATAGCCTCATAAAATTGACTGCCTGTGTTTTTTTGATGCTTGATAAGATCAAGCCAAAATGGACAGTTACAGAATCGGCAATACATCCGTCTGAAAGCAAAGATTTTTTCCTTGCAGATGTAAACCTTAATCACGACAGAATAGATTTCAAATCCTGCTTGAGCCTATTTCCTGCATTAGATTTACAAGCTTGCTTAAAACCGCTTGGCCTCCCAATGCAATGCAAAAAAGCTGAACAATCATTTAGTCTATGAAAAATTTGCAATCATGTCCCAAGCGGATTCACTATCCGCTAATAGCCAACGATAATTTTTCCAATAAATGCCTAAAACATGATCTAAATCAAACTTAATCCCAGCCTGCCGGATAAAAAAATCCATAAAAAAAGCAACCTTGCGGCTGCTTTTTTTAGATCAGTTCAATAATAAATTATTGAGCTTGTTGACCTTCTACAACAACTGTACGGCTGCCAGAAATAGTCGCGAATACACGACGGTTCATAGCACGGCCTTCTTTAGTGTTGTTGTCAGCAATCGGTTGATCCCAAGCGAAACCTTGAGTAGACAAACGAGCTGGATCTACATTGTATTCATTTACAAGTGAAGATTTAACAGAGTTAGCACGAGCCAATGATAAACGTTCGTTCAATGCACGTGGACCAGTGTTATCTGTGTGGCCTTCGATGCGAGCAGTAGCGTTTGGATATTCAACTAACTTCTCAGCAACTTTAGCAATTTCTGGCTTGTATTGATCTTTGATGTTTGATTTGTTTGTATCAAAGAACACACGAAGTTCCATGTTCAGGTCTTCAGTCAACTCTTGTGGAGCTGGAGCTACAGGAGCTGGAGCTACAGGAGCAACTTCAACAACTGGAGCAGCTGGTTTCAAGTGACCGCCAAGAACTACGTTAAGGCCTGCAAGCGCAGTATAGTTCCAGAAATCTTCGTCGATGTTGTAAGTCGCGCGAGCTTCAGTACGTAGAGACAAAGCATCGTTTAAGCGCCAGAAAGCACCGATACCAGCGTTACCCAAAGTACCTTCTTCGTCATAACCGCGAGCATCACGACCAGCTAAAGAATCCAATTCATATTTGTAGTGACCAGCACCTAACAATACATATGGCTTGATTTTGCTGTCATAGTTTTTAGTGATCAAATCAGAAGTAGCATAGAAGTTACCGTTGATTTGAGTTTGTTTATAGTCAGCACTGCCACCACCAACAAGATCAGAATCACCTTTTACTTGGTTGTATTCCGCTTCAAAGCCTAACCATGGAGTTAATTCCACACCAAGCGCAGCGCCAACGAATAAATCGTCTTGAAGCTCTTGACCGCCGTTCGTTAAGTTACCGCGGCTGTTGTTGTGCTGAGTGTCTTGGAAAGTGTAACCAAGCATTAATGGAGTAACAGTTACGCCTGCGTTTGCAGCAGCTAAAGGAGCTGCTACGAGCATTGCCAATGCAATACGACTCATTTTCATGGATTTATCCTCCAGAGATAAAAATTGTTGTTCAAGCTTAAGCCTAAATTTGGCTATCCTGAGATAGGCTTTCTAAATACCCCAGTTTTATTTTTAAGCTATTCACGCTGAATCATACAAACACTTTTTTATTTTTCCAAGTGCTTGATTAATTTAATCAAGTAAATTATTGACAAAATTACTTACAATTTCCGTTGTAATTCGGTAATTTTTTACTCAATTTATTCTTGCGAATAGCCTATTGTCACTTGCCCTTATTTTAGCAGTTTTATCAAAACTTGAGTAATAAAATTAACTGCATGGCTTAAGAACGCATTAAAACAATTAACTAATATCACGATTCTTATAAAAACAATATATAACAATAGGTTTAATCTTATGCTTTTTCATATAAAAAATGGCTTTACACTGATTGAGCTCATCGCTGTCATTTTGATCATTGCCATTCTTGCCGTATTTGCCGTTCCCTCTTTTCAGCAATACATGGCTAAACAAGAAGTTATGCAAACTATGGCCAAGCTTGGCCACGCCAATCAATCCGCTAAAAACTCAGCGTTATTGCATCATGCCAATATTGTCATTTGCCCCAGCAGCAGCTTGAGCCAATGTCAATCTTCTCAGTGGAGCCGCGGCTTCATTGTATTTATCGATCTTAATAAAAACCGTACCGTTGATGCGGGTGAGAAGATTCTGCAAACGGAGCGTTTAGACCTGCAATACGGCACGCTGGATTGGAAAGGCACGCTCAGCATTCCCAGCTTGACCTTTCAAGCCTCAACCGGTTTGCCGAACGGCTCCAACGGCGGTTTCTATTATTGCTCGCTCACTGACCAGCCGCATCAAAAGCTGAATCTAAGCCGCATGGGGCATCTGCGCCTCGAAAAGATCAGCGCATGCTAGAACTCATGGGTTTTATTACTTGACACTTATGCGCTTTATTCCTCATTTTTTTTCAATATACTGCTCAGGCTAGGATATTTTTTAATTAAAAAAATTGTGGAGAAAGGACTATGACCGACATCGTAATTGTAAATGGCGCACGCACCGCAATGGGCGGATTCCAAGGCAGCCTTGCAGGCTTAACGGCACCGGAGCTGGGTGCAGCCGCCATCAAAGAAGCCATTTCGCGTTCAGGCTTGCAGCCTTCCGATGTCGAAGAAGTCATTATGGGCTGTGTGCTTCCAGCTGGCTTAAAGCAAGGTCCGGCGCGCCAAGCCATGCGTCAGGCAGGCCTGCCAGATTCGACTGGCGCAGTCACCATCAACAAGCTTTGCGGCTCAGGCATGAAGGCAGTAATGCAGGCGGCGGATATGATCAAAGCAGGCTCTGCGCACGTTGCCATTGCCGGCGGCATGGAGTCAATGACCAATGCGCCTTATGTATTAACCAAAGCACGCGCGGGCTACCGCATGGGCCATGGCGATGTGAAAGACCACATGTTCCTGGATGGCCTTGAAGATGCTGAAACAGGCCGCCTGATGGGTTCTTTTGCGCAAGATATGGCCAATACCAAAGACTATACCCGGGAGCAAATGGATAACTTTGCGATCCGTTCCCTGAAGCGCGCGCAAACTGCGATTACTGAAGGCTACTTTGCTGATGAAATTGTGCCTGTTACTGTTTCAAGCCGCAAAGGCGATGTGGTTGTCGATAAAGATGAACAGCCGTTTAACGCCAACATCGACAAAATTCCGACGCTGCGTCCTGCCTTTGCCAAAGACGGCACCATTACAGCAGCCAATGCCAGCTCCATTTCTGACGGCGCATCGGCTTTGGTTTTAACCTCTGCTGAGCATGCGGCAGCCAAAGGCTTAGCGCCTTTAGCGAAAATTGTGGCTTATGCTTCAAACTCGCAGCATCCTTCAGAATTCACCATTGCTCCAGTGGGCGCAATCCAAAAAGTGCTGAATCAAACTGGCTGGAACGCGCAAGATGTCGACCTTTGGGAAATCAACGAAGCCTTTGCGATGGTCACCATGTGTCCAATGGATGAATTCAAGCTGGATGCAGAAAAAGTCAACATCAATGGCGGCGCTTGCGCATTGGGCCATCCTGTAGGTTCGACCGGTTCACGCATTATCCTGACCCTGATCCATGCGCTGAAACGCACTGGCGGCAAACGCGGTATCGCGGCGCTGTGCATCGGCGGCGGTGAAGCGACTGCTGTAGCGGTTGAATTGCTTTAATGCTTTGCAATCCCCCTTACCGAAGGGAGATTTAGAGGGGTTATTCTTAAATCCTCCCCCAGCCCCTCCTTGAATAAAGGAGGGAGACTGAAAATCCCTCTGTTGAGGGATTTTTTATGCTTACATTTTTTAATAGATGCATCATTTAAAGTTCAGAAAAGCGCTATAAAATTAAAAATGAATCAATAAAAAAAATGGACAATCACCATGCAGCTCAATCATTATCTGAATTTTAAAGGCGATACCGAAGCTGCCTTCCGCTTTTATCAATCGGTATTTGGCGGAGAATTTTTAGCATTGATGCGCTATGGCGACATGCCTGCTCAAGAAGGCGGTGCGCTATCCGATGCAGACAAGCAGAAGATTATGCATATCTCCCTGCCGATCAATGAATGCACCATCCTCATGGCCTCTGATGTGAGTGAGCAATTCTGCGCGCAGACCAACCGCCCCTTTACTGCCGGCAATAATCATTATATTTCCATTAACTTAGACCCGAGTGAACAACATCAGGCCCAAACACTGTTTGATGCGCTGTCGAAAGGCGGCTCAATAAAAATGCCGCTGGATAAAACCTTCTGGGGCGCGCTGTACGGCGCTTTTACAGATCAATTCGGCATTCAATGGATGATCAACTGCCAGCTGGAAACTGAATAAAGCCAGCCTGCATAAGAGATTTTCAAGGTGTTTCCCTGAAATGATTATCAGGCAGCAATAAAGACCGCAATCGGCACTGCACAATTAAAAAAACCTCTAATCCTAGAAGCATTAGAGGTTTTTCAATTTCAAGCCGCTTAGAGCAATTCTTTGCGCAGCTGTTCAGGCGTTTTCATTGAAAGCAAGGCTGGCGCCACATCCAATGCAGTTTTTGCACCATACTGCTGCATCTGATTTAAACGGTAACATGCGCGGGCATATGCCACCAATACACTTGCCGTAAATTCGGGGTTGCTGTCCAGCTTCAAAGAAAATTCAAGCACTTGATTTTGCTCATCGCTTGTATTGCCGCTGCGGATCACAAAACCGCCATGCGGCATTTTTTGATGATCTCTTTTCAGGGTTTCTTCATCAATAAAGTTTACCGTCGTATTATAGTCAGCAAAATAATCAGGCATGGTCACAATTGTTTGCTCAACAAGAGCCGCATCTGCCCCCTCTTCAAGCACAACATGACATTCACGATGATGTTTATCTTTAGTGCTTAATTCAGGGCGTTTTCCGCTGCGCACCTGCTCAATCGCATCCGTCGAGGGAATGGTATATTGAACACCTGCTTTGACGCCATTAACACGGCGGATTGCATCAGAATGGCCTTGGCTTAAGCCTTTGCCCCAAAAAGTATACGTTTCACCATCAGGCAGCAAGGCTTCGCCAAAAAGGCGGTTGATTGAAAATATGCCTGGATCCCAGCCAATTGAGATCATTGCTGTTTTTTTATTGGCCAATGCAGGCGCATCCACAGCTGCATAATATTCAGGAATACGCGCATGCGTATCAAAACTGTCTACGGTATTAAAGTGAGCCGCTAAACTCGGGCCTTGCTGAGGCAAGTCATCTTTCGAGCCGCCGCATAAAATCAGCACATCAATTTTGTCACGGAAATCCTGCAGCGAATCCATGCTATACACTGGCGTTGTAGCAAAACAAGGAGAAACAGTGCTTGGCGGGCGGCGGCTGAAAATGCCAACCAGTTCCATATCTGGATTTTTTTGAACCGCAGTTTCAACGCCACGGCCAAGATTGCCATAGCCGGCGATGCCGATACGAATAGAATTTTGCATAAATATAATGTCACACAACTATAAAAAAATAAGTAAAATCATGACTTCACAGCAGTCACGGGCTGAATCTGCCTTTTACCGTATAATAATCTACCAAATTAATCCGTTAAAAAAACATATATCGATAAATAAGGCTTTTTTTAAACGTAAGGATTCAGCAAAGCTGCTTTCAACAACCTAAACACCTAAATTGCACATGCGCCATCAGCGGATGGCGTGGCCACGACATAAATAGGCCGCCGCTGAATCTAAAATAAAAAACCCGCTTTAAGCGGGTTTTTCATGCAATCCGGCCTAATTTAAGCGCCGGTTTGATAATGCGCTTTAGGCACAGCAGTCGAAGCTTGGTAAGGATGAGTAAAATCGCCTAAACCTGCCGCAGCTTCCTGAATATCCTTGCCTTCTTTCACGACAAAAGAGTCAAAGCCTGCGCGCTTCATGTAGTTCAAGACATCTTTGAATACATCGCCTGTTGCGCGGAGTTCGCCTTGAAAACCTTGACGGCGCAGCAACGCAGCAAATGAATAGCCGCGGCCATCATTAAAGCCCGCAAAATCAATAAAGATAGAATCCAGCTGATCCAGCGGAAATTCATGAATTTCCGGTGAAGCGTCAACGGTAACCAGCAAGGCTTTTTTACCCGAAACCTGCGGCAATTGATCCAGCTGTTCAGCGGTCAAAACCACATCGCCTTGCGGCAGCGCGCCATCTTCAGCAATCAGCTGATAGGTATTGTCGGCAACAGAGCCATCTTTAGAGAGGACTTGAAGTGCTGGATTAAGCATATGCACGCTCCTTAAATGGCTGAATGCCGACACGGCGGTAAGTTTCAATGAACTCTTCGCCTTCTGTGCGCAAATCTAAATAGGTATTTAAAATTTCATCAATGATGTCTGGAACGGCATCAGCGGCGAATGATGGCCCAAGAATATCACCAATGGATGCATCATGGTCTGCGTTGCCGCCCAAGGTGATTTGGTAGAATTCAGCGCCTTTTTTGTCCACACCCAAAATGCCGATGTTGCCGACATGGTGATGGCCGCAGGCATTCATGCAGCCTGAAATATTCAGGTCAATATGGCCCAGGTTATATACTGTATCCAGATCATCAAAACGGCGTGAAATCGCTTCAGAAATCGGAATCGATTTCGCATTCGCCAATGAACAGAAGTCACCGCCCGGGCAGCAAATAATATCGGTAATAAAGCCGATATGCGCGCGCGCAAGGTTATGCTGATCTAAGGTTTTCCACAGTTCAAACAAGTCTTTTTGCGGCACATCCACTAAAGAAATGTTCTGTTCATGCGTGGTGCGCAATTCGCCAAAAGTGTATCGGTCTGCCAGATCCGCAATCAGCTTCATTTCCTCAACAGACATATCGCCCGGCGCAATGCCTGCGCGCTTCAAAGAAATGGTTACGATACGGTAGCCTTTGACTTTGTGCGCATTGGTATTGATATTGAACCATTGCTTGAATTTCGGCTCAGCTGCGAACTGTGCAGAAAAGTCTTCATCCGCATGGTCTTGATAGTCAAATGGCGTGAAGTTCTCATCCATTTTCTTCAAGGTATCGGCATCAATTTTTAAAGTTTTGATGGTATGCGCAAATTCAGCTTCAACTTTTTCTGCAAATACCGCTGGCGTTAGCGCTTTCACTAAAATTTTAATACGTGCTTTGTATTTGTTGTCGCGGCGGCCATGCAAGTTATAGACGCGCAGCACCGCTTCTAAATAAGCAATTAGATCTTCACGCGGCAGGAATTCACGGATAAAGCTGCCAATCACCGGAGTACGGCCTAAACCGCCGCCGACTTTGATCTTATAGCCCATTTCCCCGGCTTCATTGCGCACGATGTAAACACCTATGTCGTGGAATGACGTTGCTGCGCGGTCGATTTCTTCCAATGCGGATACTGCAATTTTGAATTTACGCGGCAAGAAAGCGAATTCTGGATGGAAGGTTGACCACTGGCGGATCAGCTCACAAGTAGGACGCGGGTCAGCCACTTCACCTGCAACCACACCGGCATACTGGTCGGTTGTCGTGTTGCGGATACAGTTGCCTGAAGTTTGAATCGCATGCATTTGCACGGAAGCAAGCTCTTGCAGCATGTCCGGTACATTTTCCAGTGCAGGCCAGTTAAACTGAATGTTTTGACGTGTTGATACGTGCGCATAGCCGCGGTCAAATTCTTGCGCCAAATCCGCAATTTTACGCAGCTGCTTGGAATTCATCAGGCCATAAGGCACTGCAATACGCAGCATCGGCGCATAGCGCTGAACATATAAACCATTTTGAAGACGCAGCGGACGGTATTCATCTTCCGTCAATTTGCCTGCTAAATAACGTTCCGTTTGATCGCGGAACTGTGCAACACGTTCATTAACCAGTTGCTGGTCAAAATCAGTATATAAATACATGGCGTACAGCTAGTCATTTCCATTATAACGGCGCACAGCATAACCAGATTTGATCTATCAAGAAAATGCGTTTTTTACATACTTCATAACGATTTTATTGATAAGGCGATGCAGAGTTCACTGATATAAAGCCTTTCAGCGCTTTTTGCTTGATTTTTATCGATATTGATTATTTTATTCATTCCTTAGCATTTATTTTCATAATAAAAAAAGGCCTGATCAATCAAGCCTTTTCGTTCAGACAATTTCAACCCTTATTTTTTATCCGGCAATGCATAAGCCACGATGGAGTCGCCCATTTTAGTGCCGAATGAACCATGGCCGCCGGCCATAATCACCACATACTGCTTGCCATTGGCTTCATATGTCATTGGAGTGGCTTGGCCGCCAGCCGGCAAACGGCCTTTCCACAGCTCATTGCCATTGGTGACGTTGATGGCGCGGATATAATCATCCTGAGTTGCGCCAATGAACATCACATTGCCCGCCGTTGAAATTGAACCGCCCAGCATTGGAACCCCCATTTTGAATGGCGGCAATGGAATACCCGGCATGCTGTCACGGATGGTGCCGATACGGCGTTTCCATACAACTTCATGGGTATTTAAATCCACACCGGCCACAAAGCCCCAAACAGGCTGTTTGCAAGGCAAGCCAAACGGCGATAGGAACGCGCTGATTTCAACACCGTAAGGCACGCCATACATCGGCTGAACGCCGGCTTCAGTGCCTGCGCCCTTGGCGGTTTTCGGACGGTTCGGATTTTCTGGGATCAGTTTAGTGACAAATGGCAAGCCAATTGGATTCATCACAGCAATTTGACGGTCTGGATTGACAGACATGCCGCCCCATTCAAATACGCCTAAGTTGCCCGGGAAGACCAATGTGCCGTTTTCTGATGGCGGAGTATAAATGCCTTCATAGTTGAGCTTTTTGAAAGACACACGGCAGATCATCTGATCAAACATGGTTGCGCCCCACATTTGCTTATCGGTCAATTTATCTTTCGGCGCCAGGTCAAAGTCAGAGAATGGCTGTGTTGCAGCATAATACTCGCCTTTGGTTTGCGGGCCGCATTTCACGGTTTGCGGCACTGGACGCTCGGTAATCGGCACAATCGCTTTGCCGGTGCGGCGGTCCAGTACAAAGGCATTCCCTGTTTTGGTCAGAACATAAATTGCGGGAACAATGCTGCCGGATTTGTCTTTAATATCCGCCAAAGTCGGCTGTGAAGGCACATCCATATCCCACAGATCATGGTGAGTAGTTTGGAAGCTCCAGATCAATTTGCCTGTCGTCGCATTCAGCGCCAGCATTGCATTGGCATAGCGCTCATCCAATTCTGTGCGGTTGCCGCCCCAGATATCCGGCGTGCCTACGCCTGTCGGAACATACACAATATCCAGTTTTGCATCATACGCTAAAGGCGCCCATGCATTTGGCGAGTTATGAACAAATTTTTGACCCGGCGCGGGAATCGCATTTGGATCTTCTGCGCCTGTATCAAAGACCCAAAGCAGTGCGCCAGTATTCACATCATAGCCGCGGATCACGCCGGACGGCTCTTCAGTCGAATAGTTATCGGTGGTGGAGCCGCCAATAATAATCGTTGTTCCGGTAATCACCGGCGGAGAAGTCGGAATATAGCCGCCCGGATAAGGGAATGGCATGTCTTTTTGCAGATCGACTTCGCCATTATGGCCAAAATCAGAACATGGTTTGCCTGTGCTTGCATTCACCGCAACCAAACGGCCATCATTGACAGGCAGAATGACTTTTTGCGGGCATTCAGCAGACGCTGTTTTTTTCGCCGCCAAGCTGACTTCAAAACCGGCAGTGTTGTTGGCATCGTAATATGAAACGCCGCGGCAGGTTAAATGCTGATAGGTATGGTCCGCTTTCAGCTTCGGATCAAAGGTCCATTTGGCTTTGCCGGTTGCAGGGTCCAATGCCGTCAATTTTTGGTGAGTGGTGCAGATGTACATATTGCTACCCACTTTAATCGGCGTCACTTGGTTGGTGGTTTCAGCGGAGTCATTGCTCGTTTTAGATTCGCCCGTATGGTACTCCCAAGCGACTTTTAGGTTTTTAACGTTGTCAGAGTTGATTTGCTTCAGCGGAGAATAACGCAGACCGGATTGCGTGCGCCCATAAGCGGGCCAGTCTTCATCAGCAACACCCGGAATCGGCTGCGATGCTGCAGGCTGTGCAGCGCTTAATTCACCGCGGATTTCCTGCGGATCGTTAAACACTGAATAAATCATCACGGCAATAGTAATGGCCAATGAGCCAGTCAATGCGATTTTTGCGCCTGTGCTATTGTCAAAACCGCGGGTGACTGCAGGAATAAGCAGGAGTAAGCCAAACAGGCCTAAAATATCCAAGCGGGGCGCAAGCGCAAAGAAGTCGGAACCCACTTCCCAAAGCCCCCAAATGACTGTTCCAAGCACCAGTACAGCATAAACCGTTAAAGCGGCGCTTTTTCGTTTTTGCAGCAAGACTGCTGCAGCGATGAAGAAAATACCTGCAATGATGTAGTACCAAGACCCGCCAAGCACTGCCAGATATATCCCTCCAACCAGCAGCACCAAACCAAAGATGGCGGCAATGACCGCTGCAATCGCTTTCAGTGCTGAACCTGAAGATGGAGTACTCATATTGACCACCTATTTTTAGGATTCTTTTAAAGCTCATATTGACTGTGGAATATGAGCGCCTTTTTGTAGTTTTTAGATCTTCAAAACCCGAGCAAGAACAGCGCGCGGCCCGGCTTGCAGCCGAAGGCACAGCTGAGGACTAGAATGCGGTTTGCAGCTTGATCCCGCCAACCCAAGCATTTTCTCCATTTTTATATGCGCCGACATGGCGGATATATTGAATATTCGGACGGATTGTCAGCCAGTTGGCTGCATGAATGCCGTAATAAATTTCAGCGTCGTATTCTTCACTTTGCAGGCCGCGCGCATCGACGGTGTTATGGGCAATATTGGCGTCATTCACATCATCATTGATGCTGATGCGGCCAAGACCAACCGCAATTTCATCCTGCGGACGGGCATCGAAAGCGCCTTTGTAAACCAAGCCGATATTTTGCATATCACGGACGCTGTTGGTGTCTGAATCATGAACCGTCAGGTTGGCAAAACCGCTTAACCCGCGTGACGCATCACCTTGATGCGCAGTCAGCTGCTGTTTCGCAACAATCCAGCCGCCTTGATGATGATCTTTTTTATTCCCAGGGCTGTTAATTACATCGGCATCAGCAGTGCTGTAATAATAGCCGGCGCGGTATTCCCCCGGAAGCAGTGCAGCGCCGGCTTTCGGCGACCAGACCACTTCTGCAGGAAGGATTGCGCCATGTGAGCCATCCGTGCTTAAGTTCCAGCCTTTGCCGCGTTCCAAATTTTCGGGGTTGTATTCATACACCCCGACTTGGGCAAATAAATCTGGACGGATGCTGTATTTGACGCGGGCGGCCCATTGGCTGACGGGCCAGTTGTACCATTGATCGCCAACCCAGTTGCCGACTTGCGAACCGCAGAGCGCCAAGTTCTGGAAATCGCAATCAAAGGTGTTGAAATCTTCGCCTTCACCAAAACGGCCGATTTTCACATCCAGTTTTTGGTTCAGGAACTGTTTCTTAATCCCAAAGTCCGTTAAACGCCAGGTTTGACCGCGGCCCCAGACTTCTTGGGCTGAGCTTAAATGTCCATTTAAGGCATCAGAGGTTTGCGACAGGGAATGGCCATTGCGCTCTGTCATGGTGATTTTCGCTTCAGTATCTTGCCAGCCGAGAATTTTGCTTAAATCGAAGTGGGCGCCGAGAGCGAATTGATCCGCATATTCAGTGCCGTGGCTGGATGAATTTTTGGCATCCAGCAATGTGGCCATTTCACCGGTATAGCCGAAACTGAAATCATAGCCTTTTTGCTGCAGCTCAGTACGCTGGCCATTCCAGTCACCAAACATCCAAGGGCTTGCCGCATTGAAGGCGTCAGCAGCGGAAGCGCTTTGGATGTCAAAGCCGAAAACACACAGCACCGTATAAAAACACCAACTTTTTCTGAGTTTATTCATGATTGGCGACCTTATTTGCAGAATCATATTGATATGAATGCTGCGCTTATTTGATATGCGGCCTCATATCCCTCTTCAATGCAGCCCAGCCTAATGCGTTGAACTTTCGCTCATGATGAATGACGTTATAAACCATCTTCACCCAATGCTTTGCCTATAAATTCGTACCTCATTGTGGATCGTGAAAACTTAATTGGACAAGCCAATTGTTGTTCGTTTTTTGTACTTCCCTCTTGTAGCGGAACAGCAACCAGCCAGCCCCGCTCCTCTGCAAGCGTTGAATGCAAGGCTTCTTCCAGGCTCAATACCGGCTCAACACAGACATCCTGCGTGCGGAACAATTCCGTCCAAAACGCAAAATCCTGAGTGCGGATTTTATCCTGTATGGCTTGTTTCACCGCCCGCCGGTCATCCGCAGCAAAGGACGCGCCCTTTTCAGCCACAATCGGCAATTCCAGAAGCTGTGCCAGCCCAAGCATAAACTGCGGTTCCAGACTGCCGATGGATAAATAGCGCCCATCACGCGTTTCATAATAGTCATAAAAGGTGCCGCCATTGAGATGCGAATGCTCCGGCTGCTGCCGTTCATTACCGGCAATTTCTGCTGCGGCCGCCATATTGTTCAAGGTGGCGGCGCAATCCGTCATGGAGATATCAATATGCTGGCCCTGACCGCTTTGGCTACGCTCAATCACTGCGCTTAAAATGGCAATTACCGCATGCAGCGAGCCGCCTGCGACATCAGCAACTTGAATGCCCAGCGGCGGCGGGCCGCTGTCCTGACGGCCGCTGTGGCCAGCAATGCCGGAGAGCGCCAAATAATTAATATCGTGTCCAGCACGGTCTTTATAATGGCCGGTTTGGCCATAGCCGGTAATCGAGCAGTAAATCAATTGCGGATGGATTTCCGCCAGGCTTTGATAGTCCAGCCCTAGGCGCTGCATCACCCCCGGCCGGAATTGCTCCACGACAATGTCGTATTCAGATATTTTGGATTTGAGCAGCGCAATGCTTTCAGGATTCTTTAAATCCAAGGCCACAGACTGTTTATTGCGGTTTAAGTAATTGTGCGAAGCCGCCTGTCCATGCGAATATGGCGGCATCAGGCGTACTAAATCCGGGCGCGTCGGTGATTCAATATGCACAACCTCCGCTCCCATGTCCGCCAAGTACAAGGTTGCAAATGGGCCGGGAAGCAGTGTGGAAAAATCGAGAACTTTCAAACCTTTTAACGGATAAGCCATTGGAGTTTTTACTCTATTTATATTGCATTTTCAGGCATATTAGAAATATAAAAGAATGAAAACAATGTCATGTTCAGCCATTTACCTTGATAGTTTCGGCAATTTAACATGTAAAAATGGTAAAATTGCTGTTGTAAATTGCCATACATATATTTTTTAGCGTCATTTAGGTCAAACATTAGTGAACATTAAAGAGACTGAAGGAATTAACATGAGTCGCGATACGATCAGTATCCATTTCGTCAACGCAGCCTTATCCGGTGTCAAGCGCCTGGGCATGGATGTCGAAACTTTATTGTCTCATGTCGGCATTGAGGCAGAACTTCTGCGTCAGCCTAAGGCGCGTATTTCACCCGAACAATACACCCGCTTTATTAAAATGCTGTGGATGGTGACTCAGGATGAACACGTCGGCTTTGATATTCAGCCGCGCCGTCTGGGCACTTTTGCCATCATGTGCCAGCTGATCATCCATGCCAAAACGCTGGGCGCGGCGCTGGAACTTTCATCGCAATTCTATAAATTATTCGGCGATGAATGGTCTGTATCACTGGAGCGCGATAAGCACGAAGCGCGCCTGGTGCCGCTGATTCCCAAATCGATGGACCCGGATCATTTTATTACTGAAAGCATGCTGATGATTTGGCACGGCTTGGCGTCTTGGCTGATTGAACGCCGCCTGCCTTTAGAGCGCGTGCATTTCGGCTACAGCCGCCCAGAACATGCCGATGAGTACGATGCGCTGTTCTTTGCGCCGGTAATGCAGTTTGATGCGCCGCGCACAGAAATCACTTTTGCAGCGGATTATCTGGATCTGCCGATCCGCCAAAATGAAGAGTCTTTGGAAGAATTCTTAAAAGCCGCGCCTGCGCAGCTGCTGGTGAAATTCAAAAACACCAACTCTTTAACTTCGCGCATCCGTGAAGTCTTGAAGAGCCAGATTGGCGAAGAAATGCCGACGCTGAACGATGTGGCTTCCATGCTGTATCTGTCGCCGCAAACCTTGCGCCGCCGCTTGGCTGCTGAAGGCAAGAGCTATCAAGGCGTGAAAGATGCCCTGCGCCGTGACGCCGCGATTCACCTGCTGCTAAACCCAGAATTGACTTTGGAAGATGTGGCCCAGCAAGTCGGTTTCAGTGAAACCAGTACTTTCCACCGCGCATTCAAAAAATGGACCGGGGTTACACCGGGGCTGTACCGCCAGCTGCACGGCTATCACTAAGTTTTATTCCAGATTCAAAAAAGCGCCTAAAAAGGCGCTTTTTTTTAAAGCGCAGATCAAGAACAGATCGGCTGGCAACGGCTGGTTAAAAAAGCCAATTTTAAAAAATAATCCTTTGAATCCGCGTACACCTTACAGGATATGAGCTCCAGCTCAGCGCCTGAAGCTTAAATATTCCAACGCTCGCAACCGCTTCATGGCAAAAAATGTCAAATGATCTGATCCGTTCTCGTCATTGCACTCGCTCAATTAATGCGTACACTCAAAAACACATAAAAATTTTAATGCATAAATAAAGGGATACAGTTATGAGCGAGGCTTACATCATTGATGCCATTCGCACACCGCGCGGCAAAGGGAAAAAAGACGGTTCATTGCATGAAGTTAAACCGATCAGCCTGCTCACCGGCCTGCTGAATGAACTGCAAAGCCGCCATCAATTTGACACCGCCGCAGTCGATGACATTGTTTTAGGCTGTGTCACCCCTATTGGCGATCAAGGGGCGGATATTGCCAAAACAGCGGCCATTGCTGCCGGCTGGGACAATGATGTTGCAGGCGTGCAGATTAACCGTTTCTGCGCGTCCGGTTTGGAAGCCGTCAACATGGCTGCGCAAAAAGTCCGTTCGGGTTGGGAAGATTTAGTGGTTGCGGGCGGTGTTGAATCCATGTCGCGCGTACCGATGGGTTCCGATGGCGGGCCTTGGGCGCTGGATCCAGAAACCAATTTAAAATCACATTTTGTGCCGCAAGGCATTGGTGCGGATCTTATTGCCACCATTGACGGCTATAGCCGTGCAGATGTCGATGCCTTTGCCGCAAACTCTCAGAAAAAAGCGGCAGCAGCCCAAGCCAATGGCTATTTCAATAAATCGGTCGTACCTGTCAAAGACAAAGCGGGCGTGACGATTTTAGCCCAAGATGAATTTATTAAACCGAGCACAACAACAGAAGGCCTCAGCAAACTGAATCCAAGTTTCGCCATGATGGGGCAAATGGGTTTTGACGCCATTGCACTGCAAAAATACCCTGAAGTTGGCACGATTCATCATGTGCATCATGCGGGCAATTCATCCGGCATTGTCGATGGTGCTGCCGTGGTTTTATTGGCATCTGAAAAAGCAGTCAAAGAACAAGGTTTAAAGCCGCGTGCCAAAGTGCTGGCAACGGCATTAGTCGGTGCTGATCCGACCATCATGCTGACCGGCCCTGCGCCCGCTGCGCGTAAAGCTTTAGCCAAAGCTGGCTTAACCATTGACGATATTGACCTATTTGAAGTGAATGAAGCCTTTGCTGCAGTGGTCATGCGCTTCATTAATGAACTTCACGTAGATCCAGCTAAAGTCAATGTGAATGGTGGCGCAATTGCCATGGGGCATCCACTAGGGGCCACAGGCGCGATGATTTTAGGCACACTGCTCGATGAACTGGAGCGCCAAGGAAAAAAACGCGGTTTAGCGACTTTGTGTGTGGGCGGCGGTATGGGCATTGCCACCATTATTGAGCTGGTATAAGGAGAATAAAAATGAGCGCAATTCAATTTGAAAAAAATGCCGACAACATCGCCATCCTCACACTGGATTCTCCAAACCAGTCTGCCAACACCATGAATGCAGACTTCCGCACAGCACTGGGTGAAACAGTAGCAAAACTGCAAGCCGATGAAAACATTGCGGGTATCATCTTCCGTTCCGTAAAAAAGACCTTCTTTGCCGGCGGTGATCTGGATGAACTGATTCAAGCTACACCCGAACATGCAGCTGACTTCTTCAACATGGTTGAAGACATGAAAGCCAAACTGCGCTACATCGAAACCCGTGGCATCCCTGTGGCAGCAGCACTGAATGGCACCGCTTTAGGCGGCGGCTGGGAGTTAGCTTTAGGCTGTCACTACCGTGTCGCTTTAAATGATGCTAAGGCAAAATTTGGCTTGCCAGAAGTAACTATAGGCTTACTGCCAGGTGGTGGCGGTGTGGTACGTATGACGCGTTTACTTGGTCTGCAAAATGCGTTTCCATTTTTGATGGAAGGTAAACAATTTGGTGTGGATAAAGCTAAATCACTCGGGCTAATTCATGATACAGCAGATTCAGAGCAAGAATTACTAGACAAAGCGATAGCTTGGGTTAAAGCCAATCCAAAATCACAGCAGCCTTTTGATGTCAAAGGCTATAAAATTCCGGGTGGCACGCCCTCTACGCCTGCTGTGGCGCAAATGCTGGCGATTGCCCCTGCGATGCTGCGCGATAAAACCAAAGGCTGTTACCCAGCGCCTGAAGCGATTATGGCGGCTGCGGTTGAAGGCGCTCAGGTTGATGTTGATACCGCACTGACCATTGAGTCGCGCTATTTCACTTATTTAGCCACCGGTCAAATTTCCAAAAATATGATCGGCACTTTCTGGCATGGGTTGAATGCAATTAAATCTGGCGCCAGCCGCCCCAAAGATGTAGCGAAATGGAAAGCGGCTAAAGTCGGTATTTTAGGTGCAGGCATGATGGGTGCCGGTATTGCCTATGCGACTGCGTCCAAAGGCATTGCCGTTGTACTGAAAGATGTATCCCTTGAAAATGCAGAAAAAGGCAAAGCTTATAGCCAAAAATTGCTGGATAAAAAAGTTTCGCAAGGTCGTCTCAGCGTAGAACAGCGTGATCAAGTTTTAGGATTGATTCATGCCACAGCAGAAGCAGCGGATTTGCAAGGCTGTGACTTGATCATTGAAGCCGTGTTTGAAAATCAGCAACTGAAAGCCCAAGTCACTCAAGAAGCCGAAGCCTATTTGGCCGATAACAGTGTCTTTGCATCCAATACCTCGACTTTGCCGATTTCAGGTCTAGCGGAAGCCTCAAAAGATCAAGCGCATTTTATTGGCCTTCATTTTTTCAGTCCAGTCGATAAAATGCAACTGGTGGAAATCATCAAAGGAAAAAATACTTCGGCAGAAACCTTAGCCAAAGCCTACGACTACGTACAGCAAATTGGCAAAACCCCAATTGTGGTCAATGACAGCCGCGGCTTCTTCACCAGCCGTGTATTCGGCACCTTTGTACAGGAAGGTTTGCGATTATTGCACGAAGGCGTTCATCCTGCACGGATTGAAATGGCTGCGCTGAAAGCCGGCATGCCTGTCGGCCCACTGGCCATTCAAGACGAAGTCTCGCTGACGCTATCTGAACATGTAGCGAATGAAACTCGTAAAGCGCTGCAGGCAGAAGGCAAAGACTTGCCGCATTCAGGCGCTGATGAAGTGATTCAAAGCATGATTCATGAGTTTGGCCGCAAAGGCAAAACCGCGGGCGCAGGCTTCTATGACTATCCGGAAGGCGGCAAAAAGCACCTATGGGCAGGCTTAAGCAAATGGCAAAAGGATACTGACATTTCTGAACAGGAAATGATTGACCGCTTCCTGTTTGTGCAGTCTTTAGATACTCTGCGCTGCCTAGAAGAAGGCGTGCTGGAATCGACTGTAGATGGCAATGTCGGTTCAATTTTCGGCATTGGCTTTGCCCCATGGACAGGCGGCGCGCTGCAATTCCTCAATCAATATGGTTTGGAAAAAGCATTGGTACGCGCCAATACACTGGAAGCGAAATACGGCGAACGCTTTAAAACGCCGCAATTGCTGAAAGACAAAGCCGCAAAAAATGAGCTGATCTGATCCATCCGATGCAAATTAAATAAGGAGCCGAGCGCTCCTTTTTTCACGCTGCTCAATCTGCGGATCTGCAGCCAGTCTAAAATTTACGCATGCGTTCAGCCGTTTTCATGTTATAAAGTAACAAATATTTGAATTCTTTTTATCCGATTGAGTATGCTGTTATGACAGATCATTCTTCTCCTGAAAAATCACCTTGGGGCTGGAAAGCGCTGATTATCGCCTGCATTTTAGGCCTGTTATTCATGGTTTTCTTCTGGCTTGCGGTCAGCAATGAGCCGGATTACATGCCAAGCCAGCAAAAGAAAGACAATACCCAGCAGCATGCGTTTAAAAATGCGCCTGCTATGTCTCAGGAACAAATGGCCGAAGCGCAGCAGCAAAAAGAAGCCCGTGAAGCAGCTCAAAAGCCAGCTGCAGCGGATATGAGCATGACTGAAAATGAACATGCGCATATGGATAATATGCAGCATGAGGCAGCAGGCCACTGATCAAGCAGCGGTAAAGCCATCTGTAAAAAGCGCTGAATATTCAGCGCTTTTTATTTTTGCTAAAACTGCATCTGCATGTCGATATGCGGGATGCCGCAATCCAAGTATTCTTCACCATGCACAGCAAAGCCCAGCCCGGCATAAAACGGAACCGCATGTACTTGCGATGACAGTTTTAAAAATTCACGGCGCTCAGTACGCGCCTGTGAAATCACGGCTTCCATTAGCAATTTGCCAATGCCTTGACCGCGATAGGCTTTCAGCACCGCTACACGGCCAATGCTGTTGCTGTTCAACAGGCGGGCTGTCGCTACCGGCTGCGCCTGATCATAAACCATGAAATGCAATGAAACCGCGTCCTCTGCATCCCATTCATCTTCCGGTGCGATCTGCTGTTCCTGAATAAACACCTGTTCACGGATCAGTTTCGCATCCTGTTCTAATTGCGCCCATTTTCCCGAACGAATTTGCAGCTGCTGCATACTTTCCTCCCTCAGCACTTACAGCCAATATCCTGCTGATCCCATTGATCATTCAGCAGCAGCTCCAAGGAATGCTTCTGAATGCCGTACATCTCTTTCAATGCCTGAATCTGCGCTAAAACAGCCTGATCCGGTGCGGCATAGTCTTTACGCTTCACAGCCAATATCATTTTATTTTTACTGGTATGCTCCAGCGCCACAAATTCAAAGACCTTGGTCTCATAGCCATAGGCTTTCAGCAGCAAGGCGCGAATCGTGTCGGTCAGCATTTCCGCCTGCTGCCCGGCATGAATGCCAAACTGCAGCATCGGCGCCAGCACTTTCGGCGCTGTCAGCTGGGGACGCAGCTCCTTATGGCAGCAAGGCGCGCACATAATCATCTGCGCATTCAGGCGGATGCCAGTATGAATAGCGAAATCCGTCGCCACATCACAGGCATGCAAGGCAATCATCACATCCAGCTGTGCCGGATTATAGGTGCGCACATCGCCTTGGAAAAAATCCAGCTGGCTGAAATGCGACTGCACGGCCACCTCTTGGCAAAACGCCACCATTTTCGGATTCAGCTCGACACCTGTCACAAAAGGCGTTTGCTGATGCTTGGCCAAATAATCATACAGCGCGAAGGTCAAATACCCCTTGCCTGATCCAAAATCCACCACATGCAGCGGCTGATCGGTTTTTTTCAGCTGTTCCAAGGCGCCTGCGCAGATTTCAACAAATTTATTGATCTGTTTCCATTTGCGCGCCATGCTCGGAATAATCTGCATTTTGGCATCGGTAATGCCCAGCGGCTGCAAAAAGAAGCTGTCCTGATCGACATAGCGCTGTTTGGCGCGGTCATGGCCTTGCGCATCATTCATCATTTTCTTGCTGTCTGATTGGCTTTTGCTCACCGTCAGCATGGCTTTTTTCTTATTTTTTTTCAGCTGCAGCTCTTCTTCAGCTGTAAATAAGTTGGCCTGCTTGCAGCTCGGCAGCAAACTGCGGACAAAGGCCACGGCATCCGCCAAAGGGAAGTTCTTGGTCACATCCTGCGTTTTATAGCGGTACAGGCAGCTCAGCATTTTTTCATTTTGCAGCGAAATGACCCTTAAGGTCATTTTTTCCAAATGTTCTAATTCGCCTTTATATTGGCTTAGAATCAAGCGCTCAAACTTCTGCGAATCAAGCGCTTGCTGAAACGCATCCAAGAATTGCTGTTCCTGTGGAAAAAGAGAAGCCGAAGCGGACATAATAGAGACCTGAAAAGAATTGCATCTAAAGTTTAAATCGTCTTACGCTAAATGCAAAATTGAATTACTATACATTTGTATATTTTACTTGAGCGACATTAAATGATAAACAACGCTCCATTTGCCCCCGATTACGACCCGCTTGAAGAACGCCTGAATTTTCTCAGTCACGGCATTGGCGCTGCACTGGCTCTCATTTCCGGTATTTTATTGATTATTAAAGGATCATACTTGCCAGCCGGCCAGTGGTTTGGCCTCTGGGTGTATGCCCTCAGCATGATTCTGCTGTTTTCGGCATCAACGCTTTATCACATGTCCACGTCTGCAGACCGGCGCTATTTTTATAAAAAACTCGATCATACTGCCATTTATTATTTAATTGCCGGCACCTATACACCCTTTCTCGCCATCGCCATTCCCACAGCTAAAGCGCACTATTTGCTGATCGCGTTATGGGTGATCGCCATAATTGGAACACTATTCAAGTTAATATTCATTAACTCTTTCCAGAAAATTTCGCTGATTGCATATTTGGTCATGGGCTGGCTCGCCTTGCTTGTCATTGACGATATGCAACGCTTTCTAAATGCTCAAGCTTTAACCTGCCTCATCATCGGCGGGCTTTCATACACCGTTGGCGCATTGTTTTATGCATTAAAAAGAGTAAGATATACCCACGCTATCTGGCATATTTTTGTATTGATAGGTGCAGGATCACATTTCCTGTCGATTTATCTCTACGTGATATAAACCGCTCACACTGCATTCTTTAGTGACCCTAATTCCGCAGATTGTAAGCAGGTATTTCGTGTTTTTTTAAGAAATTACGCCTTTTTTAAAAAGATTACGCTATTAAAACTAAGTTCAATTATTTTTAGTAAGTGTAAGGTCTACCATGGCGTCTTCAAGTGCTGCTGTATCAGAACAGCAACCAACAAATTCAAAATTCCGCGTACTTACAGCAAGTCTTGTAGGTACAACAATCGAATTCTTCGATTTCTATATCTATGCTACGGCTGCAGTGATTATTTTTCCGCATCTGTTCTTCCCTGCAAGCACAGATCCGACCACTGCAACCATTCAGTCTTTAGCCACCTTTGCAATTGCCTTTATTGCCCGCCCGATTGGCGCGGCATTCTTCGGCCATTTAGGCGACAGAATTGGACGTAAAGCCACCTTGGTCGCCGCGCTGCTGACCATGGGCATTTCAACCGTGTGCATTGGCCTGCTGCCAACCTATACGCAAATCGGCATTGCTGCGCCGTTATTGCTGGCGCTTTGCCGCTTAGGGCAAGGACTAGGTTTGGGCGGTGAATGGTCTGGCGCGGTGCTTCTTGCAACCGAAAATGCGCCGGAAGGCAAACGCGCATGGTACGGCATGTTCCCGCAGCTGGGCGCACCGATCGGCTTCATCCTGGCAACAGGTTCATTCCTGACCTTGGGCCACTTCATGTCTGAAGCTGAGTTTATGCAATGGGGCTGGCGCATTCCCTTCATCTCAAGCGCGCTGCTGGTGATCATGGGCCTGTGGATTCGTTTAAAACTGCATGAAACCCCAGCGTTCCAAAAAGTTTTAAACAAGCAGAAAGAAGTCAATGTTCCGTTTAAAGAAGTGCTGACCAAGCACTGGGGCATGCTGATTTTAGGCACCATTGCCGCCATCTGCACTTTCGTGGTGTTCTATTTGACAACCGTCTTTGCATTGCAATGGGGAACAACGCAGCTCGGCTATACTCGTGAAGAGTTCTTAAAGCTGCAATTGATCGCGACACTGTGCTTCGCCGCCTTTATTCCGCTGTCTGCAGTCTTTGCTGAGAAATTCGGCCGTAAAACCACATCCATTGCGGTATGTGTTGTATCCGCCCTTTTCGGTCTCGTATTCTCTGCAATGCTGGAATCCGGCAGCACCGCCATTGTATTCCTCTTCCTCTGCATCGGTTTGGCCATCATGGGCTTAACCTATGGCCCAATCGGCACAGTATTGTCTGAAATCTTCCCGACCTCAGTACGCTATACCGGTTCTGCGCTGACATTCAACTTAGCTGGCATTTTCGGTGCATCTTTTGCGCCGCTGATTGCGACTAAGCTGGCGACAGGCTATGGCCTCTATGCGGTAGGCTACTATCTGACAGCCGCGTCTATTCTTTCCCTGATCGCATTCCTGCTGATCCGTGAAACGAAAAATGATGATGTAAACAACCAAATCTAAAACGGTTGACTCAAAAAAAGCCGGCGTCCAGCGCCGGCTTTTTTTGTATTGTTCTAAGATTTAGCATGAAAAGGTCTTCCGCAGAACAAATATGCGCTCAGCGGTTTAAATAGCCTGTTTCAGCTCGTCCATCATTAATTGATACGTGTCTGCATACATTTCACGGTCACCGCCGGCATTGTAAAAGCTCGGCACGATATAAGCGGTAACCTGCTGATGCCCCTCAGTAAAATACAGCACGCCAATCAAAGGCTCCAGATCACTTTCCTGCAATCCATTGTTCAAAGCCAGCTGTTGAAATTTCTGATAAAAGCCTGCAGAAAATGCCTGATCATCCACTTGACCGGCAGCAGAAAAATCTTGCGCCAGCTGGTTTAAGCCCTCTTCCAGCCGTGCCGCCTGCTGCTCAGAGAGCCCAAATAGAGTTCCAACTTCTTTATAAAATTCCGACATATTGTTTTACTCTTATTTTCACGTTGCGCTGTGTCAAAGCTCTTGATTCAAGGTCCGCAGAAATGCGCATGTTGACGCAAATATGGCATTGCCGTTTCGTTAAAATGAGCATTTAACCGTTTAAATATAATGTGAAATACGTCTACAAAACAAGCAGTAAAATCAAATTAATTCAATAATATCAATTGTAGGCGGCACTCTGAAGCGAAAAGGCACACCGACCATTCCTGTGCCGACTGTCACAAAGACATCGGCGTGCTCATGGCGGTACAGCCCCTTTTTATGTCCAAGAATAGAGACCTTTTTCATCACATAATCGGTCAGCCACGGCAATTCAACCTGCCCGCCATGGGTATGCCCAGACAGCATCAGCGGGCGGCTCGGCAAAGCCGGCACCATATCCACCGTATCCGGGTTATGCGACAAAATAACCCAAGGCTTGTCTTGCGGCAGCTCAGGCATGAAACGCATATCCGCCTTGCCTGCCCATAAATCGCCAATGCCGATCAGCCGGAATTCATTAAACTCGACCACTTGGCCTTCAATATCCATGACATCATTCTGCTGCAGCGCATTGCGCAGCAGTTCCTGAATCGGCGGCCCTGGATACTGCTCATCATGATTGCCATTGACTGAATATACAGGCGCATGAATCTCTTTTAAGACAGCCAGTTCTTCCGCCAGCTTGTTTTCCGGCTCATAAGTCCAATCGCCAGCGACCACAACCAAATCCGGCTGCGCTTTATTGATTTTTTTCACGATCAGCTTCAGCTGGCGCTCATGCCCTGAAAACAAGCCAATATGCAGATCCGCCACCAGCGCAATTTTCACCGGCTTCAGCAGCGCCTTGTCTTCATTCAGCTGATAGCGCGTGGTTTTTAAGCGCACCAAATGCGGCTCGATAAAGCGCGCATAGCACAGCACGCCGCAGACCAAGAACACAAAAACCGCTTCATGCAGGAAATAATAGCCGCTCAGCCCGGCATACAGGCTGAAGAAAAACAGAGGAATCAGCAGATACGACAAATAGAATGCCAGCAGATGCACAAAGGCTTTAAAAGGATGGATCGTTTCCGTACGCGATTGGCTCAGCCACGCCTGAGAAATCGCCCAGAGCGCCAGCAGTCCCATACCGATATAAAAATAAATCACAACAGAATCTCGATCCCACATACGAATACTCAACAAATTGACCGGCTGGAATTCACCATCCTTATATTTATCTTTTCATAGCTCGCAATTATACTCAATTCTAATTTTTTGATTTTCTGCACGCATGACCAATCCCCTCAATACTGCATATACAGCTGCCGATGCTGCCAAAGTGCGCAATCCCGCTCAGTCAGCGGCCATCGTGCTCGGCTGCAGTTTAATTTTGGGGCTTCCCGCCTGTTCGACGCTGCCCAAGCAAACACCGCAGCCCATGGAATATGCCTTCAGCACGCCCACAGATGCAACACCATTAGCGAAAATCGTGCTGCCGCTGCGCAATGCCAATCCCGGGCTGACAGGCTATCATGTGCTGTATGACCCGCTGGAAGCGCTGGCGGCCCGTATGGAACTGATCAAGAAAGCCGAAAAATCTTTAGATTTGCAGTATTACATTTGGGACAACGACAAAATCGGTTCCATGGCGCTGCATTCGATTATTCAGGCGGCAGACCGCGGCGTCAAAGTCCGCCTGCTGATTGATGACAACAATTCAAAGAAAATGGAAGGCATTTATCTGGCGCTGGACCAGCACGCCAATATTGAAGTCCGCCTGTATAACCCCTACCGCTTCCGGCATTACCGCGCCATGGACATGCTGCTGAATCTGAAGCGCATCAACCGCCGCATGCACAACAAGAGCTTTATTGCCGACAATCAGATTGCGCTCATCGGCGGGCGCAACATGAGCAATCAATACTACAACCTGAGCGACAACTACCAATTTTCCGATGTAGACGTCATGCTAGTCGGCTCCGCGTCTGATGAAATTATTCATTCTTTTGATGAATACTGGAACGATGACTATGCTTTTCCGGTCAAGCAGCTGGTCAATCCGCGCCATTACACCCTGCGCTTTGAAGGGCTGAAACAGCAGCTGGAGGATTTCAACCAGGAAATCACCGTGCAGAATTATCTGGATTTGGCCAACCGTTCGCACGCCTTTGAAAATTGGCTGAATAATCAAATTCAGTTTGACTGGGTTAAGGCAGAAGTAGTCAAAGACTCGCCGAGCAAAATTAAGGCCAAAGCCAAAAAAGAAGAACATCTGAATTTTCAGCTGCTGAACCATTTAAGCAAGCCGGAACAGAGTGTTGATATTGTCTCGGCCTATTTTGTTCCGGAGAAAAAAGGCGCGCAAAAGCTGAATGAACTCAGTGCCAGCGGCGTTCAAGTCCGCGTGCTGACCAATTCATTTAAAGCCAATGATGTGCCGCTGGTGCATGCGTTTTATCAGAAATACCGGCAAGACCTGCTGGAACATGATGTGCAGCTGTATGAATTTTTATCCAGCCCCAATGCCGAAAACCTGAATATCAATACCGATGAGCTGGCCAGCAAGGCGAAAGTCAGCATCAAAGGGCTGAGCCGTTCTAGCCTGCATGCCAAATTGATGGCGCTGGATGAAAAGCAGGTTTTTATCGGCTCATTTAATTTTGATCCGCGTTCCGCCTATTTGAATACCGAGATTGGCGTCCTGCTGAACAGCCCCTCTTTGGCCCGTGCGGTGCACACCACCATGGATCAGAATCTCAGCAAATTTGCCTACAAACTGGTTTTAGATGCCAATCAGCAAATAAACTGGAAAATTAAATTAGAAAACGGGCAAACCCGAACCTACGTCAAAGAGCCGAAAATGAAATGGTGGCAGCGCGCCGGCATGAAAATCATTTCATGGCTGCCGGCTGAAGGCTTTATGTAAGCGCTGTTTGGGCTCAAAGCCTGCGTCAGCGCATGCTTAAGACGTTGCGGCATGCAGCACTTTGGCTTGCAGCTGCGCCAGTCCTTCCGTCATTTTCTGCTGCACTTCATGCGTCAGGCTATCAACCGTATGCCCGGCAGAATCAATCGCCGGCAGCGCCATTAAGTGCGCGGTCACTTTCGGCATTTCCAGCACATTCTGCACATGCTGCGCAAAGCTGATGTCGCCGATATACGGCGCAACCATATCCAGCTCTCCATGCTTATTCACATAGCAAATCAAGCAGATCTGCACAGGACGCTGCGCGTCAATGGCAGCGCCCAGCAAACGGCCATGAACTTTTTTTATTTTGCTGCCATCGGTCGTCGTGGCTTCAGGAAAAAACAATACTGGACTGTCCTGTTTTAAAAAGTCGGTGATTTGTTCTTTAATTTTGATGGAATCGCCCGAACCGCGCTTGATGAATAATGTGCCGCCGCCTTTCGCCAATTTGCCTATCAAAGGCCATTTTTCAATTTCCGCTTTCGCCAGGAAAAATACCCGTGCGCCAGAACCCAATACGGCGACATCCAGCCAGGAGATGTGATTGCTGACCCACAAAGCTGGATGGCGCGGGATATCGCCATGCACCTGCACATCTATATTGAATACTTTGCACAGCTTGCGGCAGAAATACTGCACATAACGGGTATTCGCAGGATTATTCGGATTTTTATACAGCCGATAGAAATACACCAGATAAAAGCCTTCAATGACCGCGCCAATAGATGCAGCCACTTTGCGCACATATAAAGAAAAACGGGCAAAACCTTTTAAAGCGGAAGATGTCGGTGCAGCAGATTCATTCATACAGTTATCACAAATCACAAAACGGCTAAATGTTTAACCCCAGTGATTAGCATACTATACCGAAGCGCATGACTTTGCATTGATCATAAAAACCGAAACTGGGCATCATCATTTCCCATTTCTATCGATTATAAGAATCAATCATAATATTTTTATCAGATATAGAAATGGATAATCCTGATGAACAAGACTCAGCAGCATGATGCAGCCCTCCCTCACTGGACCGCGCTGAAACTGATTGGCGGCGCATCCCTCTTCTATTGCGGCGTGATGGCGCTTTTTGCGCATGCATTTTACAGCGTGATTTAAATCATCCCCCGCACGGGCTGTTTTTCGCCTAGAATAATGTTTTCCCCAAATCATCCTTTTAGGCAGGAGTTTGCGCAGATTGGATCAGATTAAACAGCAAAGCGGCGAACGGGTCATCTTAGTCAGTGTGGCAGTGCAAATGCTGGAAGATTTAGATGCCGAAGAATTCCACCTGCTGGCGCAGTCAGCGGGTGCGGAAATTTTAGCGCATATTCACGCGCAGCGGATCCGGCCCGATGCAAAGCTGTTTATTGGTTCCGGCAAGGCGGAGGAAATCGCCGCCATTGTGCAAGAACATGAAGCCGATCTGGCTATTTTTGACCATGCGCTGACCCCGGCCCAAGCGCGTAATTTGGAAAAAATCTTGCATTGCCGCGTGGTTGACCGCACCGAACTGATTCTGGATATTTTCGCGCAGCGCGCCCGCACCTATGAAGGCAAGCTGCAGGTGGAACTGGCGCAGCTGCAGCATCTGTCTTCACGCTTGATCCGCAGCCGCGGCGATCTGGACAGCCAAAAAGGCGGCATTGGCCTGCGTGGCCCCGGTGAAACCGTTTTGGAAACCGACCGCCGGCTTTTGCGTATCCGCATGGGGCAGCTGAAAGCCAAAATCGATAAAGTCAAACAGACCCGGATGCAAGGCCGTGTCGCGCGGCAAAAAGCAGCTGTTCCAACGGTTTCTCTGGTCGGCTATACCAATGCCGGAAAATCGACCTTATTCAATATTTTAGCCGGCAGCAATGTATATGCCGCCGATCAGCTGTTTGCAACGCTGGATCCAACCCTGCGCCGTTTAAACTGGGATGGCATCGGCAATTTAGTCTTGGCGGACACCGTCGGCTTTGTCCGCAATTTATCGCACTCGCTGGTGGAGTCCTTCAAAGCCACACTTGAAGAAACTGTTGAAGCCACGCTTCTGCTGCACGTGATTGATTCCAGCAGCCCGGACATGCTGGAACAGATTGATGCGGTCGAACAAGTGCTGCAAGAAATCGGCGCCGATGTGCCGGTACTGCGCGTATACAACAAAATTGACATCAGCGGCGAACAGGCCAAAATTGTCTATAAAGCGCCGCATCAGCCTGGCCGTATCTATGTCTCGGCACATAGCCAGCAAGGTCTGGACTTGCTCAAGCAAGCGGTGCATGAATGCCTGATGGGCAACATTCAAAGTTTTGAGCTGAATTTAAAACCTGCTTACGGCAAGCTGCGCAATCAGCTGTACGAACTGAATGTCATTCAATCCGAACAATATGATGATCAAGGCAATCTGCAGCTGCATGTCATTATGGCGCCGCATAAACTGGAACAGCTGATTAAGCAGGCGCATTTGCCGATGCAGGAAATTTTAGGTGAACGCGCCAGTCTATTTCAAAAACCGCTGGAAGAATTTGAAATCAAGGACTAAATCGGTTAAAACGTGATAAGTAAAATTTTAATGAAAGATCAAAAATGGACTGGATCAAGCGCATCGACTGGAAAGCCTGGATAGGTACTATTGCTTTAATTATTATTTTCCGTGAAGGCGCGGTCTGGATCATGAAGCAGTTCAACCACCCGGAACTGGGCAATTTAGCAGGCCTCATCAGCCTGCTGATTGTGCTGTCGCTGTGGCGCAAGCTGAAGAAAATTCCAGCCAGCCTCGTCGATACCAACAACAAAATCATGAAGGAAAGCGCCTTTGCTTTCTTGCCGATCAGTGCAGGATCGCTGCTGATGATGATGCATTTGGGCAATGAAATTCCCATGTTTTTGATTGTTCTATTTGTCAGCACCCTGATTCCGCTCTGGGTGTACGCCAAAATGTCAAAGAAATGGCTCTAGGAGAATCAGCATGCTTGCCATTATTACCGGATTCTTCATTACCCTGATCGCCTATCTGGCCGCAAAGCCGATTAATAAAAAACTGCCTCAGATTCCTGTCATTGTGATCGGCATGTTTTTCATCATCGGCATGCTCTATCTGTTCCGCATTCCGTATGAAAGCTACATGGCGCAAGTGAATCCACTGTTCAATAACTTATTGGGCTATGTCACCGTCGCGCTGGCGATTCCTCTGGCCGCGATGCGATATGATGACCTGCCTCTAAAAGCTGTAGGCGGCATTCTGGTCTTTGCCAGCATCAGCGCAGTCGCTTTGCCAATGGGACTGGCCTATTTGCTGCATTTGTCTAATCCGACCATCATGGCTTTCGCCACCCGTGCTGTGACCACCCCGATCGCCATCAATATCGCAACCCTGCTGCATTCGCCTATTCCCTTGGTGATTCTGATTGTGATTCTTTCCGGGGTCATTGGCGCGGCATTTTCACCGCTGATTTTGCGCCATATCAATGATGAGCGCGCTTCAGGCTTAGCGCTTGGATTAGCTGCCCATGCCATCGGCACGGCGCAGGCATGGCAGCGCGGCAGTATCGCGGGGCGTTATGCGGCTTTCGGCATGGCGGTCAATGCTGTTTTCACCGCCATTTGGCTGCCGTCATTTATCTTTTTCCTGCAAAAAATGTGACTGAAGGATCATTTTTAGATGATTGTTTTGTCAAAAAATTAGGCTTATGATCAATTTATGTTTTTTCATATGATAAAGGATGATTTTAATGAAAAAATTTAAATTGGCCTCTGCTCTTGTACTGAGCAGTTTTTCAAGCATGATTTGGGCCAATGACATTACGGGGCTTTGGAAAAATATTGATGACAAAACCGGCTCTTCAAAAGCGGTTTTGGAAATCCGCCAAGAATCCAATGGCAGCTATACCGCCAAAATTATCAAAGTGACCCCGCGCCCTGGCTACACCCCTAAAGAAACCTGTGTGAGCTGCCCTGCGCCCTACACCAATAAGCCAATCCTCGGTTTAGACGTATTGACTGGCCTTAAAGCAGATGGCGACAACAACTATGCTGGAGGTAAAATCCTCGACCCGCTTTCAGGAAAAATATACAGCACAAAAGCCAAGCTGAGCCCTAACGGCAAGCGTATTACCTTGCGCGGCTACGTCGGCGTTTCTGCACTCGGCCGCAGCCAAACCTGGATCCGCCACGAATAGTGCGGCATCCGCTTCAAAACGCTAAAATTCAAATAAACTTAATAAAGCAATGTTTTAAATCCCTAAATAACCTGCATTCAACGGCAGAATCTATCCTCAGCATGAAATATAAAAATTAGATTCGGCGCTTGAATAGCAAGCAATAAAAGGAAATGAAGATGCAAAAAAGTATTATATGGGCATCATTAGCAGGTTTACTTTCATACAGTTCTGTTATTCACCAATTAAAATGTCTATGCGATAAACCATTTAAAATGTCCTGTTTTTAACCACAAGAGTCAAGCACAGGATTTAAGTTTCTTTGTTCAACAACAGCTTTCTGAGCTTTACGACTTGG
>NZ_JAYRTF010000022.1:0-57604 GCF_041919735.1 Acinetobacter sp.
AGAAAGTAACTTAGACCAGTGTTGATCATTCAGCATTGTACGAGGCATAGCGAGAAGTAAATTTGGTTTGGCGATTAAATTTTACTTTCTCGCTATTTTTTTGAACAGAAAATGTCAACAGGCCCTAATTATTAATATTTACTGATAAAAAAATATAGAATTAAAATTAGTCAAAATCACTATTTTTAATTCTTAAAATTAAATGAAAAATAAAGCTTAACTTTTTTATAATTTTTTTTTTGATATAAGTAACCAGTCTAAATAATCACCGCTTTAATTTAGGGGAATTTAATGCTTTTTAATAAGTCCATAAAATACACATTGCTAACAACATCCATCATTACCTTGTTAAGTGCTTGCGGCGGCGGAGGCGGCAGTGATAATAGCCCTTCAACGCCGTTTACCCCTAAAGATGTGAGTGGAACTGCTGTCGATTTTTACTTAGCGGATGCCACCGTGCAATTTGATGACTGTAAAGATTCAGCAGGCGCGCCTATTTTTGTTAAGACAAATGCTGCTGGCGAATTTAAATTTACAACCACTGCCAACTGTCAAAATTCAGCTATTACAGTTACTGGCGGTACTGATATTGCAACAGGCTTAACCTTTACTGGGACACTAAAGCTGAAAAAGACCAACTTGCAAGCCATTAATAATACTGCGGTAATCAGTCCGCTCACAACGATCCAATCTTATCTAAACTCAAGCAATAATGCTGATATCAAGCCTATTTTAGAAAAATTAGGGCTTAGTGCTGATACTATTGCAAAACTTCAAACAGCAGATTTTGATTTATCTAAATTTGATCCAGCAAAAGAAGCAAGCGCGCAAGATATGGCCATTATTTTTGCGGTACAGCAGCTGGCTAATCAAATTGAAGACAATTTGCAAGCTGTAAGCAAAGGAGATGGAACTAATCCGCTTAATCAAGCTCAGGCAGCAAACATAGCATTCAGTTCAATCATTGATCAGCTTAAAACTGATCAACTATTTACTGCCGGCAGCCTTTCCATTAATTCTGCAACTCTTGATGCAATTCTAGCCCAAGCAGTTTCGAAAGCAGATACCGCCATTAATGACAGTACAGTTGAAATTGATCCAACGGTCATCACGCAAATCAACGAAAATATCACTGCTATTGCAGATACTCTAGATACTATTGCAAGCAGTGGGTTAACTGCTGCTGAACTGCAGAATGCTATCACCAGCGATCCGAGCATCAAGGACAGTATTACAGATAATCTCAAAACCCCAGTTTACTCAGGTTTTAGCCTTGCAAACTACTCGATAAGCGAATTGAAAGGCTCTAGCAGCGCATTACCGCTAAATATAGATTTAGGTGCGCTCAACACCACACTCAGTATAGATTTTAAACTAGACAATACCAGCACCGAGCTAAGTGATACCGTTAAAGTAGCGTTTAAACTCACAGGTCAAAGCGGTGTTCAGCAGGAAACACTGAATGTAAGCATCAGCAATATCAGCTTAGCCTTTAATGCAGACGGCTCTGTCAAACAAGCAACTATTCCAAGCGGTACAACAGTGAGTATTAATACAACCCTGAAAGGCGTAACACAGTCTTCATTTACCTTAAATTCGCCTGTCAATATCCTTTCATCAAATGGCTCAATTTCATTGCAAAACTTAATTGATAGCAATGCAAAACTCAAAGAATACTACACACAATATGCAACAAAACTGAAAGTAAACGATACCGTACAAGTATCCGCTTATGTTTTGCCAATTACCTATGTCATTGATGCTAGTTTAGGCCTTCAAACCGGCTCTGTGGACTTTGGCGGAGATAACTATTTAGCCAATACACTGACTGCCTATTTCAAACTGAATTAATTGCTTCACCCTTAAGCCAGTTTCCGAACTGGCTTTTTTTATTTTCAAGTTCAATTTTTAGTGATATCCAATATGCACAATAAATTTGCATTATTTTGCGGCTTCGCGCTAGTTTCGCACCAATGCCTGGCGGCACCTAATGATTTATTCCTACAGGCGAAAGACTTAAACAGCACTTCAAATACAGCGCTAAAGGTGACCATTTCAGCTGATGCTGTCAATGATACCCTAGACGTTTTTGACATCCGCAAAAGCGAAGGTGTAACAGATCAATCTGCAGGCGATTATCAAGGATTCAATATCGCAGCGCTTTACCGATTTACGCCCAATTGGGCTGTGGAAGCTTCATTTTGGCAGCGTGAAATTGAATACACTCAAGATACCAATAAGTTACAAAGTGCATTGCTCGGTGTACGCTTTACTCCGCAATTAAGCTTGCAACCTTCAAGCGGCTTAACCTTCCGCGGAAGCATCTGGGCAAACCGTGCAGATGCACTAAGTAAAACCAGTCCGACTCGCGTCAATCAGCATACGTTTAATCAAGTTAATGTTGAGAATCCTGAAGATCTGCAAATCCAACTGGATGCAATATTTTCAAAAAAACTGGATCATATGAACCAGCTCAATGCTTTCGCCAGCGCAGGCTACAGTAAAGTAAAAGTCAATGCTGTGAATATTCAAGCCAAACAGCAAGGCTGTTTAATGAATATTGCCATCGACAGCAGCAATCAATATTTTGGAAATTTAGCGCAGCCCTGTCTGAGCGGCAACATCACACTGACCGATCTTTATGTTCAGGGCAATGCCAATGAATATGGACTGGATATCCAGCAAGACCTGAATTACGACAGCTATTTTGCCAGTCTAGGCGGATCTTGGAACTGGCGTTATGCCAAATTTGAAAGCCAGCTGGCTTATCAATATCAATACTTATGGCGGGATGCCATTGATGACCGCGTCAAAAATTTTGGCAATCAATCCATCAGGGATAATCATAGTTTAGGCTTAAAGCTCAGCTACGATATATACCCCAAAATCACAGGTTTTTTAAAAGGGGAAATGTATCAGCATAACTTTGTTGGGCAAATTCCTTTTTTATATAATGGCATCACTGCATCCCGCCTAGATAAACGCTATGGAATCGCATCGATCGGCCTAAATTTTCACGGTTTCTAAAGTTCAATGACTCCAGAGTCATTGTTGGGCAGTTCCCGCCATTGGGTCGATGATTCATTCCACTACAATAAATGCACATATGTATTTTTCAGGCAATGTCATGACCCAAATTCTGCAGAAGCGGCCTCCTGCCCTGACCATCCGTGCAGGCGCCGCAGCGCGCCAGCTGATTGAACAGGAAGGCTTGCAAGCTGGCCAAGTCGATATTATTCCAGGCGCAGCAGGCGGCCCGAAAGGCATCGGCATACAGGGGCTGGATCAAGCGGTCTTTGGTGATTTTCTGCTGCGCGCGCCGCGGCAGCGGACAGTGATTGGCTCATCCATTGGCGCATGGCGCTTTGCCAGCATTGTCGCCTGGGGCGCAAAAGCAGGAACTGAACGGCTTGCTGAGCTGTATACCCAGCTTAGCTTCCATAAAAAAATGACCCGCGAAGACGTCGCGGCTGTATGCAAAGGCATGCTGACGGACTTGGTCGGCAGCCAGCAGGAGCAATTAATCAATCACCCTGAACTGCATTTAACTGTGCTCTCGGTCAAAGCGCGCCATCTGTTTCAAAGTGATAAAGCCCTGCCCTTGCTGACTTCAGTTGCAGGGATTGTCAGCAGCAATGCTGTTGCCCGCAGGCATAGCCGCTATTTTATGGAACGGGTCATCAGCCAGCCAGCTTCCGGCCAGCAGTTTCAGGTGCAGGATGACTTCACCACACATTATCAGACCTTGAACACAGGCAATGCGCTGGATTGGCTCATGGCTTCCGCTTCCATTCCCGGCGTCATGTCTGCAGTGCGCGGCATTCAGGATGCACCGCAAGGCAGCTACCGTGACGGCGGCTTGATTGACTATCATCTGGACTTGCCTTTTAACAGCCAAGGCATCGTGCTGTACCCGCATTTTACCGACACCATTACCCCCGGCTGGTTTGACAAAATGTTTAAAAACCGCAAAGCCAATCCGGAAAATCAGACGCGTACGCTTTTGCTGTCGCCTTCGGCAGAATATCTGCAAAGCCTGCCTTTGGGCCGGCTGCCGGACCGTAAAGACTTTACCTTAAAAGGCTTAGACCAGCAGCAGCGGATTCAAATGTGGAACCAATGCACTGCAGAAAGCCAGCGCATGGGGGACGAATTTTTAGAGATGGTGGAGAAGCAGAACTTCCTGCAATTTATGCAGCCTTTGTAAGGATTAATGCAGCCGTCGCAATTGGCTTGTATAATTGAACCACTTTTAAATTTTTAAGATGTTTATGCGGATTTTTCTTCTTATTTTGCAGTTTGCCTGCATCGCTTTTGCCCTGTTTCTTTGCTATCAGATGGGCGTAGCGCTAAGTACGCCGCATTATGATTTAATGGAAGTTGTTGCGGATGCCGGCACCATTTTAATCTGTATCGATTTAGCGGTTTTCCTGTTCAGCAGCAAAAAGCAGCAAGGCATGAGCTTGGAAGATTATGCCAAGCAGCTGGAGCAGCCGCCCAATAAGCTGGTCTATGTCACCCGTAAATTGGGCCATTTGGGCATTATGCTGATTTTAGTCAGCTGGATCGTACCGATGATTCACGCATAAATTTGCGCAATAAAAAACCTCCCAATTGGGAGGTTTTTTTAGAGCTTAAAGATTACTTCGAACCTTTAATCCCTGCTTGCAATAACAAGGCACCCAAACCGCCGATTTTATTTTCCTGCGGTTTAGCCGCCTGCGGCTTCTTATGGTGATTCTGCGCACGATCGCCTTGAGGACGCGCATTTTGCGGACGCTTGCCTTGAGGCTTGCGTTCACCGCGTTGCTCATTGCTATGCTCACGGCGCGGCTGACGCTGCGCTTTAGCTGGCGCTGCTGAGCCTTCAGGACGCATCGACAAATTCACGCGGTTGCGTTCAGCATCCACAGTCAGTACACGCACTTGCACGATTTGACCCGGTTTCACCACTTTATGCGGATCAGACACGAATTCATTGGCCAATTCAGAAATATGCACTAAGCCATCCTGATGCACGCCGACATCCACAAATGCGCCGAAGTTGGTCACATTGGTGATCACGCCCTCCAGCTGCATGCCTTCGGTGAGCTGTGATACTTCAGTGATGTCTTCACGGAACTTCGCTGTGCGGAATTCTGGACGCGGGTCACGGCCCGGTTTTTCCAGCTCAGACAGTACGTCCTGAATAGTTGGCAAACCGAATTTTTCATCTGCAAAAGCAGATGCATCCACTTGGCGAATAATTTCGCTGTTGCCGATAATGTCTTTGACTGTCGTTGCTTTCGCTTCAACAATTTTATTCACCAAACCATATGATTCAGGGTGAACAGCAGACGCATCCAGCGGCTCAGAACCTTCTTGAATGCGCAGGAAGCCTGCAGCCTGTTCAAACGTACGTTCGCCTAAACGCGGTACGTTTTTCAAGGCTTGGCGGTTGTCAAAACGGCCGTTTTCTTTACGGAAATCGACAATCTGCTGCGCGATGGATTTATTCAATCCCGCAATGTAGCCCAAAATCGCCGCAGAGGCCGTGTTGACATCAACGCCTACAGCGTTCACACAGTCTTCAACCACGGCATCCAGCGTATTGGCTAAACCAGTTTGATTCACATCATGCTGATACTGGCCCACACCAATCGATTTTGGATCAATTTTCACCAATTCTGCCAAAGGATCTTGCAGACGGCGCGCAATCGAGACTGCACCGCGGATTGATACATCCAAATCCGGCAATTCGTTCGACGCCAATTCTGACGCTGAGTAAACCGATGCGCCTGCTTCAGACACTGAAACGCGGGTCAGCGGCAAATCACTGTTGGCAGCCATCATTTCAGCCACTACAGCTTCCGTTTCACGGCTGGCTGTACCATTGCCAATCGCAATCAGGTCAACATTGAATTCACGGCATAAGCGCGCAAGCTCAGCAATTGAACCTTCTTTATCATCTTTCGGTGCAAATGGGTAAATTGTGCTGTGAGCAACCACATCACCTGATTGGTTTACCACTGCCAATTTCACGCCGGTACGGATGCCCGGGTCAACACCCAGCGTGCAGCGCGCGCCTGCAGGTGCAGACAGCAATAAATGACGCAGATTTTCTGCAAAAACGTTCATCGCTTCAGCTTCTGCAGCCAAACGTTTTTCAGTCAGCAAGGAATGCTCAATGGCAGGACGGACTTTGCCAAGCCAGAACAATTTTGCGGTTTGCTTTAAGTAATCTTGACGGCTTTGCGGCTGAACCGTTTCCAAATCGTATTCCGTTTCAATGCGGGCCAATGGCGCAGTGTCTTCACCATCCACTTTTAAGCCCAAGACATTTTCCTGACGGCCGCGCAGCATCGCCAGCAAACGGTGTGATGGCACTTTGTTTAGATTTTCTGAAAAATCAAAGTAATCACGGAATTTCTTGCCGACTTCTTTTTTCTCATCCGACGCAACCAGGCTTTTCAGCACCGCAGTTTTAGCAAACGTCGATTTCAATTCTGCCGTCAGCGCAATATTTTGCGCCCAGTCATCAATTATGATGTGCTGAATGGCATCCAGCTGGCTTTCTGCATCTGGGTAATCTTCGTGGCTAAAGCCCGCTAAAGCGTCTGCTGGATCAACGGCTTCTGCCAGGATTTTTTCCGCAATCGGGCCAAGGCCGGCTTCTTTGGCTTTAAATGATTTGCTGGTGCGTTTCGGGCGGTAAGGCGCGTAGATTTCTTCTAATGCATTTTTTGTTTCTGCACCGTTCACGCGCGCCAATAAATCGTCAGATAATTTATCTTGTTCTTTCAGCGATTCAATGACTTTTTCACGGCGCTCATATAAATCACGTAAGTATGACAAGCGCGTGTCAAGCTGGCGCAACTGCGTATCGTCTAAGCCTTGAGTTACCTCTTTACGGTAACGCGCAATAAATGGAACGCTGGCACCTTCATCAATTAATTTAATGGCAGCTTCAACTTGATTTGGACGTACGGCAATTTCTTTTGCCAACTGCTGAACTAAGTCAGTCATCGTATGTGATCCCACAAGGATAAGTTCTAAAAGCCATGATTATAAAGACCAAGACTATAAAATCCACAATTGTTTTTATAAATTTGCATGCGGTTTTTATTGCCAATTCACTGCAATTTCATATTTTCGCCTTAAAGTTTTACTGAAACATGAATTTAGCCTCAAAAATGCAAGCAAATTATCCGCCAAACCATGTATACATTTGGTATCTATGTCTTGATTTTATCTGCAATATTTGTTGCTTTAGAGCATAGTCAACCGATACAAATGAATCGTATACTCAAGTGCATTACTTTTGTTACGAAGACAATAAAGAATAAGGAGCACATCATGAGTTTAGTGGTACCTGCTGAAAAGACTGATGCCGTACAAGCCGAAACTGACCGTGTAGAACGCATTCTGGTGGTGGACGATGATGTGCGTCTGCGCACGCTGCTGCAGCGTTTTTTGGAAGATAAAGGTTTTGTGGTGAAGACCGCGCATGATGCGACTCAAATGGACCGCCTATTGCAGCGCGAACTGTTCTCTTTAATCGTGCTGGATTTTATGCTGCCGGTCGAAGACGGCTTAAGCATTTGCCGCCGTTTGCGCCAGTCCAACATTGATACGCCGATCATCATGCTGACTGCACGCGGCAGCGACTCTGACCGGATTGCAGGCCTCGAAGCCGGCGCAGATGACTATCTGCCAAAACCTTTCAACCCGAATGAGCTGCTGGCGCGTATCCGCGCGGTGCTGCGCCGTCAAGTGCGTGAAGTGCCGGGCGCGCCGAGCCAGCAGATGGAAGTGGTATCGTTTGGCCCTTGGTCACTGGATTTATCAACACGCACCCTAACGCGTGAAGGCCAAGTGGTGACCTTGACCACCGGTGAATTTGCCGTATTGAAAGCATTGGTGCAGCATCCGCGTGAACCTTTGACCCGCGACAAGCTGATGAATTTGGCCCGCGGCCGTGAATGGGGCGCAATGGAGCGTTCGATTGATGTTCAAGTCTCTCGCCTGCGCCGCTTAGTCGAAGAAAACCCTGCCCGCGCGCGCTACATCCAAACTGTTTGGGGTGTAGGCTATGTCTTTGTTCCAGATGGCGCTGAGTAATTTTTTAAGTAATTGATGAACTCATTGTTCTGAATTACGTGACAGCTCATTCGCAACTGTTCGAGACAGGAGGCATACGATAAATTTGGTTTCTGCGATAAATAGATTTTATTGCTGTAAGAGAACGAGTTTTGCGAATGAAATGGTTTTGCCTACTTTTGCCGAAACAAAAGTAGGTCGAACCGAAGGTTATTCCATCACATCAAGTCAAATGGCAAGACGCCGCCGTGCTGTGCAATGGCATCTAAAAAATAAAAGCATAAAATAATGATGCATCAATTCAGGATTAATTCGTGAAACTTGAACCCATCGACCCGCAAGAATTTACCGACTACGCGGCCTATCAAGAAAAACACCGCACCCCCTGGGAACGCTTCCTCGACAAAATCAAGCCGCGCTCCGCCGCCATGCGCACTACGGTGCTGGTGCTGTTCATTGTCTTTTTCAGCCTGTTCATGTCGCTGTGGTTCTTTTGGCGCACGCTGTATTTGCCTGAAATTCAGCAGCATTCAAAATACTTGGCGGTAGAGCTGGAGATGATCAACAATCCAGACCTGCGGATTTTTCATAACAATGCCGAAGTCGATGTTGACGACTGGATGAAAAACCGCGTCGGCATTGAATACATCACCGATCCCAAGGAATTTCCGAAGGTCAAAGACAAGGTGATTGCCGAGTTCTTTACCAATCAAATTGAAAAAAAACTGGCTAAAGAAATGCGCATTGAAAATGCCACGGTGTATTTCCAATTCAAGCCCGACCCGCGCATCTGGATTCAAACCCCGGAAATGAATGGCAATTGGGTGCGTGAACCGCTTAAAACCTATGCCAACTACAGCCCTGAACTGATTCTGGGCTGGCTGCTGGGCATTCCATTGATTGCTGCGGTGATTATCTTAACGCTGGTGCGCCAGCTGAACCGCCCGCTGGCGCGCCTGCAGCATGCCGCCAACAGCTACAGCAAAACCGGCACTGCGCCCTATTTGGAAACCAATCACGGCCCGCAGGAAATCCGCGAGGTCAATCAGGCCTTTAACCACATGATCTACACGCTGGATCAAACGGAACGCGACCGGCGCATCATGCTGGCCGGCATTTCACATGACTTGCGCACGCCGCTGACCCGGATCCGCCTCAGTGCAGAAATGATGCCAGATGATGATTTCCTCAAAGAAGGCCTGATTTACGACGTTGAAGACATGGATGCCATCCTGAATCAATTCATTTCTTATATGCGCGACGGTTCGGATGAAGAGCCGCAGGATACTGATATCAATATGCTGCTGCAGGAATTGGTGATTCAGTTCAAACCGCTGGATATCCGATTCGAAGCGCAGGAGCTGCCGATCATTCAAGCGCGCAGCCTGTCCTTAAAGCGCCTGATCGGCAATCTCATCAACAACTCCAAACGCTATGGCGCAGAGCCGATAGAGCTTTCCGCCCATGTGGAAGAAGAACAGCTGATGATCAGCGTGGCAGATCATGGCGAAGGCATTCCGGATGATCAGATAGCCGACCTGATGCAGCCCTTTGTACGCGGCAATGATGCCCGCACAGTGCAAGGCAGCGGCTTAGGCTTAGCCATTGTCAAACGCATTGTGGATATTCATGAAGGTCATCTTTTGATCCATAACCGGCCGCAAGGCGGATTGGAAGCCATCATTTCACTGCCGCTGAAAAAACCCGAAGATGATGAAGTTTTAACCAATAGCCCATTGGAAAAAATTAAGCAAACTTTCAGTGAACGCTTCTAGCAAGCGTTCAAATATTGAACAAACAGTTTTGTTCAATCGTTAATCACCATTAGTTTTTGTTTTTTAAAACAATATCTTAAAATCCATAAAAAAATCTTATACCCGCATTTTTTCAAAAAATTAGACCTTAGCCTAACAGGTATGCAAAATAGCTTTTTTGATCGGTACAATCCGTATCAGTTTTGAGATTTCCCAGAGAGTAAAACATGTCTTTAGATCGCATTCGTTTAGCATCACTTCACGATAAAGTTATCAGCGCTGAACAAGCTGCTGCATTTATCAAAGATGGCATGACGGTAGGTATGAGCGGATTCACACGCGCAGGTGAAGCGAAAGCTGTTCCTCTTGCATTGGTGAAACAAGCAAAAGAAAACCCATTGAAAATCACCTTGATCACGGGTGCATCTTTAGGCAACGATCTTGATAAGCAATTAACAGAAGCTGGCGTGCTTGCCCGCCGTTTGCCGTTCCAAGTGGACAACACTTTACGTAAAGCCATCAACAAAGGCGAAGTGATGTTCATCGATCAGCACTTGTCTGAAACTGTTGAACAAATGCGCAACCTGCAATTGAAAAAACCGGACGTTGCAGTAATTGAAGCGGTTGCGATTACAGAAGACGGCGGCATCATTCCAACAACTTCTGTCGGCAACTCTGCAAGCTTTGCTATTTTTGCCAAAGAAGTGATTGTAGAAATCAACACCAACTTAAGCCCTGCTTTTGAAGGCCTGCACGACATCTACATCCCGTCTTACCGCCCGACCCGCCAACCGATTCCATTGACTCAAGTCGATGAGCGCATCGGTACGCAAGCGATCAATATCGATCCGTCTAAAATTGTCGGCATTGTATTCAACAACGAATTCCACGACTCTCCATCAACTGTGACTTTACCGGATGATGAGACTCAAGGCATTGCCAATCACCTGATCGCTTTCTTTGAAAAAGAAGTGGCGGAAGGCCGCCTGCCGAAAGACCTCGGCCCGCTGCAAGCAGGTATCGGTTCAATCGCAAACGCTGTATTGACTGGCTTGAAAGAATCAAACTTCGAAGATCTTGTCATGTACTCAGAAGTGCTTCAAGACTGTACTTTCGAATTGATCGATGCCGGCAAAATGAAATTCGCTTCAGGCTCTTCAATTACGCTTTCAGCGAAATACGGCGAAAAAGTATTCAACAACATTGAACAGTACAAAGACAAACTGGTTCTTCGTCCGCAAGAAATTTCGAACCACCCTGAATTGGTCCGCCGCTTAGGCATCATCGGCATCAACACTGCGCTTGAGTTCGATATTTACGGCAACGTAAACTCAACTCACGTATGCGGTACAAAAATGATGAACGGCATCGGCGGTTCAGGCGACTTCGCACGTAATGCGCATCTTGCAATCTTCGTGACTAAATCAATTGCGAAAGGCGGCGACATTTCTTCTGTTGTTCCATTTGCATCGCATATTGACCACGCAGAGCATGACGTAGACATTCTGGTCACAGAACAAGGCTTGGCTGACCTTCGCGGTTTAGCGCCGCGTGAACGCGCTCGCGCAGTCATCGACAACTGTGCTCACCCAATGTACCGTGACGCATTGAACGATTACTTTGAGCGTGCATGCGAAAAAGGCGGTCAAACTCCGCACCTTCTTCGTGAAGCATTGTCTTGGCACGTGAACTTTGAAGAAACTGGCCACATGTTAGCTGAAGAAAAAAAAGCTAAATCTGCTTAATGATCAGCAATAAAAAACGCCCTTCGGGGCGTTTTTTATTGCCTGCATCTTCGGCTTTGCCTTCACGAATGCTGTTTTAATGTTTGGAATCATTCAGGCCGCCTTTCACATTGGTTTTGAACCTGTGATGCGGCCCTTTTTGGTTTTTTCCATGTAAATGCGCTTTAAATTAAACAAATTGCCCCCACCATCTTTTTAGATAATCAATAGAGAAAAAATATGCGTGTAGATGTATGGTCTGATGTTGTTTGCCCATTTTGCTATATCGGCAAAAAACGTCTTGAATCTGCAGCTGAAGAAGCTGGCGTTGAACTTGAAGTGCACTGGCACAGTTTCCAGCTCGACCCAGAAGCGCCTGTACGCCAAGAGATTTCAAACTCTGAACGCCTGGCGCAGAAATATGGCCGCACCTTGGCTGAAGTGGAAGACATGCAGCGCAATATTGCCGAAATGGCAAAATCAGAAGGTATCGAGTTTAATTGGGAAAATGCGAACTCCGGCAATACCTTTAATGCCCACCGCCTGATTCATTTAGCGCAGAGCAAAGGCTTAGGCTCAGAAGCAGAAGAAGCGCTGTTCTACAGCTACATGACGCAAGGCTTGCCGATCGGCGAACGTGAAACCTTGGAAGACGTGGCTTCACGCATTGGACTCAACCCTGTAGAAGTCGATGACCTGCTGGATTCAGATGAATATGCAGATTTTGTTAAATTTGATCAGGACATTGCCCGTGATCAGCTAAAAGTCACCGGCGTCCCATTTTTTGTCTTTGATCAGCGCATTGCTCTCGCTGGCGCGCAGCCGAAAGAAGTCTTCCTGCAAGTGCTGGACAAAGCGCAAGAAGCGCCGGCAGCACAGCCAGCGCCAAACTGTTCTGATGATTCATGTGAAACGCCTGAAAAATAAATCTCAGCAGCCTCCATCTCCTGCAAAAAATCCCCGCTTTGTGCGGGGATTTTTTTATAGGCAATGCATGGAGGAACCCAAACGGATATTAAACAGAATGGCAGGGCTCAGCAGCCATTGCCGCACCTCCTGATCAGATGCAAGAGCCATCAGCCCAATATGCATTAGACTGCTCACAGCAAAACTTAAAACAAAAAATAGTTAAGTTATGCTTAATATTCAGCTTACAAATTGCTGCTCCTTTTTACATGCCGAAAACAGCGGCTGGATCTAAAAACCGATACGCTCGAAGTTGGTTTCCATCAGCTTTCGAGGACAGCATGACCACAGATCTTCAATCTCCAGCTTTAGACGGTGATGCGCTGCAAGATGCATCCGCCTCCAATACCACGGTATCCAAAAAATCATCCCGATTTTCACCTACAGTCAAAGGCCTGTTAATTGGCGCCGCTGCAGGCAGCGTATTGCCTGTGTTCGGCACATTCAGCGGCGCGCTGATTGGCGGAATTGCCGGTAAAATTTATCAAAAAAGATGCGCTAAAAACGCATAAATACAGGCTATTGCACACATCCTAAGTGGTCAGGCCGCAGGCTGGCCGCTTAGAACAATTACTCTAAATTATTGTTTTACCATAATAAAAATTATCTATTTTATCTTTTATTGCCGAATTGATCATTTTCTATTAAATGCATTTTGCTATCATTTTACATGAACTTTAAAGCATTAAATGCCTCTCCCACCCAGCACTGCTGGGCTGTCATTTGAAAGGAAATAATCATGAATGCACTTAAATCTGCAATTGCTGTGGCTGCTTTTGCCATGTCTGCAACTGTTTCTGCTCAAATTGTTTATATACCTGATTTTCCGGTTAAAAAAGCTGCGCCTGCCCAAACAGCAAATGCATCCGCTCAAGCGCCTGCTTCTGAAGCAGCTGCGCAAGATCAAGCAAAAGCGGAAAAAGCGGCTTAATTCGACAGCCTGTCCGCCAGATAAAAAGCAGGCCTGAAAACAGCAGGCCTGCTTTTTTCATCTTGATTTATTAACTGAACTTAATACCTATACTCGATTCATGTGCTCAACTGCGCTGAATCGGCATTTACCTTTAAATTTAAATCCAGCTATGCCGGCATTCAAAACATCCAGCAAAAGCTGAAACAGCAGCATTAATTTTCACCAAAACTCACCCTTTTTGGTCATTTCCGTAAACTATTCGTCAAAACATGACCTTTTTTTTCATGCATTTTTTTTCAGAACCCCTATAATCAATTCAACATAACTTTTTTCATCAAATACATAGGTCTTCCTATGCAAAATTTTCAGGCACTGATACAAGGGAAAATTTCTCCGCAAGCCATCGATCTTGATGAATTAATTGAAATGGCCAAAAAATACCAACAGCCGAATTCTGCAGAATATAAATTAATTGAATTGGCGGCCAATCTTGTGTTGGCGGCATATTTAGACAAAGCTCAAAAAGTTCTTTAGGGGAAACGATTAAGATGAATGCGTTAGAAAAAGCGCTTCTGATTAAAGAATTGCATCTATTGACCGCGGCCTTAGAACATCAGGCGCTGTCTTTTTATGAAATCGCCAAAACAAAAAAACGCATCAAAGAGATCTTTGCATTATGCGATGAACCTATTTTTCAAAAGCAGCTCCTGTCTTATAAAGCGCTGACAGAGCCTCAAAGCGCAGCTTATGCATTTGCAGCCGGCACGCCTTTTGCGCAAAGCTTCCGCGGCTATTTCAATGATGACCATGCACTTGAAAAACAGCTGTATTTAAAGCCTGAATCCGGCTGGGGCTTTATGCATCAGCCGCCTAATCACTGGCAAATCTGGCTCATTCCAGCACCGCAGCGCACTGCGCTGATCAGCGATTGGGGCAATTTTGAAGACAATTACGCATGGATGCTTGCAATGCAAAAGCAATATCATTGCTTAAGCACCGATGCTGAACTGGATATGCAAGCCCTGCAGGCCGAAGAACAACCTGCATGCGCGCAGCCTGAACACATGGAAGCAGGCCCTACGCCTCATCCAGACAGCCAATTAACTGAACCCTCAGAGCCTCCTGCGCCGCAAACCCAGCCTTCCCTTGTAGAAGTTTCTGCAGGCCAGGACGTGCTGCTGGAAACCAGCTCTGAGCATAAGGAGGAGCTGCCTGAACGCCGCATAGCCGATCCCGCTGCAGCAAGCGTTCAGCCGGCTCCGCCCGATGCCGAAGCGCCAGAAGCCGTATTGCCCCCTGAAGCGCCTAAGCCGCAGTCCATCCTCTTTCATCAGATGCAGGGCCAATTGCATGCCCTGACTGAGTCAGCAGACCATCCGCTTTACCGTGTGGTTCTACCTCCTGATGCAAAAACCTTGAATCAAAGCGATATTGCGCTGCATGCAGAACATATCGAAACCTGGCAAACGCAGCCGGTCTATATTGCAGAGCAAATCAATGCGCAGGGACAATTCATCCAGCATTTCATCCTGCTGGGCGCGGCTGATCCCGCACAAGCCACTGAACTCTGCCAGTTGTTTGTACAGCTGCATGCACGCCAGCTGGCATCGGTATATGCAATCAGCCTGCATGCTCTAGAGGCTCAGGACCAGACTGCGGATGCACTGTTTAAATGCTGCTATGAACTGGCGAAACCCGTTTGGCAGCAGGAACATTATCAGCGCTTCATTCCTGCGCAAGCGATCCATACGCAAAAATTCATTCAATTTGATGAGCAGGAAGCTGATTTCAGCACGCCGATTTTGCTGCTGGAAGAACGGCAAAAGGTCCGCATCATTCATGGTGAAAAGCGGCTGGCGCTGGCTGATGCAGAACAGGCTTATCCATATTTAATCCTGCACCGCAGGCATGGGCTGAATTGGCAAATGATTCAAGCTGCCATTTCCACCCTGCCAAAACCGGTCAATGTTTTAGAGCTTTACAACGCGATCCAGAATCCGCTTTCCGACACACCGGAAGCAAACTAGCGAAATGGTATTATTATTGCAGCATACGATTGCTTTTTTGCGGCAGATGAACCAAAACTAAGCTTAAATCAAAGATATAAAAGAGCTTAGAATATGATAATAAATAATATCTGTTTTGCTAAAAGTTTTTTGATTTCTGCTGCTCTGGGGATGATCTGCAACGCTGCAGTTGCCGATGAACTTCTAATTTATCCAACCTACTCCAACGCCTATATATTAAGCAATCAAGCGGCAGAGACGGACAAAGAAGATTCTGAACAAGGGCTGCTGTTTTTAATTCCGCGCATGATTGATGCCGTGCCCACCTTTTTGCCCGAACAGTCCGATACCAGCAGCGTTCCCTCGACAGCTGAAACCGAAGAGAGCACCTGGACAGACCGGCAGCAGAAAGGCATCCGCAATTGGGCTGACCGCACGGCCAATAAAATTGACAATTGGTTTGGCGACCCAGACCCTAAGCATCCGGCATCCGCTACCCTGCGGATCCTCGTGGACAGCAGCTGGAATAAGCATGATGGCTATGAAATCAAACCGCGTATTCGCGGCAAAATCAAATTGCCGACACTGGAACGCAAAGTCAGTTTAGTCTTCGGTGATGACTCTCTGGACAATGAGTTAGCCAATAACAATGCGATTACCAACGAAAACATGCCAAGCTCGGCAGATAAAAATTTTGACAAAGAGCGTGTGCGCGAAGACAACAGCTCCTTGGCCCTGCGCTGGTCCAATTTTTCCAAACGCTTGCCTTTCGAAACAGATTTTGATCTGGGCGTCCGTTCCGGAGATGATATCTATGTCCGCATGAAAGCAAAAAAAGATTGGGAACTGGACAATGATTTTAAATTTCATGCAGAACAGATCTACCGCTACGGCATCGACAGCGAAAATTATTTGCGGACCAACTTAGAGCTGGCGCAGCACAGTCCCAATAAAGCCCTCCTGTCCGACCAATTGAACCTGACCTATGCTGATGCTCAGGACGATGACCTGACTTGGGATAATTTCATCTTCCGCCAGCACCGTTTTTTCCATGAACATACCTTCAGCTATGGCGTTTACAGCGGCGGATTTTTAAACAATAAAGATCTGCGCTTAAACAGCTGGGGGCCCTATGTTTCATGGCGCCAGCCATTTTTAAGAGAATGGTTCTATATCCAAGGCGACTTAAACTATTTGAATGATCACCGCGCTGACCGCAGCCATTTCATTGGCGCACTTGTGCGTTTGGAAGCCCTCTTCTAAGCTGGCGGTACGCTAAAGCATAAAAGCAAAAAATAAAAAGCCTCCCGAAGGAGGCTTTTTATTTATGAAATTGCTGGATTATTTCAGCAGCAGGCTGTTGATCCGCTTGAGGTAAGCGGCAGGATCGTCCGGCAATCCGCCTTCCGCAATCAGCGCCTGATCAAAAATCACATTCGCCAAATCATCAAACTGATCGGTTCCGTCCAGTTTTTTCACCAAAGGATGCTCTGGATTGATTTCCAGAATCGGCTTGCTTTCCGGCACAGGCTGGCCCGCCTGCTTCAGCATGCGGATCAGCTGCGGCGACAGTTCACCATCGCCCGTTACTAAACATGCAGGCGAATCCACCAAGCGGGTGGTCACGCGCACTTCTTTGGTTTTGTCTTTCAATGCGCCTGACAATTTATCAACCACAGGCTTGAACTGTTCTGCAGCGGCCTCCAGCGCTTTCTTCTCTTCGGCATCCTGCAAATCACCCAAGTCGACTGCGCCCTTGGCTACGTTCTGCATTGGCAAGCCATCAAATTCATTGACGAATTCCATGGCCCATTCGTCTACACGCTCAGACATCAATAGCACTTCAATGCCTTTTTTCTTGAACAACTCCAGCTGCGGAGAGTTTTTAGCCGCCGCCAGGCTGTCTGCAGTGACATAGTAAATCGCTTTTTGGCCATCCTTCATGCGCGCTTTATAATCCGCCAAAGACGTAGCCACCTCATCATTCACAGAGCTGGCAAAACGCAGCAATTTCAGGATGCGTTCGCGGTTGCCCAAGTCTTCACCCAAACCTTCCTTCAGCACTGAGCCGAATTCGGCATAGAAGGTTTTGAATTTTTCCTGATCCTGCGCATCTTCAGATTTGGCCAAACCATCCAGCAAGTTCAGCACACGGCGCGCATTGCCCTCACGAATGGTTTTAACATCACGGCTTTCCTGCAATAGCTCACGGCTGACATTCAGCGGCAAATCGGCGCTGTCCACCACCCCTTGCACAAAGCGCAGATAATTGGGAATCAGATTATCCGCATCATCCATAATGAAAACGCGCTTCACATACAGTTTGATGCCCGCTTTGGCTTCACGGGTGAAAATATTGCCCGGCGCTTTGCTTGGAATGTACAGCAGCTGGGTATATTCGGTGCTGCCTTCAACGCGGTTATGCGCCCACGCCAAAGGCGCTTCAAAATCATGGGTCGAATTTTTATAAAATTCGATGTACTGTTCATCCGTTACATCATTTTTATTGCGGGTCCATAAAGCGCTGGCCGTGTTAATCGCTTCCCATTCATCGGTTTTTACGTATTGGCCGGGTTTCGCCTCTTCACCCTCAGCCGCTTCTTCCTGCTGCCAAATCTCTTTTTGCATTTCGATAGGCAGGCTGATGTGATCAGAATATTTATTGACGATCTGCTTAACTTTATACGATTCTAAATAATCCAGCGCATCATCACGCAAGTGCAGGATAATATCTGTTCCGCGTGAAGCTTTATGAATCTGCTCCACTTCAAAATCACCGGTACCGCCGCTCACCCAGCGCACGCCTTCAGCCGCATCTAAGCCGGCACGGCGCGATTCCACCGTAATTTTATCCGCAACAATAAAACCTGAGTAAAAGCCGACGCCAAACTGGCCGATCAGCTGCGCATCGGACTTCTGATCTCCAGTCAGTTTCGACATAAAATCTTTGGTGCCTGATTTGGCAATCGTGCCTAAATGATCAATAGCCTCCTGCTCGCTCAGACCGATGCCGTTGTCTGAAATGGTCAGCGTTTTTTGATCTTTATCGAAAAGAATGCGGACATGCAGCTCGGGGTCATTTTCATAATAGTCAGCATGATTGATGCCTTCAAAGCGCAATTTATCGCAGGCATCCGATGCATTGGAAATCAATTCACGCAGAAAAATTTCAGGATTGGAATATAGGGAATGCGTTACCAAATGCAGCAGCTGCGCCACTTCAGCCTGAAAGCTGTGTTTTTTTGCGTTTTGTTCGCTCATCAGTTGCTCCTCACATATGAACAGTCTTTTATTCGCTGCTATATGAATGGAGCGCCTTACGCAATTTTCAATCCCATCTGCATGAAAAATTAAAGATTAAAACGGCCCCTGCTGATAAACCCGTTCCATATAGGTATCCAGCTTCTGCTGGCGCATTTTATAAACATCCGTTAAACAGCTGCTGTTGTCCCGGCACTGATCACGCAGCTGCAGCCATTTCACTTGCTGGTCCTGAATTGCGCCGCGGGTTCCCATAGGCACCAGCCGTTTAATAATCATATAGGTCGTTGCCATTTTGACATCTGCATCATTCAATGCCCGGTGATTACAAACCGCATGTTCGGTCAGCGTCTTTGCCTTATGGCAATCAAAACTGGCCGCACTGGCGCTATAGCTTGCGCAGCTCAGCAGCGTCAAAACTAAAAATTGCTGAATGTTCATCATTCCATCCATACCTTTGAATATGCTTTTAAAATTATTTCTGCAAATGACCTTTTTTTACAATACGGTTAAATACCCGCAGACTCAAGCGCGGGCATTTTGCTATTCGTTATCATTTTGTGCCCGCCATAAAAAAACCCCATCCAAGGATAGGGTTCAAGCGCCGATTTTATTTTTTTATTATTAGAATTTGTAGCTATAGCCAATTGTGTAAACAATTGGATCGATATCTAAATCAAATTTAGTAATACGGTTGCCTGCTGAATCCTTGATATCTACTTCTGGGCTGATTTGAGCATAGCGCACATCTGCGAACACGCCCCAGTTTTTCGCATCAGCAGGCTGGTAATTAAAGCCCACTTGACCGGCAAAGCCATAATCTTCTTTGACATTCACGCTGCTTCCCGCTAAGTCACCAGAAGCGTCTTCATCCCAAGGAATAAATACTGTAGCGCCAACGCCGATATATGGGGTAAAGCCAGTATTATTTTTGAAATTATATTTCGCTGTGATTGTTGGCGGCAAATGCTTAAGTTTCACACCAGCGTTCACACCGCCAGTCACATTAACATCATGGCTGATTGGCGCAGCAAGCAATAATTCGGTCGAAATGTTGTCATTAAAAAAGTATTCAACAGAAGGGGTAAATGCCAGTTCATTATCCGCTTCGACTTTTGCTGCACCATCTAAAATGCTTGAAGATTCAGTTGGCGCAACTGCAGAACCGCCAAGTTTCACCTGCCATTGACCCGCCATAGCCGAAGCGGAAAAACCCAATAGTGAAATAAGAGCAACTTGTTTTAACATTTTTAAAACCCTTTGGAAGAATAATAACACTAAATTTCAAACATTAATTAATGATAAACAATCATATTACAAATGCGCAATAGCTATTAATTATTTAAATTTTTATTTATTTTTAAACTATTGAATATATTAATAATTTATTTTATTCATACCATCTTGGTTGGTTTTAATACCAACTCTATTAATCAGATTAATTATTATATACCAAGTGCACAGCTTGGTTTTATTTTATAGATTATTTAATAAGGTTTATTTTAAATACATATTATAAATTTGGCAACAGCATAAATAAAAAACTCAATTCAAGTGCCCTGGCTGCCATTAAGAAAAACACCAATATAAGATATCAAAATAGATAAAAAACGGGCGCTGCACTGCCTTTCATGCAGTCATGCCGGCCATCCTTCGTTAAAACAGATGTCGGACCGAATATCGAATCAAGCGCAGAAAAAACTGCATCACCGCATTCTAAATAAAGAGCGGCTCATCAATCATCACAGGAATTAATATGCTAGAAAATAAAAACAAAATTATGAATAATTTAAATCATATTTATATTAAATGATTGAATATCATCACAATTTATTTTAATCAGACCAACATGGCTGGTTTTAATTCCAGCCATGTTAATCAGATTAATGATGATACTCCAAGTCTATTGCTTGGTTTTATTATAGGAATTACTCTATAACATGTATTTAAAATAAATATTATAAAGTGCGCAATAAAATAAATAAAAAACTCAATTAAAGCACCATGGCCGCAATCCAGCCAAATACCAATAATGGAATATTAAAATGGATAAACGTAGGCACTACACTGTCTTTCATGTGGTCATGCTGGCCATCCATATTTAAACCGGATGTCGGACCGAGGGTCGAATCAGACGCAGGAGAACCGGCATCACCCAAGGCTGCAGCCGTACCAATTAAGGCAATGGTGGCCATTGGACTAAAACCGAATTGAATGCAGAGCGGTACATAAATAATCGCCAGAATGGGCACAGTCGAAAATGATGAACCAATGCCGAGCGTAATTAACAAGCCAATCAGCAGCATCCAGAATGCGGCTAAACCTTGGCTATTGCCAATCCATTCGACAGATGCCTCCACCAATGCGGGCACTTGATTGGTGGCTTCAATCACGGAAGCAAAACCTTGTGCGGAAATCATGATAAAGCCCACCAAGGCCATCATGCGCATGCCGCTGACAATCACATCATCCGCTTCTTTCCACTTAAAGATGCCGGCAAAGCTTAAGATCCCCACACCGACTAAGCCGGCAAGAATCATGGAATCAGAAATCACCTGAACCGACAGCGTCGCAATCACCGCGATTGCGGCCATGATCAGCGTAAACTTCGCCACCAGAGGCTTGCCATCTGCGTCGCTTTTCACACTGGATGAAATGGTGTGATGAGATGCATTCACATGAAGATCGGCGTATTCACGCGGCTTACGGTAGCTGATGAACATTGCAATCAACAGGCCAACAAACATGCCGGATACTGGAATTGCCATAGCCGCTGGAATTTGCTCATAGCTGATATGGAAACCGTAAGGCTTGCCAAAAGTATTGATGTTTTGACCCAAAATATCATTCAGGAAAATAGCGCCAAAACCAAACGGCACCAGCATATAGGTTCCGACCAGACCAAAGGTCAATACACAAGTAACCAAACGGCGGTCAAGCTTGAGATGATTAAAGACGCTCAGTAAAGGCGGAATCAATACCGGAATAAACGCGATATGAACAGGAATCACGTTTTGAGAACAAACCGCAGCTAATGCGACAGTTGCAAATATCAGGTATTTCACACGATTTTGCGCTTTGGCATTGCTGCTGCCTTTCAGCTTGGTAATCAGTTGATATGCAAGCAAATCAGGCAAGCCTGAACGGGCCAGAGCCAATGCAAATGCCCCCAATACGCCATATGCAAGCGCAATTTGAGCCCCATTGCCTAAACCGCTGTTAAAGGCTTCGATGGTTCCATGAATACCAAGACCGGCCAGCAAGCCGCCTGTAACAGCACCGATAATCAGTGCAAACACCACAGGGACACGGGCCAGTGACAGTCCGAACATGACTGCAATTGCGGCAAGAATAGCGAACATAACAAAAAGAAGGATCTGAAAAAACCCGTATTTTATCAGAGTTTGCTCGCTATTTAGCCCTTACGGGCAAAACTGTAAGAACTATCTGCCCTCGCGGCATTGGCGTTAAGCTGCTTTCGCGAAGGCAAATTGTCGAATGTACTGTGCAATCGTTTCGGGCTGGCTCAAAATCGCCCAATGATTGGCTGCAACTTCAACCACGGACAGATCCTCTACCCATTGCGGCAAGATATCAATCAGCTCAGGGCTGACAAAATTATCATATTTCAAAACAATTGCTTGGACGGGACAAACGGCATGGCGCTGCCGCGGGCGGGTTAAGCAAGGAATAAAATTCGCGCGATATAAGCCGACACCATTTTTTCCATCCTGCTGAATATTGGCATTTAATGGCAGGTGCTTCGTGCGCTCCAATTCAGCAACTACTTTGCCCCAGCGTTCGGGGTTAAAGAACTGCCAAGCGGTCGGCGCTAAAAATGGCAACTGAAAAACTGCGATATACCACGACTTACTGATTTGTTTAAAAAATTTGGATTTTTGATGCTTAAACTGGTCACGCAGCCAAAATGCAGCATGATCCAAACTCGGCCCTGAAATGGTCGTATAGGATAAAATCCGGCCGCGGAATTTAGCCTCTGTGACTGACTCCCAAGACTGGATGGAGCCCCAATCATGCGCAGCCAGATGAAACCCTCGATCGCCCAATACCGCTTGCGTTACACGATCCAAATCCTGCGACAGCTGTTCTAAACGGTAATCTCGGACTTTGCGCGGCACGGAGGACTGCCCTGCACCGCGCACATCATAGGTCACAATATAAAAATCGGAAATGAGCTGTTGAATGACCGGTTCCCAGACTTCCTGATTGTCTGGATAGCCATGGACTAAAACCAAAGCTGGCTTCAGCTCGCTGCCCCATGTTTTCACATAAAGCCGCTGCTGATCTGAAGTATTTATCCACTGTGTGCACGCTTCCATGTCAGGACCCTTTTTATCATTGGCATTTTCTGCTGATGTGCCGGCAATCCGATCAATGCCAGCGATTTTATTCTGATCTAGTATGGTGAACGGACCATAAAAAGAAATTGACCGCTATGCGCTTAAAGCAAAAAATAATGACAATCCCTATTGTCTCTAAATTTTTACTGAATCATTATGCGCCTTATAAGGGCGCCGGCATTGAAATTGACCGCATAGATCTGGCCAATTACCACATCCGGGTCAAAATTCCCCTGACGCGCAAAAACCGCAACGCGGTTGGCGTGCATTTTGGCGGCAGCCTGTATTCAATGGTCGATCCCTTTTACATGCTGCTGCTCATGCATCATTTGGGCAGCAAATATATTGTGTGGGATAAAGCTGCATCCATCCAGTTTCTCTCACCAGGACGCGGCACAGTCTATGCTGATATCCGCCTAGATTTTCAGGAGATCGAACATATTAAAACGTTGGCGGCGAATTACACCCCAGTCATCCGAAATTATTCATTAAATATTTTTGATGATGCCGGACTGCGGATTGCAGAAGTGCAAAAGACCTTATACATCCGCCGCAAGCAATCCAAAGCGCGCGCATAAAAAAGCGCCTGAATATTCAAGCGCTTTTACTTTGCTGGATTTATTTTTTTTGCTCAATGGCAGCGCCTGCACCGCCGCCGATCGCGCCGCCAATCGCAGCGCCCGCGTTGCCGCCCAATACGCTTTTACCTACAGCAGAACCGATGGCACCGCCCACACCGCTATAAGTGGCGTTACGGTTTGAACCATGCTGGGTTTTACTACCGATAGCAGCGCCTGCACCACCGCCAACGGCAGCGCCTACACCGCCGCCGACATTGTTGCCCACACCGCCGCCAATTGCCCCGCCAAGTGCAGCTGCACCAATACGCTGTTCATTCGGTGACATACTTTCACAGCCGGCAAGCATCATAGTTGACATCGCGGCGACAGCCATCACGCTCATTAATTTTTTCATATTCAAATCCCCTTCCTTTTCTGCTTAGGAGTTCAGCATAACTTTATATTATGAAACCAATAACGAATGTGTGTTAAGTCTCAGGCAACATTTGCAGTATTTTGTAACACTTATTCTTCATCATCACTCAGCACAGTGACATCTTTGCTGACTGCGCCATTTTCAGTCAATACTGCATGCGACACTTTTGCCTTGCTGTCTGGGATGCGCTTTTGATCCAATTGCAATGTGCGCTTTACCGGTTCTTGCCCTTTTTTAAATTCCACACCTTCCGCATCAATCTTCTTCGTTTGGGAAATGACTTGGCCATCTTGTTTCAAGGTCTTATCCAGTTGAATTTTTGACGTCGGCACAATGACGCCGCCTTGCTTCAACACAGGGATCGACAGCTGTTTTTCTGAAAACTGGCCTTGATTGTCCTGCAGCTCAATTTCACGCGCGACAATATCTTTGCCTTGATTTCTCATCTCTAAAACCGTTGCCGTCACCTGCCGCACTGGCTCTTGCCCCGCTGTCCGGCGGATCACTTCAGTTTTCAACACCGGTACAACCGCCTTGTCTTGAACCACAATAGTATTCGGCATCGGCGCCGCGAAAGCCAAGCTTGACAGCACCATGGCTGAACAGGCCGCTGATACGATCCATGAACGTGAAAACATAGAATGCCCCTCAAAAATTATTAATTTTTAATGCTATTTTGCAATAGCATCATTTTACTATAAGCAGATTTTCATGTTCAGCCAAGGGTTAATTCGATAACTTTTGATCCAAGGCTTCCTGCATCACCGGGAGAAAAACGTCACCACGCGTCAAGTGCGGATAAATAATCCATTTCGCCTGAAGCTTTGGCTGATGAAGCTTCAGCGCGGCTTGCCGCAGCTGAACAATGCCGTTTGAAGACACATTTGGGCTGCGCAGCACCTGATTCCGCTGTTCTGAATCCCCTTCAATCAGCCGAAGTTTGTTATTTTCTGGATGGCGGATATTGGCCTGCATCGACGGCTTGAACATCCGATGATCCGCCCAGCCCTAAGACGGACTGGCGGCAAAATAATGGGGAAAATAATCACTGTGCAGCAGGCTATCGAGCACAAATAAGCCGCCATATGAATGCCCCCACACGCCTATGCGCTGAGAATCCACTTGAATCTCACTGTGCACCCAGACCGCCACCGGATCTGTAAGCAGATCGTGAAATGCCAAATTTCCGCCGCTCATCCGGCTGGGCGATCTTGGATTAGGTGCAATCTGGCCATCGCCTGTGCCCGGCGTATAATCAGCAGAACGCGCATCCCATAAAAGCGGCAAAGACGTGTCACAGCCTACAGCGACTAAAACGAGCGCATCATCAGCCGCCAGTTTGTTCAATATCGATTCTTCCAGCCAGTCCATCACCAAATTGCCATCCAGCAGATACATTACAACTTGAACTTTATCATGATTTTTAGGCACGGCCAGCCAGACTTTATAGCTGTGCAAATGGTCTACTGACTGAAATGCTTGATTTTAAATTCATAGTAGACCGATTGTTCATCGGCGATATTTTTCCCTAGCGGCGCTAGATTGAGTTTGGCGCCCGTGCTGTGTATGAATGCGCCTAAAATTCAACAGCAAATTTTTTCACTATTGAAGCATTCGCATCATTACAAATAATTCTTATTCTCCTTTATTGTTTTAGGCAAAAAAAAAGCGCCCGCAGGCGCTTTTTTATATTCACTCAGGACTTATAGACCGTTGTTAAACTCTTGGCTGAATGCTTCGCTCAGCGCTTGGTCTACGTCAGAGAAGTCATTGTGAAGCTCAAGCTCTGCAGCTTCCGCTTCCTGACGGCGGCGTTCCAAGTGGTAAGCCAAACCTGTACCCGCTGGGATCAGACGGCCCACAACCACGTTTTCTTTCAGGCCGCGCAAGTCATCTTCTTTGCCTGTTACAGCTGCTTCAGTCAACACGCGAGTTGTTTCCTGGAACGATGCAGCAGAGATGAACGAGTCAGTAGAAAGCGACGCTTTGGTGATACCCATCAATTGACGTTCAAATTTCGCAGGGAACTTGTTTTGCGCCTGAACTGCTTGGTTCTCTTGCATTACACGGATGAAATCCACTTGTTCGCCTTTGATGAAGCTTGTATCGCCGCCATCTGTGATGTCGACTTTACGCAGCATTTGACGCACGATCACTTCGATGTGCTTGTCGTTGATTTTTACACCTTGCAGACGGTATACGTCTTGAACTTCGTTCACGATGTAGTTAGTCAACGCCACTTCACCCTTCAGACGCAAGATGTCATGCGGGTTTTGCGGACCGTCAGAAATGGTTTCACCACGGTTTACATGTTCGCCTTCGAATACGTTGATGGTACGCCATTTCGGAATCAGTTCTTCATAAATTTCAGAACCGTCATCCGGCGTAATCACTAAACGGTTTTTGCCTTTCGTTTCTTTACCAAAGCTGACCACACCTGAAATTTCAGCAAGAATTGCATGCTCTTTCGGTTTACGCGCTTCGAACAAGTCAGCTACACGCGGCAGACCACCGGTAATATCACGGGTACGTGAAGATTCTTGCGGTACACGGCCGATAACGTCACCAACACCGATTGTTTCGCCATTACGGACAGAAAGAATGGTGTTTTGCGGCAAGAAGTAGAACTGTTCGCCGCCATCCACTGTATCCAATACCACAGCCGGACGCATATCTTTACCTGACGCAGGACGTGAAGTCACTGGCAGGATTTCGATCGTGGTCATACCTGTTGCATCATCAGTTTTTGATGTAACCGTCACGCCATCCGCAATTTGGCTGAAACGCACTTTACCGGCAACTTCGGTCACCAATGGATGTGTATGCGGATCCCAAGTCGCTACAATACCGCCTGCTTCTACAGCTTCACCATCTTTAATGATGATCGAAGCACCGTATGGCAGTTTATAGCGTTCGCGCTCACGGCCGATGTCATCAGCAATACCGATTTCACCTGAACGAGATGTTGATACCAAGTGACCTTTTGCGTGCTGTACTGTTTTCACATTATGGAAACGCACTGTACCTTTGTTGCGAACTTGTACGCTGTTGGCAGCAGAAGTTCGGCTTGCAGCACCGCCCACGTGGAATGTACGCATGGTCAACTGTGTACCTGGCTCACCAATAGATTGAGCAGCCATTACACCGACAGATTCACCTGGGTTCACCAAGTGGCCGCGCGCCAAGTCACGGCCGTAACATTTCGCACATACACCGAAAGTCGATTCACATGCAATGACAGAGCGGACTTTCACTTCATCGACACCTTGCTCTTCTAGGAAGTTCGCAAGTTTTTCGTCAATTAATGTGTTACGCGGAAGAACAACCTCATCCGAACCTGGACGTTTTGCATCTTCAGCCAAGACACGGCCCAATACTCGAGTACCTAAGTTCTCGATCACATCGCCGCCTTGAATGAACGGTGTCATAACAAGACCGCCAAGCGTGCCGCAATCCGGCTCAGTAATCACCAAGTCTTGCGCAACGTCTACTAAACGGCGAGTCAAGTAACCTGAGTTCGCAGTTTTCAATGCAGTATCGGCCAAACCTTTACGCGCACCGTGTGTTGAAATGAAGTACTGAAGTACGGTCAAGCCTTCACGGAAGTTGGCTTTAATTGGCGTTTCAATGATCGAGCCATCCGGTTTCGCCATCAAGCCACGCATACCCGCCAACTGACGGATCTGAGCTGCCGAACCACGGGCACCCGAGTCAGACATCATGTAGATTGAGTTGAATGATTTTTGCTTCTCATCTTCACCCTGTTTGTTTTTAACAGTCGTGAATGACAAGTTGTCCATCATCGCTTTTGCAACCTGGTCGTTGGTACGCGCCCAGATATCGACCACTTTGTTATAGCGTTCGCCGGCAGTTACGAAACCTTGCTCAAATTGCTGTTCGATTTCACGAACTTCAGTTTCAGCTTTATCGATAATCGTCTGCTTGGTTGGCGGAATCAGCATGTCTTCCATACCGACAGATACACCTGAGCGAGTCGCCTGACGGAAGCCCAAATACATCAATTGGTCAGCGAAGATAACGGTATCTTTCAGGCCTAATTTACGGTAGCAAGAGTTGATGATTTTAGAGATGTTCTTTTTGGTCATCTCAACGTTGATTTGCTGGAAGTCCATGCCTTCAGGAACAACTTCCCAAAGCAGGCAGCGGCCTGGAGTCGTATCAACAACAATAGTTTGCTGTTCACGGTTGCCATTTTCGTCAATGACCGTTTGGTGCACACGCGCTTTAACGCGAGCGTGCAGATCAACTTGACCTGTTGCCAATGCACGGTTGACTTCGTCAGTATCCGCAAACACCATGCCTTCGCCTTTGGCATTGATCGCATCACGCGTGATGTAATACAAGCCCAAGACCACGTCCTGAGAAGGTACGATAATCGGCTCACCGTTCGCAGGTGACAGGATGTTGTTGGTAGACATCATTAACGCACGAGCTTCTAACTGAGCTTCAAGTGTTAATGGTACGTGTACCGCCATTTGGTCACCATCGAAGTCGGCGTTAAACGCAGCACATACGAGCGGGTGAAGACGGATCGCTTTACCTTCAATCAGAGTCGGTTCAAATGCTTGAAGACCCAAACGGTGAAGTGTCGGCGCACGGTTCAGCATGATTGGATGCTGACGGATCACGTGAGCAAGAACGTCCCAAACTTCTGGAGTTTCACGTTCAACCATTTTCTTCGCAGCTTTAATGGTTGTCGCTTGGCCAGAGGCTTGCAGTTTAGCGAAAATGAATGGCTTGAATAATTCAAGCGCCATTTTTTTCGGAAGACCGCATTGGTGCAAACGAAGTGATGGACCTACAGTAATTACCGAACGGCCAGAATAGTCAACACGCTTACCAAGTAAGTTTTGACGGAAACGGCCTTGCTTACCTTTGATCATGTCTGCCAAAGATTTAAGCGGACGTTTGTTCGAACCAGTAATTGCACGGCCGCGACGACCGTTATCCAGCAATGCATCGACAGACTCTTGCAGCATACGTTTTTCGTTACGTACGATAATGTCTGGCGCTGCAAGGTCAAGAAGACGTTTTAAACGGTTGTTACGGTTAATTACACGACGGTAAAGATCGTTCAAGTCAGAAGTCGCAAAACGGCCGCCTTCAAGCGGAACCAGCGGACGAAGATCTGGTGGAAGTACTGGCAGTACATTCATCACCATCCATTCTGGCTTGTTGTTTGATTCTTTGAACGCTTCCATCAATTTCAGACGTTTAGAGGCTTTTTTCAGCTTCGTTTCTGAAGTTGTGTTTGGAATTTCTTCACGCAGGCGAGAAATTTCAGCTTCAAGATCGATGTCTTTCAACAAGTCCTGAACGGCTTCCGCACCCATTTTCGCTGTGAATTCATCACCGTGCTCTTCTAACGCATTGAAGTATTCTTCATCATTCAGAAGCTGGTATTTCTCAAATGGAGTCATACCTGGGTCAGTGACAACGTAAGATTCGAAATACAATACACGTTCGATATCACGCAGCGTCATGTCTAAAAGAAGACCGATACGGCTAGGCAGTGATTTTAAGAACCAGATGTGCGCAACTGGAGAAGCAAGCTCGATGTGGCCCATACGTTCACGACGGACTTTCGCAGTGGTTACTTCAACGCCGCATTTTTCACAAATGACGCCTTTGTATTTCATACGCTTGTATTTACCGCACAAGCATTCGTAATCTTTTACTGGACCAAAGATTTTGGCGCAGAACAGACCGTCACGCTCTGGCTTGAACGTACGGTAGTTGATTGTCTCAGGCTTTTTAACTTCGCCGTGAGACCATGACTTAATCATTTCTGGTGACGCAAGACCAATACGGATGCGGTCAAACTCTACAGGAGCGTGGCCGTCTGAATCCGTCTTTTTGCGCATGATATCGAGCAAGTCTTTCAATTTTTTTCTCCGTGTGCTGTCAAGATTTTCACTTCACAGCTGGGTCACAAATATTGTTTTTTAACTGAGTAATCCCCCCTCAATTCCGCCTTTTTAAGCGGGAAACTCCCCTTAAATTAAGAGGAGCAAATCCCCCCCTTTAAAAAGGGGGTTGGGGGGATTGAATGGTTACTTAGTCACCATTTTTCAGTTCAATGTTGATACCTAAAGAACGGATCTCTTTGGTCAATACGTTGAACGATTCAGGCATGCCCGGATCCATATAATGGTTGCCATCTACAATGTTCTTATAGATGCGGGTACGGCCTTCAACGTCATCCGACTTAACAGTAAGCATTTCTTGGAGCGTATATGCTGCACCGTAAGCTTCAAGTGCCCATACTTCCATCTCACCGAAACGCTGACCACCGAATTGTGCTTTACCACCAAGCGGCTGTTGAGTTACAAGTGAGTAAGAACCAGTAGAACGCGCATGCATTTTGTCGTCTACCAAGTGGTTCAGTTTCAGCATGTACATGTAACCGACAGTTACAGGACGGTCGAAACGCTCACCTGTACGGCCATCATACAATACAGTTTGACCTGTACGTGAGATGCCGCCAAGCTCCAGCAATTCTTTGATTTGACCTTCTTCCGCACCGTCAAATACTGGCGTTGCCAAAGGTACACCTTTACGCAAGTTGCCAGACAATACCAAGATTTCATCATCAGTCAAGCTGTCAAGATCTTCTTGCTCGCCGCCAACTTTGTTGTAAATCTTGTCTAAGAAGTCACGAAGTTCAAGAACGGTACGCTGCTCTTTCATCATCTTGTCGATCTTATCGCCAAGACCTTTCGCCGCCATACCCAAGTGAGTTTCCAGAATCTGACCCACGTTCATACGCGACGGTACACCCAGCGGGTTAAGCACCACGTCAACTGGAACACCGTTCGCATCATGCGGCATGTCTTCTACCGGCAAGATATTGGAGACCACACCTTTGTTACCGTGACGGCCCGCCATTTTATCACCCGGTTGGATGCGGCGTTTTACAGCCAAGTAAACTTTAACGACTTTCAATACGCCAGTTGTCAGTTCATCACCTGTAGAAAGTTTGCGTTTTTTCTCAGCAAATTTCTCATCAATTTCAGTGCTCTTCTCTTTCAAGAACACTTGAATTTGAGTCAGGCGTTCCGCAACACCTTCATCTGCCGGCTGAATTTCAAGCAGGTCTGCAAGTTCTAAACCAGACAAGACTTCGTCAGTCAGCTTATCACCGCGTTTCGTAGTGCCGCCGCCATTCGACTCTTGACCTTTCAGCAAGCGCACAATACGTTCACGCGCAGCTTCTTCGAAGATTTTGTATTCTTCTTTCAAGTCTTTGCGGTATGCATCTAATTGCGCTTTTTCAATTGCTTGAGCACGTTCGTCTTTTTCAAGACCGTCGCGTGTAAACACTTGAACGTCAATTACAGTACCTTTCACAGATGAAGATACGCGTAAAGATGAATCTTTTACGTCAGCTGCTTTTTCACCGAAGATTGCGCGAAGCAGTTTTTCTTCAGGAGTCAGCTGAGTTTCACCTTTAGGTGTTACTTTACCAACCAAGATATCGCCAGCAGTAACTTCAGCACCGATGTAAACGATACCTGATTCATCAAGCTTAGACAGTGCAGCTTCACCTACGTTTGGAATATCCGCAGTGATTTCTTCAGCGCCCAGTTTAGTATCACGCGCTACGCATGATAATTCTTGGATGTGAATAGACGTCAAACGGTCTTCTTGAAGTACACGCTCAGATAATAAGATCGAGTCTTCGTAGTTGTAGCCGTTCCACGTCATGAACGCGACACGCATGTTCTGACCCAGCGCCAGCTCACCGCCATCTGTTGATGGACCGTCAGCCAATACGTCACCGCGGCCAACTTTATCGCCCAAGTTCACCAGAACTTTTTGGTTGATACAGGTGTTTTGGTTCGAACGGGTATATTTGATCAGGTTGTAGATATCTACGCCTGCTTCACCAGCAACCATTTCGTCTTCATTGACACGGATCACGACACGTGATGCGTCAACAAATTCGATACGGCCGCCACGGTTCGCAATGACGCACACACCAGAGTCATGCGCTACGTTTGCTTCCATGCCTGTACCTACAAGCGGTTTGTCAGCAATTAACGTAGGCACAGCTTGACGCTGCATGTTCGAACCCATCAATGCACGGTTGGCGTCATCGTGTTCAAGGAACGGAATCAATGATGCTGCTACAGAGACAACCTGCTGTGCAGATACGTCCATATGCGTCACTTTTTCAGGAGGCATACGGACGAATTCACCTTGATGACGTACAGAAACGAATTCTTCTTGCAAGTTGCCGTCTTTATCGACGCCTGAGTCGGCCTGTGCAATCACAGTACCTACTTCTTCAATTGCAGATAAGTATTCAACGTCATCCGTTACACGGCCATCAACCACTTTACGGTAAGGCGTTTCCAAGAAACCGAAGTTGTTGCATTTAGCATAAACTGAAAGTGAGTTGATCAAACCAATGTTTGGACCCTCAGGAGTCTCAATTGGGCACACACGGCCGTAGTGGGTTTGATGTACGTCACGGACTTCGAAGCCTGCGCGTTCACGAGTCAAACCGCCCGGCCCAAGCGCTGATACACGACGTTTGTGTGTAATTTCAGACAACGGGTTGTTTTGGTCCATGAACTGAGACAATTGGCTTGAACCAAAGAATTCTTTGATTGCAGCAGCCACTGGCTTCGCATTGATTAAATCTTGCGGAGACAGGTTGTCAGTTTCAGCTTGTGACAGACGTTCTTTAACAGCACGCTCTACACGAACCAGACCGACACGGAATTGGTTTTCTGTCATTTCACCGACAGAACGCACGCGGCGGTTACCCAAGTGGTCGATATCGTCGACTTCACCTTTACCGTTACGGATCGCAACCAATGTTTTGAGTACATCAGTGATGTCGTCGTTAGACAGAATGCCTTCAACTTCACGAGACTTCTGATCTGTACCCACTTCGTAAGGACGGCCCAAACGGCGGTTGAACTTCATGCGGCCTACTGGAGACAAGTCATAACGTTCAGAAGAGAAGAATAAGTTGTTGAATAGGTTTTCAGCCGCTTCTTTTGTCGGCGGCTCGCCTGGACGCATTACTTTATAGATTTCAACCAGCGCTTCTTCACGGCCAGTGGTTGTATCTGCACGCAATGAATCGGCAATGAATGAACCGCGGTCAATGTCATTGGTGAACAGGATGTTGAATTGCTTCACGCCGCCTTCAGCCAATTTCACCATGACTTCATGGCTCAATACAGTATTGGCTGCAATCACTTCACCGCCGCTCAAGGCGACATCTTCAGCAATGATGCGTTCGTACAGGTATTCATCTGGAACAGACAGTTTTTCAAGGCCTGCTGCTTCCATTTGACGCACATGGCGCGCGTTGATACGCTTGCCTTGCTCTACAATCGCTTTGCCGTCGTTATCCACGATATCAAACTGAGCCATTTCACCACGCAGGCGTTCTGGCACAAGATCAATCTGATAGCTGCCCATGTCTAGATATACAGGCACTTTTTCGTAGAACAGATCGAGGATTTGAGAGTTGTTATAGCCCAGCGCGCGCAGGACAACAGTCGCCAGCAATTTGCGGCGGCGGTCAATACGCACATAAACCAGGTCTTTGGCATCAAACTCAAAGTCCAGCCATGAACCGCGGTAAGGAATAATACGCGCAGAATACAGCACTTTGCCGCTTGAGTGCGTTTTGCCTTTATCGTGATCAAAGAACACGCCTGGTGAACGGTGCAATTGAGATACGATTACACGCTCAGTACCATTGATCACAAAAGTACCGTTATCTGTCATCAAAGGCATTTCGCCCATGTAGACTTCTTGCTCGCGCACGTCTTTAATGGATTTGGTTTCGCGGTCTTTTAAGATCAGGCGAATTTTTACACGCATTGGCGCCGCATAAGTTGAGCCGCGGAGAATACACTCACGCACATCAAACTCAGGCTTACCAAGACTATACTCAACAAATTCTAAAGCAGCATTGCCAGAATAACTTTCTATAGGAAAAACTGAACGAAATGCGGCTTGGAGACCGATATCTTCGCGGTTTTTTGGAGTTTTGCCATCTTGCAAGAAAGTTCTGTACGAGTCGACTTGAATCGCGAGCAAGTACGGAACATCCATTACCTTGGGCAATTTACCAAAATTCTTACGGATCCGTTTCTTTTCGGTATATGAGTATGCCATCTGGAGTCCTCGGAAAGTAAACTAAACCCGCCTGCAGAACGGGTTCAGAAGGAATTACGCAGGCCGATATGGCCACCACTTTGACAAATGCTGCAATTTATAGTGGTATTAAAACGCTTAACAATATTTTTGAAAACGGAAAAATATTGGTAAGCGTTTGATATTTATCTTTATTTCTAATTTGTATGATTTTTATATCATGCAAACAAAAATCGAGCCGATTATTGTAACGCAAAAAGGCTGATGACCCAAGGGCCATCAGCCATTTTCTGGAGCCGATTATAAAAAAATCGGCTCCCCTTAAGATTACTTAAGTGTAACTGTAGCACCAGCTTCTTCAAGTTTTTTCTTAAGTTCTTCGCCTTCTTCTTTAGAAACAGCTTCTTTGATCACTGAAGGAGCGCCTTCAACGATGTCTTTAGCTTCTTTAAGACCAAGGCCAGTAGCTTCACGAACTGCTTTAATAACCGCAACTTTGTTCGCGCCGAAAGAAGTCAACTCAACGTTGAATTCTGATTGTTCTTCAGCAGCAGCAGCAGCGCCAGGAGCAGCAGCAACAGCTACAGCAGCAGCAGATACGTTGAATTTTTCTTCGAAAGCAGAAATAAGTTCAACAAGTTCAAGAACAGTTTTTTCAGCAACTGCGTTTAAGATTTCTTCGTTTGTTAAAGCCATGAGATTAACTCCAAATGGGTATTGAATGGTGTGTAAAGTGATTTAAGCTTATGCAGCTTCTGACTCGTTTTTCTCTTTGAGCGCTGTAATAAGACGGCCCAATTTCGAAATAGGAGCTTGAAGAACGTTTGCAAGCATAGTAAGCGCTTTTTCTTGGTTTGGAAGATTCGCGATAACGCTAACTTCAGCACCTTTATAAAGTTTGCCGTCAAATGCAGCAGCTTTAAGTTCAAATGCTTTGTTAGTTTTAGCAAATTCTTCAAACAAGCGAGCAGCTGCGCCCATGTCGTCTTCAGAAGTTGAGAAAGCTAAAATTGTTGGACCAACAAGGTCTTCGCTCAAGATATTGAATTGAGTATCTTGAAGCGCACGTTTAGCCAAAGTGTTACGCACGATACGTGTCTTAACACCTAGTTTACGAGCTTCAACACGTAAAGCAGTTAATTGCTCTACGGTTAAACCTTGGTAGTCAGCAACAACAGCAGCAAATGCAACAGAAGCAACTTCAGTTACTTCAGCTACGATCTGTTTTTTGCCTTCGATAAGAAGAGCCATTGTAAAACCTCCTAACGGTGATTTATGCATTCAAAAAATGCACTCCCAATTCGCCGGTTCATCGCTGAACCAGCACGCGGAGGAGGAACAAATCACACCACCGCGTCTACTCAGGCTGGTTGATTAAGAAGGAAGCATAAAACTCCCCTCGCCCGAGGTCTTTGACGCTGACAAATTTACATTTATCAATTCAAAGTTTGCCTGAGGGGCGATCAGCAAAGCAACGCTTTGCCGACCCGCAAGATGAGAAGCTATGCTTCGAGTGAAGCAAATATTCTTTCTTGCATAAAATTTGAAGCTACGCTTCAAACTTTACTCAGGGCTTTAAAATTCTTTAATAAGTCAAGCTTATTTAGAAACGTTTGCTACATCAACAACAAGACCAGGACCCATAGTTGAGCTCAAAGTGATCTTTTGAATGTAGATACCTTTAGAAGTAGCAGGTTTTGCTTTCTTCAGGTCAGCAACAAGTGCTTCAACGTTTTGACGAACAGCTTCAGCAGTGAAACCTACTTGACCGATCGCAGCGTGGATGATACCCGCTTTGTCTACACGGTAACGTGCTTGACCAGCTTTAGCGTTTTTAACAGCGCCAGCTACGTCAGGAGTTACTGTACCCACTTTAGGGTTCGGCATTAAGCCGCGTGGACCAAGGATTGTACCTAACTTACCTACAACGCGCATTGCATCCGGAGCTGCAATTACTACGTCAAAGTCAAGGTTGCCCGCTTGAATGCTTTCAGCAAGGTCATCAAAACCAACGATGTCTGCGCCTTCAGCTTTAGCAGCTTCAGCAGCAGCGCCTTGAGCAAACACAGCAACACGTACAGTTTTACCAGTACCTGCAGGAAGTGTAGTCGCGCCGCGGACAACTTGGTCAGATTTACGAGGGTCAACACCTAGGTTTACAGCAACATCCAAAGATTCTTTGAATTTTGCAGCAGGAAGGCTGCTAAGAACTTGAACTGCTTCTTCCAAAGTGTAAACTTTGTTTGCTTCTACAGCAGCAGCAATGGCTTTTTGACGTTTAGTTAATTTAGCCATGTCTTATAGCTCCACTTCCAAGCCCATAGAACGCGCAGAACCAGCAATGGTACGTACACGTGCGTCTAAATCAGCACCAGTTAAATCTGGTTCTTTAGTAGTCGCAATCTCTTCTAATTGAGCGCGAGTCAACTTACCAACTTTGGTTTTGTTCGGTACAGCTGAACCCTTTTGGATGCCGGCAGCTTTCTTAAGAAGAATCGCAGCAGGCGGAGTTTTCATGATGAATGTGAACGACTTGTCGTTGTACACAGTGATCACGACTGGAATTGGAAGACCAGCTTCAACTTTTTGTGTCGCAGCATTGAATTCTTTACAGAATGCCATGATGTTAACACCGCGTTGACCTAGTGCAGGACCAATCGGTGGAGATGGATTTGCTTTACCAGCTGGAACTTGCAGCTTGATATAGCCGTCAATCTTCTTAGCCATTTCAATTACCTCTGGGTACAAACGCCGTTAGGCTCCCCATATATTTAAAGTAACGATACCGTTACAACAACAATGCCCGATTCATAAAAAATCGGGCGTTTACCAGCCAGCTTAAATTAAACTGATTTTTCGACTTGGCGAAATTCCAATTCAACTTGCGTTGGACGGTTAAATACATTAATCGTCAGCGTTAAGCGCGATTTTTCGTAAAGAACTTCTTCCACCACGCCTTTAAAGTCGGTGAATGGACCGTCAATTACCAATAATTCTTCGCCTGGCTCAAACATCGTCTTCGGACGAGGCGCTTCACCAGTATTGCGTACACGTGCAAGAATCGCATCAGCTTCTTTTTGCGTAATCGGTGCAGGCTTTTCTGCTGTACCGCCGATGAAACCCAATACTTTTGGACATTCTTTAACAATGTGCCAAGTTTCATCATTCATTTCCATTTCGACTAGGACATAGCCAGGAAAGAATTTACGCTCTGATTTGCGCTTTTTGCCATCCTTCATTTCCACCACTTCTTCAGTAGGGACAAGGACTTCACCAAAGCTATCGGCTACAGCGCTGCGCTGGATTCGATCATTAAGCGAGCGTAACACCTGTTTTTCATAACCTGAATAGGCATGAATAATGTACCAACGTTTCATAGCTCTCTTACCCGATAAAAAACTTCATTAACCAGCCTAAAACATAGTCAAAGCACCATAAAACAATGGATGCAATAATGACTACAGCAAGAACTTGCCAAGATGTGGTCACAGTTTCCTGCTTGGTAGGCCAAGTCACACGACGCAACTCAATCCGCGCATCTTTCAACAGACGGATAAAGCCTTTGCCTTGATGGGTGGCGTATAATAAACCTAAAGCCACGATGATACAAGCCAAAATTACCCCAACGCGCACCCAAATATCATTTGCAGGCGCCCAATACGCTGGAAGGTGCTGATTCGCAAGCATTGCTCCGACCAATAAAGTCAAAGCGATGACCCAGAGAACTATATCTAAGGGAGAACCGGAATTTACCACTTCAGCTGAATTATTTCTTTGAGGAATTGGCGCGTCGCTCAATGCGTCACGCGATTTATCATTCGACATTTTTGTACTCGTCGTAGGATTCGCGACTTATTATATGACCAGTTTAGCCAGCATCAAGCTTCTTTTTAAAAAATTTTGGCAGGCCAGGAGGGACTCGAACCCCCAACATTCGGTTTTGGAGACCGACGCTCTACCAATTGAACTACTGACCTGCAGAATAAATCGAGAGCCTAAGCCCTCGATTCATGTTTACAACTTGTATTATGCAGTAACTTTAGAAACTACACCAGCACCAACTGTACGGCCGCCTTCACGGATCGCGAAGCGTAAGCCAGCGTCCATAGCGATCGGGTGGATAAGCTCTACTGACATTTCTACGTTGTCACCAGGCATAACCATTTCAACGCCTTCTTTCAATTGAATAGCGCCAGTTACGTCAGTTGTACGGAAGTAGAACTGTGGACGGTAACCGTTAAGGAATGGAGTATGACGGCCGCCTTCTTCTTTAGAAAGCACGTATACTTCTGCGTCGAATTTAGTGTGCGGTTTGATTGCACCTGGTTTAGTCAATACTTGACCACGTTGAACGTCTTCACGTTTAGTACCACGAAGAAGAACACCACAGTTCTCGCCCGCACGGCCTTCGTCAAGAAGTTTACGGAACATTTCTACGCCAGTTACAGTTGTTTTAACTGTATCTTTGATACCAACGATTTCAACTTCTTCGCCAACTTTAACGATACCAGATTCAACACGGCCAGTTACTACTGTACCACGGCCTGAAATTGAGAATACGTCTTCGATTGGCATCAAGAATGCTTTGTCGATTGCGCGTTCTGGTTCTGGGATATAAGTGTCAAGCGCTTCAACAAGAGCTACAACAGCATCTTCGCCATACTGGCCAGATTCGCCGTTCAACGCTGCAAGAGCAGAACCGCGGATTACTGGAGTGTCGTCGCCTGGGAAGTCATAAGTAGAAAGAAGTTCACGAACTTCCATTTCTACCAATTCAAGAAGCTCTTCGTCGTCTACAAGGTCACATTTGTTCAAGAATACAACGATGTATGGAACGCCTACTTGGCGAGAAAGAAGGATGTGTTCACGAGTTTGCGGCATTGGACCGTCAGTCGCAGCACATACAAGAATCGCGCCGTCCATTTGAGCAGCACCAGTAATCATGTTTTTAACATAATCGGCGTGGCCCGGGCAGTCTACGTGAGCGTAGTGACGGATTGGAGAATCGTATTCTACGTGTGAAGTATTAATTGTAATACCACGTGCTTTTTCTTCTGGAGCAGAGTCAATCGCTGCGTAATCACGCGCTTCACCGCCGAATTTTTTAGCACAAACAGTTGCGATAGCAGCTGTTAAAGTAGTTTTACCATGGTCAACGTGACCAATTGTGCCCACGTTAACGTGTGGCTTATTACGTTCGAACTTAGCCTTAGCCATGAGATCTTCCTTTTAAACTGCTTATGGAGGGAAAACTCCATAAGCGATTTTGGTTTTTAACTATGAATTAGTTTGGGCTTATAGTAATCGAAAGATTACTCGTCGTCACCTTTTTTACCGCCATTTTGGAATTTAGAAATGATGCCTTCTGCCACGTTACGTGGAGTTTCAGCATATTTAGCAAATTCCATAGAGTATGTTGCACGGCCTTGAGACATAGAACGCATTTGAGTCGCGTAACCAAACATCTCAGCAAGCGGAACTTCAGCGCGGATCGCTTTAGTGCCGCCAGGCAAGTCATCCATACCTTGAACCATACCGCGGCGACGGTTTAAGTCACCCATGATATCGCCCATGTAGTCTTCTGGAGTTTCCACTTCAACTTTCATGATCGGTTCAAGCAGGATAGGATCCGCTTTCATGAAACCGTCACGGAAGGCATAAGAACCTGCCATTTTGAACGATAATTCGTCAGAGTCGACATCGTGGTAAGAACCGTCGAACAATGTCGCTTTGATACCCACAACAGGGTAACCAGCAAGTACACCATTCTTCATGCGTTCTTGAATACCTTTGTCAACCGCGCCAAAGAATTCTTTAGGTACTACACCGCCAACAACTTCTTCAGCGAATTCGTAGTCTTTGCCAGCATCTTCTGCAAGCGGTTCAAGACGTACGTATACGTGACCGAATTTACCTTTACCACCAGTTTGACGAACGAACTTACCTTCTTGCTCAACTGATTTTTTAATCGTTTCGCGGTAAGAAACCATTGGCTTACCAATGTTCGCTTCAACACCGAATTCACGCTTCATACGGTCAACGATGATGTCAAGGTGAAGCTCACCCATACCAGCAATAATTGTTTGGCCAGATTCTTCGTCTGTGCGAACACGGAACGATGGATCTTCTTTCGCCAAACGGCCTAAAGCAACTGACATTTTTTCTTGGTCAGCTTTAGTTTTAGGTTCAACTGCAAGCGCAATTACTGGCTCAGGAAATTCCATGCGCTCAAGCGTAATGATATTGTTTTCATCACAAAGCGTATCACCAGTTGTTGTATCTTTAAGACCAACACATGCTGCGATATCGCCCGCACGAATTTCTTCGATGTCGTGACGGTCGTTTGCGTGCATTTGCACGATACGGCCAATACGCTCACGCTTCATTTTCACTGGGTTATAAACAGGGCTGCCTGCTTGAAGAACGCCAGAGTAAACACGTACGAATGTCAAGTTACCAACGAATTTGTCGTTCATGATTTTGAACGCAAGCGCAGAGAACGGCGCTTCGTCAGACGCTTCACGAGAACCTTCAGTTTCGTCTTTGTCGTCAAGAATACCCTTGATCGCTTCAACGTCAGTAGGTGCAGGCAAGAATTCAATTACAGCGTCCAACATACGTTGAACACCTTTGTTTTTGAACGCAGAACCACACATCATCGGCTGAATTTCGTTCGCCAATGTACGTGTGCGCAGACCGCCAACAATCTCTTCTTTAGTAAGATCGCCTTCTTCCAGGTATTTGTCCATGAGTTCTTCTGATGCTTCCGCAGCAGCTTCAACCATGTTAGTACGCCATTCTTGCGCCAATTCTACTAGGTCAGCTGGGATCTCACCGTATTCAAACTTCATACCTTGAGATGCTTCATCCCAGATAATCGCTTTCATTTCGATAAGGTCAACAACACCTTGGAAGTTTTCTTCAGCACCGATTGGAACAACGATAGGCACTGGGTTTGCACCCAAGCGAGTTTTCATTTGTTCAACTGCGCGGAAGAAATTCGCGCCTGTACGGTCCATTTTGTTAACGAACGCAATACGCGGAACTTTATATTTGTTTGCTTGACGCCATACAGTTTCTGACTGAGGCTGAACACCGCCTACAGCACAGTAAACCATGCACGCGCCGTCAAGAACACGCATAGAACGCTCAACTTCGATTGTGAAGTCAACGTGTCCCGGGGTGTCAATTACGTTAATACGGTGTTGATCAAACTGGTTGCCCATACCTGACCAGAAGCATGTTACTGCTGCTGAAGTAATGGTAATACCACGTTCCTGCTCTTGTTCCATCCAGTCAGTAGTCGCAGAACCTTCGTGAGTTTCACCAAGTTTGTGGCTTTGACCTGTATAGAACAAAATACGTTCTGAAGTGGTTGTTTTACCGGCATCGATGTGTGCAGAAATACCAATGTTACGATAACGAGAAATTGGGGTTTGACGAGCCATGATTTCTTGCATTCCTAAATTTTGTTATTAAAACAGGACGCTTTAAGCTGCATAGCAACTTAAAGCGCTTTGATGACAAAACAGTGACAACTGATTTGCCACCCTCCTGATTAGGGCCTGTTTTATCCGCTTAGAAACGGTAGTGAGAGAAGGCTTTGTTGGCTTCAGCCATACGGTGCACATCTTCACGTTTTTTGATCGCTGCGCCTTTGCCTTCAGCTGCATCAAGCAGCTCGCCAGCAAGACGTAAAGCCATAGTTTTTTCAGAACGCTTAGCAGCAGCATCTACTAACCAACGCATAGCTAAGGCAGTACGACGGGATGGGCGCACTTCCATAGGTACTTGGTATGTAGCACCGCCGACACGGCGAGCTTTTACTTCGACCATAGGACGAACTTTTTCAAGAGTAGTCTCGAAAAATTCAACTGGGTCTACTTTAGATTTTTCTTGAACGCGGTCTAAAGCACCGTAAACGATACTTTCAGCAATAGATTTTTTACCATCTTGCATTACGTGGTTCATGAATTTAGCGATTGTTTGGCTGCTGAACTTAGGATCCGGAAGGATTTCACGAGCAGCGACTACGCGACGTCTTGGCATTTTAATCTACCTAATAAATATGACACTTCAGGTTTATCCAGCATCTGCACAAAGTGTCATGTGCTATTCGCTGGCCTTACTATACGTCGCTTGAATTTCACAAATTAAATGCAGAAATCAGACAAGCGAGACGATAAAGGATTGCAGTTCTAATGAACTAAGAGCTTAATCTCGAAAGATTATTTCTTAGGACGTTTAGCACCGTATTTAGAACGAGACTGGTTACGATCTTTAACACCAGCACAGTCTAAAGAACCGCGAACGGTATGGTAACGTACACCTGGTAAGTCTTTAACACGGCCGCCGCGGATAAGAACAACACTGTGCTCTTGCAGGTTATGGCCTTCACCGCCGATGTAGCTAGAAACTTCGAAACCTGAAGTTAAGCGAACACGGCAAACTTTACGCATTGCTGAGTTAGGTTTTTTAGGTGTAGTTGTGTAAACACGTGTACAAACACCACGACGTTGCGGACAAGCCTTCAACGCAGGAACTTTAGATTTTTCAACTAAAGTTGTGCGACCCTTACGGATCAACTGATTTGTTGTTGCCATGTGGCAATTCTCCCGTTAATAAAAAGCCCCAAAAACATACTGCTTTTTGAGGGCATGCAATTGTAATTCAGGATCTATAAATGGTCAAGATTCAGCACGCTGCCAATTCTTGACCGGACTATGTTTTGATCATTTTTTCAGCGCAGAATAAACAGCTTATTCAGGCTGCTCATCGATAGGCTTTTTTGTAACTCTTTTTCTTGCAGGTTTTTTGACCGTTTCCGGCGCTTTTGCCGCTTCAAGTTCTGGCTGAACGTCTGCAGCCGCAGTATTTTCTGCCGCGGCAAAATAGCTGTCCTCAGGCTCATCTGCATCAGCCGCTTCCGCTAAAGTTTCAGATAAAGCCGGTTTTTGCGGCGGAACCGCATCGCTTGGCGCAACTTCTTTTTTCGCCAAAGCGTCCAGCTCTGCAGATACCTGCTCATCTGTTTCTTCAGGCTCTGCTTTGGCCGCCTGGCCTTTTTTCAGCACTTTTACCCGTCTGATCGTTGGACTGCCGGCTATTTCAATGGCCTGATCCAGGACAGGCTCAATCAAGCCCTGTTCAAGCTCTTTCAATGTGCCGAGCAATTTAGGCGCAGCCTGCGCCAGCAGTTCCAATGACTTTTCATAGGCAGCCAATGGCGACAGCTGGTGATCGGCATGCTGAATCAGGTATTCACGCGCGTGAGAAAACACCTCTTGCGCCTTTTGATTGGCTTCATCCACTAAACGGCGGCTATATACAGCGCCGATGCCTGCGCTGGCCAGCGGCGTCAGTTTCGCCAGCTTATCCAGCATGGAGATTTTCGGCATTTGATTCAGCCATGCCCATTTATACTGGCCATTGCCATCCAAGAAGTATTTTTTCAGCACTTCAGCATCGTTGCTCGAACCCAGCATTTGCTGCAATTGGCTGATATCGCTGTTTTGAATGGTGCTGGAAAATGCCTTTAACGCCATCAGCAAGGCTTGCTTCTCTGCAATAACGCCCAGATCAATCTGCTTGAAGATATGCTGCACAATGTCCTGATCGCTTTCTTTGCTCAAATCAAATCCGTATGAACGGCCGACTTGATAAATTACCCGCAGGGACATGACCAGCGATGCAGGAATATCAACCGCTGAACCCAGCACGCCTGTTGCGCCAGTTACCGCGCCCTGCAGCGAGGCAATCCATTTGTTTTGCTCCGCCAAGGCTTGGCTGAGGCGTCTGGAGCGGTCGACATCCTGCGTCAATTCTTCCAAATCGCGCACGCCGGCCTGATCCAGCACATCATCCACAGAGCTGACGCGGTTGCTGAATTGATTCAGCTGTCCAAATAGATAATCTGAAAGCTTGTCTGAAAATTGCGGCGAGACAAAATTCGCGACATTATTCAGTTTGCTGTAGTGGCTTCCCAGCAGCTGCCGCGATACAGCCGGAACATGTTCCCGCAGCACGTGCTGCGGGCTGTCATAGCTTTTGACATTGAATAGGCCTTTATCCTGCGCGGCGCCTTCAATCGCCTGCGCTTGATTTTCAGCAGGCACATACTTCGCCACGGAGTCCGGCGCCACATGATTCAGCATGGACACACCGGTCTTGCTGAGCTTTTTAGCCACTCCAAAGGCATTTGATAAGAATCCAGCTGACTGTTTATTATTAGAATCCGCCATTCACTCCCCCGCATCTTCAATTCTTGAAATTATTGATAAATACTAGGTGCTGTCTGAGTTTATCTCAATATCATTGTGTATCTTTTAGTTAATTTATCGGCCAACTCTGCACCATTCTGCACCGGCATCAATAGGCATAGGATTTGCCATAAGAATTCAAAAATCTTTCTGCTATCATAATTGCAATTGAACAACATGAGACGCGCACCGCTGCAGTGTTTGCAACACGCAGGGCTTGCGCCTCTCTACCTCACATAAAGGGATCTGTAGATGAAACGTGTTGTAATCACTGGTATGGGGATCAACTCATGCATTGGTAATACATTGGAAGATGTGACGAACTCTTTGCAAAACGGGATTTCAGGCACACGTTTTAATCCGACTTATGCGGAACTGAATTTTAAAAGCCATGTCAGCGCAGCTGCTGAGCAAGACTTTGACGGCATTGACCGCCGCTTAAAGCGCTTCATGGGCGTGTGCGCAATGTATGCCTACAATGCAGCCGTTGCTGCCGTAGAGCATGCAGGCTTGACGGCTGAACAAATCGGCGGCAATCCGCGTTACGGCATTGCCGGCGGTTCAGGCGGCGGTTCTACAGCTTCTGTCGTTGAAATGAAAGAACTGCTGGACACTAAAGGCGCGCGTAAAATCGGCCCGTTCTTTGTGCCGCGCAACATGACCAACACCATTACTGCCAACGTGGGCGTAGCCTTCAAAATGCAAGGCGTTGCACACACGATTACCAGCGCATGCGCAACTTCTGCAGATGCAATTGGTTACGCATACAACCTGATCCAATTAGGAAAACAGGATTTGATGCTGGCGGGCGGCGGTGAAGAAGATCACTGGTCTCAAAGCTTATTGTTTGATGCGATGGGCGCACTGTGCTCTAAATACAATGACACACCTGAAACAGCATCCCGTCCATATTCTGCGGACCGCGACGGTTTCGTGATTGCAGGCGGCGGCGGTTTCGTGGTGCTTGAATCTTTAGAGCATGCTCAAGCGCGCGGCGCGAACATTCTGGCGGAAGTGGTCGGCTATGCCGCAAACTCTGACGGCGCAGACATGGTTGCTCCATCTGGCGAAGGCGCAACACGCTGCATCCTGATGGCTTTAGACGAAGCGAAACAGCACGGCGTAGACAAAATTGACTATGTGAACACACATGGGACGTCTACTCCTGCGGGCGACGTGACTGAGCTTAAAGCGATGGAGCGCGCATTCGGTGAAGGTCAAGTGCCTCCTCTAAGCTCAACTAAATCGATGACAGGCCACAGCCTTGGCGCTGCCGGCGTGCAAGAAGCGATTTATTCTGTCCTGATGATGCAAAATGACTTTATTGCACCGAACATCAACGTGACTGAACTCGACGAAGGCGCAAAACCATTTGATATCGTGCTTGAAAAACGCGACGCAAAATTGAATACTGTGATGAGTAACAGTTTCGGTTTTGGCGGTGTAAACGCTTGCCTCATTTTCAAAAAATGGGAAGGCTGATTTAAAGCCTGCTATTTGGCGCTTCGGTGCCAAATAGCATGCCCACCGCCCTTTTAAGGGTACATTATGGATGCTCCATCAGATGCTTTCCTCTGGGTCAAAGCATTACATATCATCGCCGTTGTATGCTGGTTTGCAGCGCTGTTTTATCTCCCCCGCCTTTATGTTTACCATGCCATGAGTGATGATGCCGTCAGCCATCAGCGCTTTGAAGTGATGGAACGCAAGCTGTACCGCGGCATTATGTGGCCTGCAATGGTCGGCACACTGATCACGGCGCACTTTTTAGTGGATTGGGGCGATGCAACGCGGCACTATCATGAAGCGCTGTGGTTTTACCTTAAAGTCGGCTTGGTCGGCTTGCTGGTGATTTACCACTTTGTCTGCGGCTATTACCGCAAAAAGCTGATTGGCAATGCGCATTACAAATCGCATAAGTTCTGGCGCTTCTTTAATGAAATGCCGACGCTGATTTTATTTGCCGTGGTGATTTTAGTGGTGGTCAAACCGACGTTCTAAGTGCAAATCTATAAAACAAAAAACCTCCGGCACGGAGGTTTTTTATGCCCTAAATATCAACACAGCTGTCTGTTTTCAGCTGCAGGCCGGCAATTTTTTCCTTTGGATATGGCGGCTCGATACACAGCTTGCCGGCTTTCTCGAAATACCGCCGGCCCTCAGCAGGATCATTCAGTTCAGCCATGCTTCGGTACCCCTGATTCACGGCATTAAAGGCCAAAATCTTATTATTGAGCACCTGTGTCATCACCATATAGCGCTCATAGTTCGGCGCGCTGACTTGCGACAAAATATGCCCGACTGAATTTTTCAACCGCCATTTTGATTTCACAGGATGCTCAATTGCGCCGAGTTTCTGTTCCAATTCCGTGTACGGCACAGCTGAGAATGACCAATACAATGCGTTCTGCTCTGCAATCGCATTGAAGGTTTTATTCGGCAAATACACCCACGACATCTTCTTCCCATCGGCAGCATAAAATTGCGCCAGATATTGCGTGACTAAATATTGCGCGGCCAGTTCATTTTCCAAACTTGCCTGCAAACTTAATTGCTCCGGGCTTAACGCTAGCAAATTCGTTTTCGCCTGTATCCGCTGCTGTTCTCGCCGGATCTGATCAATCATCTGGCTCATCCAGTTTTGCATGAGCATTTTCTCAATGAGCGACAGCCGGTTTTGGGTGAAATCATGCGCCTGCTGGAATTGCGCCCTGTACTCAGACAGCTGATCTGCGGCATTCAGTTCAATATTCGCCAAGGTCAAAATCTGCAAGTGGCGAACATAGCTGTAATTGGGAGAGACCGCTTGCGGCGGCAGCACCAAAGAAACATATTGATTCTGCTGGAGCAGCCCAGAAAGGCGCTTTAAAGGAACGGCTTCCCGCTTGATCAGCTTTTGCAGCGCGGTTTGATTGTCCAAGATACGCTGTTCAAATTCATCCGAAGCCTGATGCAAATCTTGCTGCAATTGGTGAAGCAGCTGTTTTTCCGCATCAGAAAGATCTGCACGTGTGAGGCTCTGATTCAATCCTTGATCAATTTCAGGCTGCTGCAGGGCGTTCTGATTTTGAATGTAGTTGGCCCATTCCTGATGGTAACGGTAGCGGCCTAACGCATCAGCGTCCGCCTGATCCTTGGCATCCAGCCCCAAGAACGCAAAATAAGGATGCTGTTCAGTATCTGGATGATAAAGCAGATCTGTTTTTAAGTGTTTTTTTGAGCTTGCGCTTAAAGGCTCATCGGTGATCATCCACTTGGCCGCAGCCGCAATGAGCAAACAGATCACTATAAAGAAAGCACTCAGTCCAGCCCAAAGCTTATGTTTCATTTTTAATTTTTTTATCGCTTATCATTTATCCTATATTATTCAACAATAAGAAAAATTCAATGCACCCAAACATTTCCGATTGATTCTTCCTGTCAATCCGCTCCCGTTTTAAAACCGCTTTGCACAGCGACGGGCGCATTGTGGCCGTACAATATTTTCAAGATGGAATATTCTGCCCTCAGCAATCCACCGTACCGCTCAAGCTTGCGATTGAGCTTCAATGCAGCCATGTTTTGCGAATTTTTACATTCAGCGGCGTTGAATAATATTTTTCTATCGCCCAGCTCAGCAGGAATACCGCAATAAAATATGCCGGCAGCAGCATCAATTTTTCAATCGGCAGGGTTTCTTTAGGAAAATACACCACTTTCATCAGCCCCAAAATAATCAAATGAAACAGATACATTTCATAGCTGCGCTGACCGATCCACACCAAGGCGCGCGAACCGAAAGATTGCGCCTGCGTTTGCGGATCTTGCGCAAAACAGAATATCAGCACAGCTGTCAGCCCAGCAAAGGCACTGATCCCCCATGTGCTGACTTCTTTAATCGGCGCATGCAGATACAGCGCGCACATCAGCAGCGCAGTGAAAACAACAATCAGCTTAGAATGCCGCAGCGCGCCTTTAAAATGCTGCGCATACAGCGCGGTCAAACAGCCGATTGCGATGCCGTCAAAACTGGAAAAATAATGATACAGATAGGCGCCGCTTTCTTCGCCAAAATGCAGCCAGCGGAAATACGGCGCATAAGCGATAACCGCCAGTAAAAAAATTATCCAGCCTTTGCCGCGGCCCAAGCTCAAACACAGCAAAGGAAAAACCAGATAAAAAACTTCTTCGACAGACAACGACCACAGCACGCCCAAGGCATAATTCACCCAGCCGTATTCAATAATCAGCAGATTCATCCAAAAGCTGAAAGCGGACAGCACTGTCAGCCCATAAGACACTTCAATGCCATTGGGCGCCTGATTGATAAACGGCTTCAGGCCTAAACTGCCTAAACACGTGACCATCGCCACGAGCAGCACCAGGCAAGGGATAATCCGCGCAATCCTGCGCACATAAAAATCTTTCAGCCGAATGTGCGCCAAGGATCCGCTGCGCTGCAGCGTATGCTGGGTAATTAAAAAGCCGGAAATGACAAAAAACATGGTCACACCATAATTGCCGTTGCGGGCAATCAGCGTACTGAGGCTTTCACCCAAAATCTGGACGCCTAAAAAGGTATCGTGCAATTTGTAAGGAATATTAAAATGATGCAGCAGCACCAAAAGGATGGAAATGCCTCGAAGAAGATCTATTTTTTCATTGCGCATAAGATGCTGAATCTGTTATTGAATTTTTACCGAACTATTAAAAGCTAAATTGAAGGAAAATACAGTTTTTAATTATTACCAATGATGTATCTCTTCTTGTTAATAATATCTGGCGGATAGAGCCTAGAAGATTCATTCTCCCTCTCTCACGCATTCACTCTATAACCAATAAATATACTGCACTTCGCTGCAATCCCAAAAATCAAAGCCCGCATGATGCGAGCCTTGATGATAAGATTTCTGTACTGCGCAAAAATCAATCAGAGCTGTTCCAGCATCCGCCGTTTCACACGCGGCAAATACAGAACACGATAAGTAACTGCCAAAATCACCAGCCACAGCGGACTGATCATCAGCGCTTTAAGCGTATCCGGCTCCAAGCTCAAAATAACCAAAGCAAAGAATAGAAAGGCTAAAACGATATAGCTCATCCATACACCGCCCGGCATTTTAAAGGTCGATTTGGCATGATTCTCCGGCTGCTGTTTACGGTAGCGCAAGTAGCAGACCATGATCAGCGCCCAAATACTGATAAATAAAATCACGCACAGTGAACTGGCCAAAGTGAAGGCTTCAATGGTATTCGGTACAAAGTACTGCAGCCCCGCACCCGCCATAATAAAGAAGCAAGAGAAAATTAAGCCTTGAGCAGGGACAGCACGCTTAGATAATCGCGCCAACGCTTGCGGTGCCTGACCGCCTCGCGCCAAACCAAACAGCATACGTGAAGTTGAAAACACCCCGCTATTCATGGATGACATGACCGATGACAGCACCACCAAGTTCATAATAATGGCTGAAACTGGAATACCCGCATGCAGGAACAGCGATACAAATGGACTTTGATCTGCTGGAATTTTATCCCACGGTGTTACCGACATCACCACAAACAAAGACAGCACATAAAACAGGATAATTCGGGTTGGAATCGCATTGACGGCTTTCGGCAAGTTCTTTTCGGGGTCTTTGGTTTCAGCAGCCATGGTGCCTAAAAGCTCAACCCCGACAAAAGCAAACAGCGCAATCTGGAAACCAGCAAGGAAACCGTCTGAGCCTTTGGGAAACATGCCGCCATGCGACCAAACATTGCTAAAACTCGATGCAGTGCCATCTGGCGAATGAAAGTGACTAAACACCATAAAACCGCCAATCACAATCAGGCCTAAAATCGCCAAAATTTTGATTAAGGCAAACCAAAACTCCACTTCACCAAACAGCTTGACCGTCAGCAAGTTCAAACCTAAAACCAGCAGCACACAGCCTGCACTAATCAGCGCCTGCCCCATCGGGGTAAAGCCGACATCGGGCGGCAGCCAAAAGCCTAAATAGTTAATAATGGCAGCCAAATCTGCAATACCGACTAAAACCCAGCCCAGCCAATACGACCAGCCAATATAGTAGCCTGCGCCCGGTCCAATCAGATCATGCGCCATATCGATAAAGGATTTATAGTGCAAATTCGACAGCAGGATTTCACCTAGCGCGCGCATCAAAAAGAAAAACATCAGACCAATAATCATGTAAATGAACAGAATGGATGGTCCAGCCAAGGAGATGGTTTTACCCGAGCCCATAAATAGGCCCGTGCCGATAGCGCCGCCAATGGCGATCAGCTGTAAATGACGGTTAGACAGCTTGCGCTGTAGTTCATGAGGCGACGATTGCACGTCATCTTGATGTGTAGCCATAGTTGATGTCCTTATAATACTTGCAGCGGCGCAGTTCTCGATTAACGCTAACTGCCCTGCCCAATGTCCTATTGAGCTAAAACTGCCGAAGCAAGCATGGAAGATTCAAAAATAAAAAACTGCACAACTTAAGGTTGTGCAGCAGTGACCGCAATTTCAATCAGCCAGTCTGGATTAACCAGCTCCGCTTGGATGGTGGCACGTGCAGGTTTTGGTGAGTCTTTCAGCCATTCTGCCCACAGCGCATTTACAATTTTAAAATCTGAAAGATTTTTCAGGAAAAGCTGTGCAGATAACATTTTAGATTTGTCACTGCCCGCTTGAGCCAGCAATTGATCAATGGTGTTCAGCACATCCAAAGTCTGCGCTTCAATCCCTGCTTCCGAATTTTTCGGCACTTGTCCAGAGAGGTAAACCACTTGGTTAAACACTGTGACTGCGCTCATAAAATCATTGCTGCCGAATCGTTGAATAGGGTCTGACATGGTCATGCTTCCTTGTACATTTTCATCTTTAGGCACTAAGGCAGTGCCCGTTATAGACTGGTAAAATTAAAAATATTCGACTGAATTTTCAGTCTTTGAATAATCTGTTGAATCGATGATTAGGCTGCAGACTCAGCTGGAATACGCCCTGCATCGACCGTAAAAGGGACGCGCTGAGTCACAGCGCACATCAGTTCATAACCAACTGTGCCTGAGGCTTTTGCAATATCATCAATCGGCAGTACTGCGCCATTTGCAGCCTTGCCCCACAGCACCACTTCCGAACCAATGTCACTGTCAGGCAAATGGGTTAAATCCACCGCCAGCATGTCCATACTGACGCGGCCAATCAGACCTGATGCCTGACCATCAATCAGTACAGGCGTACCCGTTGGCGATACACGCTGATAACCATCAGCATAGCCACAAGCGGCAATACCGATACGCATGGTTTTTTCTGCCACAAAGTTCGAGCCATAGCCGACACTTTGCCCAGCCTGCAAAGTCTGCACACCGATAATTTCGGTACGCAGCGTCATCGTTGGCTGCAGCTGCCAATCGTGAATCGTATGCTGTGGATAATCAGGAGAACTGCCGTAAAGCATGATGCCACTGCGGGCAATATTGGACTGCAGCGCCGTTGAATGGCGCAAAATTGCAGCACTGTTACTGACAGTAACTGGTGCAGGAAACTGCTGAACCATCTGCTGGAAACATTGATATTGATACTGAATACCTGATTCACCAAAACGCTCACCATCTGCATCTGAAAAATGCATCATGTGTGTCAGGCTACGGACAATACTCATTTTTTGCAGCTCGACCCATGCTTCAGCATAGGCTTCAGGAGTAAAACCCAAACGATTCATACCTGAGTTCATTTTGACAAAAACATCAAACTGCGCCTGCGGATAGCTGTATTGAAATTGGCGCAGCCAGTCGATTTGATGTGCGCTATGCACGCTGAAACTCAATTTAAGCTGATGGCAGTCCAGTAAATCTTGCAGACTGAAAATACCTTCCAGCAGCAAAATATCCCCTTGCCAACCCAAAGCGCGCAGGCGTTTAGCTTCGGCAATATCCAGCAAAGCAAAACCATCTGCGTGTTTGAACGCCTCATAGACGCACTCTATGCCGTGACCATAAGCATTGGCTTTAACCACCGCATAAACGTGTGCATCAGACACATTCTGTCTAGCAAATTGCTTCGCCACCTGCAAATTATGCGCTAAGGCATCTAAATGAATGACAGCTTGTATCGGCCGTGACATGCTCTTCTTCCTTGAATCTATAAATAACAAAAATGCGGTTTGCCGAGCTACTTACCCTGCAAACCGCATTCTTTATGCTGCATGCGCGTAACGCTGCAGCGATAAGCCTTCTGTGCTGATCTCGGCCTGTTGTCCCAGTACAAGATCACTAATCAATTTTCCTGAACCGCACGCCATAGTCCAACCCAATGTGCCATGACCGGTATTTAGGAAGAGATTGTTGTACTTTGTCCGCCCAATAATCGGTGTGCTATCCGGTGTCATCGGACGTAAGCCGGTCCAGAACGAGGCTTGTTCTAAATCACCGCCTGGGAACAAGTCACGAGTGACCATTTCCAATGTGCCGCGGCGGTCTTGATTCAAGCCTAAATTAAAGCCGCTTAATTCCGCCATACCGCCTACGCGGATACGGTTGTCAAAGCGGGTAATGGCGATTTTATAGGTTTCGTCCAATACGGTAGATTGCGGTGCATGGCTTGGATCCACAATCGGCACAGTTAATGAATAACCTTTCACTGGATAAACTGGCAAATCCAAATTCAGCGGTTTTAAGAAATCACGTGAATAGCTGCCAAAAGCCAAAACATAGCGGTCTGCCGTCAGAACTTTGCCATTGACCAACACACCTTTAATTTCACCGCCTTCTACAATCAGTTTTTCAACATTTTGATTAAACTGAAAATCAACACCAAGTGTTTTAGCCTGTTCAGCCAAAGCATTGGTAAATAGGTAGCAATCACCGGTTTCATCATTTGGCAGATGCAGACCACCGACCAATTTATCTTTAGCTTCTGCCAATGCAGGCTCAACTTTGCTTAAACCATCACGATCCAGCAATTCAAACTCTACACCCGTTTCTTTTAATACTTCGATATCACGCTGCACCGCTTCCAGCTGTGAATCTTTACGGAACAACTGCAAAGTACCTTTTGAACGGTTTTCATAGCTGATGCCCGTTTCATCACGCAAAGTACGTAAGCAATCACGGCTATATTCCGCAACACGCACCATACGTTCTTTATTGATTGCATATTGGTCCGCACCACAGTTTTTCAGCATTTGCATCATCCACTGCAATTGCCACATGCTGCCATCCAACTGCACAGCCAATGGCGCATGATGCTGGAACATCCACTTCACCGCTTTAAAAGGAATACCCGGCGCTGCCCATGGAGTCGAATAGCCCGGAGAGATTTGGCCAGCATTACCAAAACTGGTTTCTTCTGCAGGTCCAGACTGGCGATCCAATACGGTGACTTGAGCACCTTGTTTTGCCAAATAATAAGCGCTGGTAACACCAATCACACCGCTGCCTAAAACAATTACACGCATAGTCTTGACCTTGACCTTATCCCTAGTTTATTTAACTAGTATATTTTGGGTTAAATAGTTAATCTTACTGTTTTAAAGACTTTATTTCAGTTGATTCACATGTTTTGTCGTGTAATTACAAAAAAGACAGGGAAAAATAAATGCGTAAATTAGACCGTATTGACCGCATGATTTTAGACATTCTGCAAAAGAATGGGCGCATCGCGATCAGCGAGTTAGCATCCCAAGTCAACCTCTCCACAACCCCCTGTTCAGAGCGGGTCAAACGGCTGGAGCGCGATGGCATCATCATGGGCTACTATGCACGGCTGAATCCAGAATTAGTCGATAAGCGCCTGCTGGTTTTTCTGGAGATTAAACTCTCGGCAAAATCAGGTGATGTTTTTGAACAAGTCGCGCGGGATTTATCTGAAATTCCTGAAGTGCTGGAATGCCACCTGATTTCAGGAGACTTCGACTATTTAGTTAAAGCGCGTTTAAAAGAAATGAGCACCTACCGCAAACTGCTGGGCAATCTTTTAAAAAAACTGCCGGCATCGGCATCTTCTCATAGCTATGTGGTGATGGAAGAAGTGAAAGAAGGCTTATATTTGGATCTGGACGCTTAAAGCAATCTGCTCACGCAAGGCAAACAACCAAGTCAAACAGCATAGCAGCCATCTTCAATTGACTGATTCGCCCCAAAAACCGCTGAATCTTCGGCAGTTTTTTTTAATTTTGAACAGAAATCCAGGCGGGAATATACTGTATCTGATCCTTAAAAAAACAGCATCCGTAGTTTCCAGCAATCGCCGGTTAGCGCCAAAATTTTGCAGCATGGATCGGCTGCATCATCAATTTTGAGCGTTTGAATCTGCTGCTATCTGACGTCAGCGTATAAAACTTGTTTTCAATCTCTGGCAACGTCTTAATCCGCGGGACATGAACCGGCGCGGCTTGATTCAGCTGACGCCGCATTCTTTTGCCAAGGCCTGAGGCAGAACCCAAAGCGTCTGATGGTTTGCAGCTTCCTTTTCAGCTTCCTTTTTGAATTCTGGCTTTTAATCGCAGAGTTTGAATTGGCTGGAACAGGCTGAAGCTTTATTTTATAGAGGAAAACAAACCGGCTGATATATAGCTTTAGATAGTTATGACTTTATATCGCCATGAGCGGAAGAGCCTTCGTCTCAAATAAAAGCAGCCATAAAATTCAGCCGCAAAAAAACCGCCAAAATTGGCGGTTTCTTGTTTCAGCAAAGCTGAAAAATCAGAAATTAACCCAGTTTCTTAGAAACGTAGTCAATTGCAGATTGAACAGTTGTGATTTCGTTAGAATCTTCATCTGGAATAGTGATGTCGAAGTCGTTTTCGAAAGACATAACAAGCTCAACCAGGTCAAGAGAGTCAGCACCTAAGTCATCCATGAAAGATGCTTCGTTTTTGATTTCTTCAACTTTAAGGCCCAGTTGTTCAGCTACTGCTTGTTTAACGCGTAGTTCGATATCGCTCACAGGAATTCTCCTCATTGCTTGTGGCGTTTTTAATGCCGTTAGTTTAATTGAATATAAAAAATTTGGGAAGTTTATACTTAGCCTTAAGCCATGTATAAACCGCCATTTACATGTAACACTGTACCAGTAATGTAACTTGCTTTGTCTGAAGCTAAGAAACCTACGGCATCAGCAATATCCTGAGGCTCACCTAAACGGCCTAAAGCCACCTGATCGCTCATTTTCTTACGAATTTCTTCGCTCAACTGTTCTGTCATTTCTGTTGCAATAAAGCCAGGCGCCACACAGTTCACTGTGATTTGACGGCTGCCCATTTCTTTTGCAAGGCTGCGGCTGAACGCTTCAATGCCGGCTTTGGCCGCTGAATAGTTCGCCTGACCTGGGTTGGCAAAATGCGCAACCACAGAACTGATATTAATAATGCGGCCAAAACGCGCTTTGGTCATGCCTTTCAGCACACGTTTAGACAAATGGTAGACAGCTTTCAGATGAATGTTCAAAATATCATCCCAATCGTCTTCCGACATGCGAAGCAGCAAGTTGTCTTTGGTAATGCCGGCATTGTTCACCAATGCAAGCACTGGGCCATAATTTTGCTCAATGTCAGACACCAATGCATCAATCGCTGCACCATCACGCACATCCAGCACTTTGCCTGCACCGTTGCCGCAAAAAGCAGCTGCCAGTTTTTCTGCGCCTGATTCAGAAGTTGCTGTGCCAACAACAAAATAACCGTCTTGAATCAGCTGCTGAGCGATGGCTGCGCCAATCCCCCGGCTTGCACCTGTAACCAGTGCAACTTTGCGTTCTTGTGTCATGCAATTTTCCCTTCAGCCATTAAAATGGCGTTTAGTGCATCTTCCAAGCGACCAGTAGAGTCGAGTGGAAATGCTTTTTCGATGTTCGGCAGGCGTTTCGCCATATTCGCAAGCACATTGCCCGGACCGCATTCAGCCACATACTGAACCCCTTGATCCTGAATGAACTGCATGGTTTTAGTCCATTGCACAGACTGATACAGCTGCGCAGTCAATGCCTGACGCAATTGCGCCGTATCAGCAGCAATTTCCGCGTTGACATTTTGTATTACAGGTATGCCCGGCAGCTCAATGGCAGTTTGTTCCAAAGCTTCTGCAAACTTCTCAGCGGCAGGCTTCATCAATGAACAGTGCGATGGCACAGATACCGGCAAGGCAATCGCTTTGCCTGAGTTTTCTTTCGCCAAAGCAATCACAGCATCAACCGCATCTTTAGTGCCGGCAATCACCACTTGGCCTTGCGCATTAAAGTTCGCCGCTTCAACACTGCCTTGGCCTAATGCGCTGGCTTGCGCGCACAGCTCAATGACTTTGTCATCATCAAAGCCCAAAATTGCAGCCATTGCGCCCGCGCCTTGCGGTACTGCATCCTGCATCAGCTTGCCGCGCAGGTTCACCAATTTCACAGCATCACCCAAGGTCATGGCGCCAGCAGCCACCAATGCGCTGTATTCACCCAAAGAGTGGCCTGCCAAGTATTTCGGCACTACACCGCCCAGCTCCAGCCACACGCGCCATAACGCAATGCTGGCTGTCAGCAGTACCGGCTGAGTAAATTCAGTCTGATTCAGCCCTTCACCGCTTTGCGCGATATGCCATAAATCAAAACCAACCGCTTCCGATGCTTCAGCAAATGTCGCCTGAACACCGCTAAACTGTTCTGCAAGATCAGCCAGCATGCCGACTTTTTGTGAACCTTGGCCAGGAAACAAAAATGCAGTTTTCGCTGCCAGGGCCGCTTGCTCGAGTTGTTTAGCAGACATAAAAAAATCCTTTAATTAAGATATGCTGAGACATGACTAAATGTTCATTATTTCAGCAAGACCTCATATGAGTTCATATGTGGGCGGAAATTTAACATTTAAATTTGCATTAGGTAATTGCCAAATACAACAAAAATCGGCACAAAAAAAGGGAGCTTAACGCTCCCATTTTTTCTACTAAGCTTGACGCTTAATACATCATCAATTATTCAGCAGATGCTTTAGCGAATAATTGACGACCACGGTAGATACCATCTTTAGATACGTGGTGACGACGGTGAGTCTCGCCAGTAGCTTGGTCTACAGTTAATGCATTCTCGGTTAAAGCGTCATGTGAACGGCGCATGTCACGGCGAGAGCGACTTTTACGGTTTTGCTGAACGGCCATGATGGCTCCTTACAAAGATCGAAAAAATGGATCAG
>NZ_JAYRTF010000023.1:0-52823 GCF_041919735.1 Acinetobacter sp.
TTTTTTTATTTCATAAATCAATAATTTTATTTTTTAATACCTTAAAACAATCAATAATATAAAAATTCAATAACATGATAAAAAATGTGAATTATCGCTATTTGATAAATTGTGTGAAAATTACCTTGAAATAAGTATTTCGCAGCTGTCAATTTACAAAGATCAAGAGGTGATGAAGATGAAAAAAGTATGCATGATGTTATTCACGGCCGCATGTTTAACTGCGGTAATGAATGTTCAAGCCAGCACTAATGCAGAATCAGAATCCAGTTCGCATGAAGTTGCATCATGCACCAATGGTGTAGACAGCGTGAATGTTTGCCAATTATTGTCTTGAAGCATCAAAGCAAAACATTCTGCTAAATCCTAAAGCTGCACCGCTGTAAATCAAAAAAATAAAATGTTCTAAAATAGCGCATACGACTGCACTGAAATTGCACATCGGCCTAGTGTCAAATGTGGCGTTAAGCTTGAGGCCAAGCATGCGCAATTTGATGCAGCAGCGCGGCATCTAAAATTTCAATTTTCCGAAAAGCTAATTTCAGCACTCCGCGTTTTTCTAATTCCTGCAATTCCTGATTGACCGTTTGCCGTGAGCAGACCAGCAGCTGCGCCAATTGCTCCTGCGACAAATGAATGCAGTGCTGTTCAATTTCAATATGATTGCCATAGCCATTTAAAATAAACAGCAGGCGCTGCGCTAAACGTTGGGTTATGCTCTGCGTTTGGATGGAAATCAGTTCTAAAAATGCAAAACGTAGTTTCTGGCTGGTCAGCTGCGCAATATGAAACCAAAACTGCGGATGATCTTGCAGCAGCGGCTGAATGCTGGCGCAAGGCAGATGCAGAATCGTGGATTTCTGCATGGCGATGGCGTCATGGGAGCGGGGCTGTTGATCGACCAGTGAAATTTCTCCAAACCACATAATAGGTTCTGCAATGGCGGCGACCGCTTCTTTGCCGTGGATATCAATATAGCCTAAGCGGACGGCGCCTTCTAAAACCGCATAGATGCCGTCAAAAGCATCGCCTGAGAGGAAAATGTGCTGGTCTTTCCGCGCTTGCTGTAAATGCGCATGTTCTAAAATATAGCGCTGAAAGTCTGGGTTCAGCTGGGCATACCAATAATTGTTGTTCAAATGCGGCAGATATTGTGGGTCAAGCATAGATGAAATTCCAATTTTCAATTGAGCTGCAGCTGTCCGGGCTGCATTTGTCGTCTGCGCGACAACTTGCGGCTGCGCTTTCTTATATAGTCATTATATCGCGTGAAAGCATAACGGATACAAGGATGCATGACTATGACTAAACTCGAACAGCTGCTGAGCCAATATGCAGCTTACCATCTGGATCACAAAAATATCGCAACGCATTTTGTTGGCATTCCGCTGATTGTGTTTTCCATTATGTGCTTAACGGCCCGAGCTGGCGTGATGGTTTCTGGATATGAAATTACATTGGCGCTGGTGATTATTATCATGACCGTAATCTATTATTTAAGCCTGGATAAAATCTTTGGCCTGCTGATGCTGCTCATCTTTGCAGTGTCTTATCCGCTGGCGCATATGATTGCTCAATGGGGCATGGCGGCGTGGCTGGGCGCAAGCATTGGCATTTTTGTGGCGGGCTGGGTGATTCAGTTTATTGGCCATTTTTATGAAAAGAAAAAACCGGCTTTCTTTGATGATGTCATTGGCTTGGCGATAGGCCCATTATTTGTATTGGCTGAAATGGTCTTTATGCTGGGCTTTAGAAAAGAGATTGAGCAGCGCATGCTGCAAGAAGCGCGCAAGCAGCGTGCAATGATGGATGCCAAGCAAGTACAGCATATTTAAGTTCAAGCAAACTCAAATATACTGGCTTATTAAAAGTAAGTTAGTAACTATTTGAAGTAATATGCGCATCAATTATAAAACAGCATGCGTAAAAAAGCCGGCTGATGACCGGCTTTTTAGGCTAGAAAATTTAAGGTTTCGCAGGGGTATGCTGTGCATCCATTTTGGCATGAGCGGCAGCGGTTTTAGCTTTGGCTGCTTCATGTTTTGCGGCGTTGGTTTCAGCGGCTGCTTTGGCTTGTTCATGTGAAGCCTGTTTGACATCTTTTTGCATCGCTGCTGTCCGGTGCTGTTCAGCTTTTACCGCTTCATGTTTGGCTTTAGCTGCATGCTGCTGAGCCTGGCCGGCTTCATTTTTGGTCATTTGGGCTTGGTGTTTAACGGTTGCTGCCGCTACACATTTGCCGCCTTTATGGTTCGGGCCTGTGCCGCCGGTTAATGTGGTGCCTTGCGGGCAGGCAAATGCAGTGGCGCTGAGTAAGCTGAACATACCTGCTGCGAATAGAGTGCTGATTTTCTTCATTTCTTTGACTCCGTAAAACGCGAATTTAATTGATTATCTATAATGAGGTGTAGGAAGGCTTAGCGCCTATTTACTAAGATAGATGAGTATCGAAAAAAGTTAAGCAGCAACTGTGTAGGTGAAAAGCTGTAGAGTTTTGTGGCTTTGTTTTATGTTTTTAAGCTTAAGGCTGGCTTCATGATTCTGTACTGTAATTTTAAGCCTCGATAAATCACAGCCAATAAAACCGCTGAAAAAAATAAAGCTCCGGATGTCCGGAGCTTTATTTTATGGGCTTGTATCATTTTACAAGCCATTGCTCAAGCTTGAATTAAAAATTTCAGCTTATACGTTAAAGCGGAAGTGCAGCACATCACCGTCTTGAACGATGTACGTTTTGCCTTCTAAACGCCATTTGCCAGCTTCTTTCGCGCCTGCTTCGCCGTTGTATTGAACAAAGTCATCATAAGCTACGCATTCTGCACGGATAAAGCCTTTTTCAAAGTCAGTGTGAATGACGCCAGCCGCTTGCGGAGCTGTTGCGCCAATTTTCACCGTCCATGCGCGGACTTCCTGCACGCCGGCAGTAAAGTAAGTTTGCAGGCCAAGCAAGCCGTAACCTGCGCGGATCACAACGTTCAGGCCAGGTTCTTCCATGCCTAAAGCTTCTAGGAATTCTGCGCGGTCTTCATCTTCAAGCAATGAAATTTCCGCTTCGATTTGGTTGCACAGCGGCACCACAATCGCATTTTCTTCGGCAGCCAATTTTTTAACGGCTTCAAGATGCGGGTTATTTTCAAAACCGTCTTCTGCAACGTTGGCGATGTACATGGTTGGCTTTAAAGTCATTAAACCGAAACCGCGGACCAATTTACGCTCATCGTCGTCTAAATCTGCAGCGCGGGCAGGCTTGCCTTCGTCTAGCAATGGCAGAATTTTGTCTAAAACGGCTTTAGTTGCAATAGCGTCTTTGTCACCGCCTTTTGCAGATTTTGCTAAACGGGTCACGGCTTTAGTGACGGTTTCTAAATCTGCCAGCGCCAGTTCTGTATTGATGGTGGCAATATCGTCCAGCGGATCAATTTTGCCATTTACGTGAATCACGTTTTCATCTTCAAAGCAGCGCACAACATGTGCAATGGCATCTGTTTCGCGAATGTTGGCAAGGAATTGGTTGCCTAAGCCTTCGCCTTTTGATGCGCCTGCAACCAAGCCGGCAATATCGACAAATTCCATCGTTGTCGGCAGGACGCGCTGCGGTTTAACAATTGCAGTGAGTTTGTCTAAACGCTGATCCGGAACAGGAACGATGCCTGTGTTTGGCTCAATCGTACAGAACGGGAAGTTTTCAGCAGCAATAGCAGCTTTAGTTAAAGCATTGAAAAGTGTAGATTTACCAACGTTCGGCAAGCCGACAATACCGCAATTAAAACCCATGAAATAACTCACACAGTGTTATATATAAAAATTGCCGATGATTTTACATGAAAGCCATGGCAAAGTCATGGCTTGGATGCGCGCTTAAACTGACGAAGCGGATTGTCCGGAATGTGTATACTGCAATAACATGCAAAGATTTAATTTTGGGTAAAAAGCACATTGTTTTTCTAAAAGGGTGTGACTAAAGTATCCAGCTAAAATACTCAGCAATGCTGAGTAAAGTAAAACAATAAATTTGGAGCATTTATGCGTACGTTATACCAGTTTCCATTATCGCATTTTTGTGAGAAGGCGCGCTGGCTGCTGGATTATAAAGAACTGGAGTATACCGCTCATAATTTGATGCCGGGCGTGCATCGCGCATTTGCGCAGTTGAAAACCGGGCAGAATAAATTGCCTATTTTGCGTGATGGAGAACAATGGATTGCGGATTCTACGCAGATTGCCTTGTATCTGGATGAACACTATCCAGAACATGCTTTGCTCCGTGCAGATGTGGATCTGCGGCAGCAAGCGCTGGAAATTAATGATTTGTCTTCAGAATTGGGCCGTCATGTGCGGCGCTGGGCGCTGTCGCATGTTTTGAAAGAAAATGATGAATCACTGGATATATTGATTGGCGAGAAAGGCTATTTGCGCCAATTTGAAAAATACTCGAAACCGCTGCTGAAAGCTTTGGTTTCTAAAGGCTACCAGCTGGATTCGGAAAAAGTGGATCAGTCTAAAGCGCTGATGCACGGCATCATTGAAGAGCTGAATGCGCGATTGATACAGCATGGCTGCCGTTATTTTGTCGGCGACCGTTTGGGTTTGGCGGATATTGCTGTGTGCTCAATGCTGGCGCCGATTTTGGAAATTGCGGGCACGCCATGGGAAAAAGAATCTTCTGAAAATTTGTCCGATGATTTTAAAGCCTATAAAGCGTATTTAACCGATTTGCCTTTGGGTCAGTATGTGCTGCGGATTTATCAGACTGAGCGTAATTCCAGAGTGGATTGGCGCGGTGTTTGATCGGGAAATAAAAAACGCATTTCGGTGCGTTTTTTTTAATGTGCAGCATGCACGCACGCAAAATGCTTTAAAGGGTTTTGCAGGGTCGAAAAAGCATGGTCTGACTAGGCTTGTCATGCTTTGCGCAAATCACAGCAGGAGGCGTGGGCAAGTGTTGGAGAAAATTATTCGAAAATATTTGCAAAACATGCGTAATTTTTTTATATATAAATAGAACATGAAAATAATCTGCAGTCTGGCAAACGTGTTTTAAGAAAAATTTGAATCGACCATCTTCATTTGAAAAATTAAAAATGGCAGTTCATCGGCATTGAGCGCATGCGTGGCTGAAACAAAAGCCGGCATTGTGCAGTTTGGGAGATAAAATGGAATTAGACCGCTTTGATAAGCAGCTGCTGGAAATATTAACCCACGAAGATTTGAATCTGAACGAGCTGTCTGAGCGCATTAATCTTTCGGTCAGTTCTGTTCACCGACGGATTAAGCATCTGATTGATGCTGGCGTGATTTCCAGCCTGAAGCGTGAATTGAATTATCAGAAGCTGGGCTTTAGCCTGCATGTGCTGCTGCAAGTGTCGCTCAGCAAGCATGACACCGATACCTTTGCAAAATTTTTAGCCGAATTGGAAAATATCCCAGAAGTCATCAGCGCTTTTTTGGTGACAGGGCAGTCGGCTGATTTTATCGTGGAAGTCGTGGCTAAAGATATGGAAAATTACAGTGATGTGCTGCTCAAGCGTATTGGTAAAATTGAACATGTGGTTGCGCTGCATTCCAGCTTTGTCATTAAGGAATATAATGTATTTAACTGTACGGGCCTGCTGAGCAAAGCCTAAGGACGTTCAGCAGAGCATGCTGCGCAATCGCAACCTTGGTCTGAATATTAGATAGGGTGTAGATGGGTTTAAGTGATGGATGATATGTACAGAATGCAAATTTGTTTAAATCCGCTGACGGCTATTGATATGAACGGCGGTTTGGATATTTTTGAGTGACGCCTAGTTCTTACTCAAATCTCAGTCTGCTTGATTCAGTATGCTGCACTCAGGCCTGTAGCAAGCTCATTCAAAATAAAGACAGTCATATTGGAAATCATGGCATAAAAAAACGCGCTCAAGGGCGCGTTTTTTTATGCAGAATAGAGTTTAGTCATCAAGCTGAGCTAAAACTTCTTCTGTGAATTCCACGTTGGTGTACACGTTTTGAACATCATCAAGATCTTCAAACATATCAATCATTTTTACGATTTTTTTCGCTTGATCAACATCTGAAATCAACGCTTTGGTTGAAGGGTTCATCACTACTTCAGCATTGTCAGATTTTAAGCCAGCAGCGGTCAGTGCATCTTGAACTTCACCAAAAGTTTCAGGAGTGGTGATGACCAGAATTTCATCTTCATCCACTTCGATGTCTTCAGCGCCAGCTTCTAAAGCGATGTCCATGATTTTGTCTTCTAAAGAAACATCTTCAAAAGTAATTTCACCGCGTTTAGTAAACATGTAAGCCACTGAACCGGCAGTGCCTAAGTTGCCGTCAGTTTTAGAGAAGCAGTGGCGGACATCAGGAACGGTACGGTTCAAGTTGTCAGTCATTGTTTCAATGATGACAGCAACGCCGCCAACGCCATAACCTTCGTAAGTGACTTCTTTTAAATCAGCATTTTCTTCACCGCCTACACCGCGCTGAATTGCACGGTTGATGGTGTCACGTGTCATGTTTGCGACCAATGCTTTCTCGACGACAGCACGTAAACGCGGGTTTGACGCAACATCACCGCCGCCTAAGCGGGCAGCTGTAACGATTTCACGAATGAATTTTGTGAATACTTTAGCGCGGCTCGCATCTTGTTTTGCTTTACGATGCTTAGTATTAGCCCACTTGGAATGACCCGCCATGCGAAATATGCTCCTTGTAGATTGGCCTTATGCCTATCAGATTGTGCAAATTCTACCATAAGCCCTTTTTTTTGATAAAGGGCTAGCTTTCGAGTTTTTAGACAATCATGCCTGATTTTTCGGTTCAGGAATGACAATATCCAAACCGACATTTTCTTTATACAGTTTTTTTAGCAATGCCAGGTCATCATCCAGCTCGGTGGGATAGATTTTGCCGAAGATTCCGCCTTGCTTGGTTTTAGAGTTGGCATACATTAAAACAATCGGCACACCGGCTGCTTTGGCGATATGCCAAAAGCCTGTACGGATCGCCTTGCGCGCTTCACCGCGTTCTGCGCGGGTCGCTTCCGGGGCAATCACTAAATTGAATTTTTCATTGCTTTCAAAATGCTCAACCATTTGCGAAACAATATCTTTATTGGCTTTGCGGTCAACAGGAATGCCGCCAATCGCATTTAAGATAGGCTTGAGCGGCCCTTTGAATAATTCCTTTTTAATCAGAGTGTGAATTTTGATGTCATAAATTTGGAACAGGGCAAGCGACAGTACAGCATCCATCATGGAGGTGTGTTCAAAGCCTACAATGACTTGCTTATTTTCAAGGATATCTGGCTTAACCTCATAGGTCCAGCCAGCCAATTTGAATGAGGTTTCGCCAATCAGTTTTTTCAGCATAATAAAAAGTCAAAGTGTGTCTATAAAACAGTGTGCGTTAATTTCTGCCTGTTTTGAGGTTCAGTCAATAGAAAAATGGCATGAGCTGACAAATAAAATACAGTTGTATTGGTTAGGAAAAGATTGCAGTAAATGGATTCAACTTAGACTTAGATACGATAAATAAAAATATATTGATATAAAATAAATATTAATTGATATAAAAAAATTATAAATAAAGATCTTTTTTGACTGTTCATCAAGCGGAAATCTTATTAGACTTTTGTCGTAGGCTTAAATATTGAGCTGTGAATTTTATTCAAGTGAATTGTCCTTGGAGACTGGAAAGAATGACTTACATTACTGCTTTTCTGTTTGCATCTGTAATTTTTGCGCTTGTTGTACTTTGGTCTTTGGTTGAATTTCATACAGAGTCGAAGAAAATCGAGCAATTTGACTGAATCCAAAGCTTTGATATTTCAATCATGTGAAATTTAAAGCTTTTATAAATAAAAGTTTCGATTCATTCATCTTTTATTTATCAGTTTTTTAAGATTTAATAACGATCAATAAATACCTATACTGAACAAGTGTAGCGGAAAGTGAAAGGTCTGCAATTTTTAAGTTCTTCTTTGCGGCGGTCTCGAAATTTTAACCTTATACGGTCATGTTTATTCTTTGCTGAAATTTTGGCCGTTGAAGGCGCGGCTTGAATTGTTGCCTTAGTGTGCAAGCGGCATGAAAAAGGCTTGTGTTTTGAAATAATCTCCGATAGTATTCTCTGCGCCTGAACTTGTTGATATATAACAATTTCAGCTTATAGGGCCTATAGCTCAGTTGGTTAGAGCAGCGGACTCATAATCCGTTGGTCCACAGTTCAAGTCTGTGTGGGCCCACCATATAAAACAACCGCTTAGGTGCATTAACCCTAAGCGGTTTTTTAATGTCTGATTCCATGTAAGCACTATGTAGGTACAAAAAATTAAATTTTTTTGTAAATTTTCGGTTTATTTTGCACTGATGTTTTGCAGTTCTTCTGCACTATCTAACGATTTTCCAGATAGTGCAGAAAGCTTTATTTAACTCGTAGTAACGATAACAAAACCAATTCCGCCGTCAGTACCTGAGTTGCCTCCATTTTTCCAGCCTTGGCCTTTAACTCCAACATCAAGATTGAAAGTAACAACTTCTTCAGCAGTATTCGTATGCTTTACTTTTAAACGCTCACCAGAGCCTCTGCCGCTGTCTGCACCGTACATGTCTAAAATAATGACCTGATTCTGCTGTACATCGATTGTGTGGTTGTCTTTGTAATATGTTTGCAGACCTTCAGGGTACTTATTTGTATCCATTACCAGTCCAGTATATTCGCGGTTTTATTGGGAATATATGTATGTAAGCAAAGTGTAAAGTATTAGAAAGATTAGAAAGCATTTAAGCGCTTTATGCGCGGGTCTATGCTGTTATTAAAAAAGCCAATGATTCATAGGATGCAATCATTGGCTTAAATAGAGTTTTCGTTAAAATCTCATAGAGAGATCAGTTTTCACTTAAATTCTCAGCTTTCATGCTGTCACGGTAATACTGACAGCCTTTATAAAGTAAAAACACGCCCAGTACACCAGCAACAGCATTTACAATGGAAATAGAGTTTCCAACCATCACCGTATTTTCAAAATACTTGTCGGTAATCAGAGCAACCGCTGTTGTACCGATACCCAGTGCGATTAAGTTCGAAGTTAACAGAAACTTTGCAGAAACCTGAGCGCGCAATTGATTCGGAGTAAGCATTTGCGTTGCTGCTGCAGACGCAGGAATTGGAAAGGTAGAGAAGAACATTGCGACAAAAATTAAGGCAAATGATAGCTGCATGCTTTCAACTTGAGTAAAAAGAACGCTCGGAACAATAAGAGCAGCACAGCCAATCATGCCGGTGCGAATTGCTGCATCGCTATAGCCGCGTTTTGAGAAAAAGTCGATGAGCCAGCCGCAGAACAATGCTCCAGCTGTATTTGCAACTAAGATGATAATGCCAAGAATGTAACCGGTTTGACTGGCATCTAGGCCATGGTTTCGCATATAAAATGCCGGAGCCCATCCTAATAATGAATACAGCATCATGGTATAAAATGAAAAACCAATAAAATGGCAGAAGAAGGTCTTTTTATGGGTTTTAAGAAAAGCGACTGAGTTTTTAAATGAAGCTTTTACGATTTGGCCATCTTGACCGACTTTCAATCCTTTACGTTTTGGTTCACGTACCGTCAGAATCATAAGCAAAGCCAATAAAACTCCTGGTAAACCCACAATCATAAAGGTTAACTGCCATGTTCTAATTTCACCAATTACCGGCAGCACAACAAAATTGACATCTTTGAGTAAGCCAATAACATAACCGCCAATTAAAAAGGCAAGGCCAGAGCCAATAAATGCGCCAATCGCATAAACCCCTAATGCGCGCCCTAATTTATCTTTAGGAAATAGGTCTGCAACAATGGAATAAAATGCAGGGGATAGTGCTGCTTCACCCGCTCCAACACCTAAACGGGCCAAGAACATTTGAATAAAATTTTTACTTAGACCGCAAGCGGCTGTTGCAAAACTCCAGAAGGCAATGCCCGCTGAAATAATTTTAATCCGTGATTTTTTATCCGCCAAAGCAGCAATTGGAACCCCCATAAAAGCATAAAATAATGAAAATGCTAAACCTTGCAGCAGGCTGAACTGCGTATCACTGAGCATTAAATCATGTTTAATGGGTTCAATCATAAGCGATAAAATTTGCCGGTCTACAAATGACAGAATGTACGCTGCCATACAAATAATCACGACATACCATTGATAGGCGCTTCTTTGCTCGAAAGCGTTTGTTTGAACCGGAGTGCTCGGGGAGCTTGATTCAAAGTTTAAGTGAGTTGGCTGAGCATTCCCTTCAGCCGTTTCTATGTCTAGCGACTTATCATTCATCATGCAGCTTCCTGTGCTGATCGTGTTAAATAATTTGATACTTCTAATATTTTATTATTTTTATTTTGTATCGTCCTTGTTTAATCTATGGCCTAATAATGCTTCCGTCAATGAAAAATGCAGAAAAAGATACAAATAAGTTTTAAAAAATAAAAAAAGGAATCATTTTGATTCCTTTTTTGTTAAGTGACTGTTTTTGCATTACAGTTCGCGTTCAACAAGGGTCAAAATATCGTAAGTTGCAACCAGCTCATTGCGCTGATTTTTTACTTTAATATCCCAGACCACAACACCATGCGGTTTTTGTTCAGGATCACGCTGTAATTTAGGGGTCTTTTGCTTGCAAGTCAGCTCCACTTGGATGGTATCGCCAATTTTCACAGGTTCCACAAAGCGTAAATTGTCCATGCCGTAATTTGCAATGACAGGGCCAGCTGCGGCATCTACAAATAAACCCGCCGCTGCAGAAACAATGAAGTAGCCATGTGCGACACGTTCGCCAAATAAAGACTCAGCTGCCGCGATTTTGTCCATGTGGGCATAAAAATGATCACCGCTTAGACAGCCGAAATGCACAATATCCGCTTCGGTGACAGTGCGTCTTGCAGTCAGCAGGCGCTCACCGATACGAAGCTCATCAAATGATTTTTTGAATGGATGAACACGGTCTTCAAATACTTGGGCGCCAGCTGTCCAGCTGTGTCCGACTTGAGTCATCACATTCGGCGAACCCTGAATTGCAGTGCGCTGCATATAGTGTTTCACAGCACGTAATCCGCCAAGTTCTTCTCCGCCGCCTGCACGGCCAGGGCCGCCATGTACCAGATGCGGAAGCGGTGAGCCATGACCTGTACTTTCTTTAGCGCTTTCACTGTCTAAAATATGAACACGGCCATGCCAAGGTGCAATTTTAGCCAATAAGCCTTCAATATTGTCATCTACGTTTCGAACAATTGATGCGACCAGACTGCCTTCACCGCGTGCAGTCAAATCTGCAAGTTCAGCTAAATCTATATAGGGCATGAGCGTGATAACAGGGCCAAAGGCTTCTACACGATGAATATTTGCAGCGTCTTTCGGGTTATTGCAGCGTAAAACGGTTGGCGGATAAAACGCGGCTTTTTCTAAATTTGAGGCTTGAATCTCAACATCTTTGCGCAAGTGGCTGCCATAAACAATCTCAGCGTCCTGGCTTAACAGTTCAACTTTAACCGCCACGTCATGCTTTTGCTTCACACTGGCCAAAGCGCCCATGGTGACATGGTCTTGTTCAGGAGAACCAACGATTACTTTTTGCAATTTAGCCAGCAAACGCTCTTGTACAGTATCTAAAAGCGCGGCGGGGACAAAAGCGCGTCGAATCGCCGTACATTTTTGTCCGGCTTTGGTGGTCATTTCGCGGAAAATTTCACGAACAAAAAGGTCAATGGTTTCATCATTGGCTTGTTCAGTTAAAATGGCGCTGTTCACCGAGTCGGCTTCCATGCTGAATGGAATAGAGTGAGCATTAAGGTGAGGGTGGGCGCGAAGCTGCTGGCCTGTTGCTGCCGATCCTGTAAAGGTTACAGTATCTTGAGCATTTAAATGATCAAATAAATCATAAATTTGGCCGCAGATTAACTGCAATGAGCCTTCTGGCAGAAAACCGCTTTCATGCATTGCTTTTACAACTGCATGGGTAAGTTCTGCGCCCTCAGTCGCCGGTTTTACAATGCATGGCACGCCAGCCAAAAGTGTCGGGGCAATTTTTTCAAGCATGCCCCAAATTGGAAAGTTAAATGCGTTGATATGTACTGCAACACCCGCTTTAGGGCTCAGAATATGTTTTGCGCCAAAATTCCCTTGTTTGGACAGCGGAATCCATGCGTCTTCAACCCAAGCCGTTTCATCACTGAGTTCTCGGCGGACTAAACTTGAATAGGCATATAAAGTGCCAATACCGCCCTCAATATCAATCCAAGCATCTTTACGTGTACATCCTGTCGCTTGCGCCAATGCGTAAAATTCTTCTTTACGTTCCATCAAGTATTGCGCTACTTGCTTCAGGGCATTGGCGCGCTGATGAAATGTCCATGCCGCCATCACTGCGCCTTTTTGCTTGGCATATTCAACAACTGCTTGAGTATCAATGCCGTGGCTGCCGACTTGATAGATGGCGTCGCCTGAAATTGCATGATAGACCGTGCGTAACTGCTGTTGAGCGGCAAACTGCTGACCGTATACCAGCGAGCTTAAGGTTTTAAGCGCGGCCGCAGCAATCGTTGAATCTGCAGAATGCTGTGCAGCTGAGTCGCTATTTTCTAGCTCGAGCATCGTAAAACTCCTTTTATGATACGAATTAAAATATTTATTTGTTTTGATGTTTCATAATTTGTGTCTAAAAAAGAAAAAAGTCAATCGAAATTCGTGCTAAAAATAATCTAAGTAAAAATAATAAAAATATAAAACATTAATAAACAACATTTTATGTTATTTTGGTGTTTTAAAATAAATGATACCTGAAAATATATATTGATTTTAAATCTGTATCGTTTTAATTTGAATGTATCAACACTTGGGATAAGTGAGGGAATCATGGATCAGCAGAAACAAGTATTTGAACAAAAAATTGAAACGGATATTTCAATCGAGCCGAAGGACTGGATGCCAGACGCTTACCGTAAAACTTTAATTCGTCAGATTGGGCAGCATGCACATTCTGAAGTTGTAGGCATGCTGCCAGAGGGCAACTGGATTACGCGTGCGCCATCTTTAAAGCGTAAGGCCGTGCTTTTGGCCAAAGTGCAGGATGAAGCTGGTCATGCGCTGTATTTATATAGCGCAGCAGAAACATTAGGCGCTGACCGTGATGACATGATGGATAAGCTGATTGCAGGGCGCATGAAATATTCATCTATTTTCAATTATCCAACGTTGAGCTGGGCAGATGTAGCGGCGATTGGCTGGCTGGTGGATGGCGCTGCAATTGTCAATCAGGTCGCATTGTGCCGGACATCTTACGGTCCATATGCACGGGCGATGGTCCGTATTTGTAAAGAAGAAAGCTTCCATCAGCGTCAAGGTTTTGAAGCCATGATGGAGCTGGCAAATGGTACGCCAGAGCAAAAGCAATTGGCGCAGGATGCAGTCAATCGTTTCTGGTGGCCGGCACTGATGATGTTCGGACCAAGCGATGAGCATTCACCAAATAGCGCGCAAAGCATGGCCTGGAAAATTAAATTATTCAGCAATGATGCATTGCGTCAAAAATTTGTCGATAACACAGTTTCTCAAGTTCACCAGCTCGGACTGACTGTTCCAGATGAGCATTTAAAGCTGAATGAAGAAACTGGCCACTATGAATTTGGTGAAGTGAATTGGGACGAGTTTTTTGCTGTGATTGCAGGCAAAGGCCCTTGCAATCATGAACGTATTGAAGCGCGCCGCAAAGCTTGGGAAGGCGGGAAATGGGTGCGTGATTCGGCTGCGGTTTATGCGCAGAAACAATCACAGCAAACCGCTCAAAAAGTAGCATAACACATTAGAACATAAGGGAAATATGGTCATGAATCACAAGAATAATTGGTCGTTGTATGAAGTATTTGTGCGCAGCAAACAAGGTTTAAGCCACCGTCATGTGGGCAGTTTGCGCGCGCCAGATGATGAAATTGCTTTGCAGAATGCACGTGATGTCTATACCCGCCGCAATGAGGGGATCAGTATTTGGGTAGTGAAGTCTGAGTTAATTACATCTTCTCAACCTGATGAAAAACCAGAGTTTTTTGACCCGTCTTTAGACAAGGTCTACCGTCATCCAACGTTTTATCATATTCCAAATGGCATTGAGCACATGTAAAGCAAGGAGCGGAACATTATGAGCAATACAGCATTTACACAATTCCTGTTACATGTGGCGGATAGTCAGCTGATCTTGTCACATCGTTTGGCTGAATGGTGCGGACATGCGCCAGAACTTGAACTGGATATTGCTTTGGCCAATATTGGTTTGGATTTACTGGGGCAGGCACGTACAGCATTGAGTCTGGCCGGCGAAGTTGAAGGCTTAGGACGTGATGAAGATAAATTAGCGTATTTTCGTACAGAGCGTGAATATCGAAATTTATTGCTGTGTGAACAGCCAAATGGTGACTTTGCTCAAACGATCGTGCGTCAGTGGTTGATGGATCATTACCATGCGTTGCTTTTTGCGGCGCTGAGCAATAGTCAGTATGCACCTCTGTCTGCATTTGCGACCAAAAGTTTGAAAGAGGTGAAATACCATTTGCGCTTTTCGACGGCATGGATGGAGCGTTTAAGTTTAGGAACTGCTGAAGCGCATGAAAAAACGCAGACTGGAGTGAATCAGCTTTGGCGTTTTACCGAAGAACTCTATGCGCTTACCGCAGATGAGCAGCTGCTGGTAGAAGCTGGTTTGATTCCGCAGCTCGATATTTTAAAAGCTAAATGGCTGGAAACAGTAGAAGCTGAACTAAGCAGGATGCAATTGAGCCTGCCGGAAGATGGTGCTTACCGCAGCGGTGCGAAACAAGGGCTGCATACAGAACATCTCGGTTTTATTTTGGCTGAACTGCAATATATGCAGCGTTCTTATCCAAATATGACATGGTAATTCAGCTGCATCACAGGGAGTGATTTGTATGAATTTAATTCGGCAGGTAACTGATGAGTGTTGGGACGTTTTAGCGCAGATTTCTGATCCAGAAATTCCGGTTTTGTCTGTACTTGATTTGGGCATGATCCGTGGTGTAGAGCTGAATGCGCAAGACGAAATTGTTGTACGCCTCACACCGACATACAGCGGCTGCCCAGCCACAGATCTATTAAAAGCGGAAATTGCACAAGCCTTTGAGCAAAAAGGTTTGGTTCCTGTCCAAGTCATGGTGGATTTGTCTGAAGTATGGACCACGGACTGGATGAGTGAATCAGGAAAACAAAAGCTGCAGCAATATGGCATTGCGCCGCCCAAAGGTGAATCATACAGCTGCGGTACGCATGTTGCCCTTGCAGATGGTATTGAATGCCCGCATTGCCGCAGCGTGCAGACCAAATTATTAAGCGAATTCAGTTCTACAGCATGCAAAGCCTTATACAAATGCCAAGACTGTTTAGAACCTTTTGACTATTTCAAATGTATTTAATGCCTTGATCATTTTGAATCACTGAGGTCAAACAGACATAGTCAAAAAAAGAAAGAAGGATTTTCACATGAGCCAATTTGTACCGTTAACGATTAAAGCCATTCAGCCTCAAACTGACCAAGCAATCTGTATTTCATTTGATTTGGCGCTAGAACACTTGGATGCCTTTCAGTATCAACCAGGTCAGCATCTGACCATTCGTCATCTGAGAGAGGGCGAAGAGCTGCGCCGCTGTTATTCAATTTGCAGTGATGCGCAAGAAGATATGAGTATCGCGATTAAAAAAATTGATCAAGGCCAATTTTCAACATGGGCCAATGATCATTTAAAAGCTGGCGATGTTCTGGAAGTGATGCCGCCGCAAGGCGTGTTTTTTCAAAAAGCGTCTAAATTAGGCGGGAAAAATTATTTAGGTTTTGCTGCCGGCAGCGGTATTACGCCAATTTTATCCATCGTGAAATCGGTGCTGAACCGTCAGCCAGAGTCGCAGTTTACGTTGGTCTATGGCAACCGTTCTTGGAAACAAACCATGTTTGCTGAGCAAATTATGGATTTAAAAGACCGTTTTAAAGAGCGTTTGCAGCTTATTAATATTTTCTCTCGTGAATTTAATGACAGTGAAATTTTTAATGGCCGTATTGATGCTGAAAAACTGCAGCAGCTTTTTCAAAGTCACTTGATTGATGCCCAGACAGATCATTGTTTTGCTTGCGGCCCTGAAGAGATGATGAATGCGGTAGAGACGGTATTGCCGGCTTTAGGCATTGAGCGGAGCAAAATTCATACAGAGCGCTTTAATACGGGAACAGCGCCTAAAGCGACTGCGCAGCAGATTGAGCGCCGCAGTGAAGAGAAGGTCAATATTGTTTTAGATGGCCGTGAGTTGATTGTTGAAGTTTCAAAACAGGATGACAGCATTTTAGATGCCGCTTTGCGTGCAGGTGCAGATTTGCCATATGCATGCAAGGGGGGCGTTTGCGCAACCTGTAAATGCAAGGTGCTCGAAGGGCAGGTTGAGATGGCAATTAACTACAGCCTTGAGCCAGAAGAAATTGAAAAAGGCTATGTGCTGAGCTGTCAGGCGCGTCCGACTACCGCGAATGTGCGCTTAAGCTTTGATGAGTAATTTTTAAATACGGCGCTGCCATTTTAAAAGTTCAATCAAAGACATGAAAAGGAAGTCAGATGTGGAATATATAAAAATCAGTTTTCCCCATACCGGTGTAGCGCTGATTGAGCTGAATCGCCCAGAAAAACGGAATGCTTTAAATAATGCAACTTTGCAAGCTTTGAGCGCGTGTCTGCATCAGCTTGATGCCGATCCAGTCATTAAAGCAGCGGTGATTACGGGCAATGAGCAATGTTTTGCCGCCGGTGCAGATTTAAATGAACTGGCGCAGTTGGATGTTATCCGCATTCAGCAAGATCAGCGGCCGCAGCTGTGGAAAAGCATAGATGAATTTTCTAAGCCGTTGATTATGGCTGTCAATGGCTATGCGCTTGGCGCTGGCTTTGAGCTTGCCTTGCATGGCGACATTGTGCTCACAGGAGACAATGCTCAGTTTGCTTTGCCTGAAATTGGCTTAGGCATGCTGCCGGGTGCAGGCGGAACGCAGCGTCTGGCTCGATTGGTCGGACAGCAGTTAACGATGCGTTGGGCGATGACCGGCGAAATGCTGGATGCATCGACAGCGCTAAACCATGGGCTCAGCAGCCAAATATGCCCAGCCGCTTTAACGGTTCAATATGCGGTTGAGTTAGCTGAAAAAATTTCAGAACAAGCGCCGCTTGCGATTCGTGTGATTAAACAGTCGCTGAAATCAATTCACGAAGTGACATTAAGTCAAGGCTTGAAGCTGGAGCGTCAGCATTTTGTATGGCTGGCTGCAACTCAAGATCGTCAAGAAGGCATCAGCGCCTTTTTGGAAAAAAGAAAACCAGAATTTAGAGGTGTGTAATGGATTACCAAACGCTTATTGTCGAAGAAAAAAATGCAGTGGGTTATTTAACGTTTAACCGTCCTCAGCAGCTCAACAGTTTTAATGAGGTCATGCACCAAGAAGTGTCCGCTGTACTGAAAGCATGGGCCAAAGATAAAGCCATTCGTGCGGTGGTTATTTCTGCCGAAGGCCGCGGTTTTTGTGCAGGGCAGGATTTAAATGACCGCGTGGTTGATCCCAATGCCGATGCGCCTGATTTAGGCTTATCCATTGAAAAATATTACAACCCGTTAATTAAAGTGATTACGGAAATGCCTAAACCTGTGATTTGTGCAGTGAATGGCGTTGCTGCAGGGGCCGGGGCAAATATTGCTTTGGCATGCGACATTGTGATTGCCGCCCAATCAGCTTCATTTATTCAAGCATTTTGCCGTTTGGGGCTAGTGCCAGACTCTGGCGGCACATGGTTTTTACCGCGTTTGGTTGGCCGTGCGCAAGCGATGGGGCTGGCAATGCTGGGCGATAAAATTTCTGCAGAAAGAGCGGTACAGCTTGGCATGATTTGGCAGGTGACTGCAGATGATGCACTCAAAGTTGAAGCTGAAAAAATGGCAGAGCATTTAGCCAAACAGCCGACTTATGGCTTGTCTTTAATCAAAAAAGCCATTCATGCCGCCGCAGACAATAATCTGGATGATCAATTGCTTCTAGAGCGTGATTTGCAGCGCTTAGCTGGGCGTTCAAGTGATTACCGTGAGGGCGTGCAAGCCTTTATGCAAAAGCGTACACCAGAATATAAAGGATGCTAACTCATGCAGCAGATCAATTTGCAGCAAGCAAAAATCGCTGTCATCGGTGCAGGAACCATGGGAATGGGGATTGCCCAATTGGCAGCCATGCATGGACATACGACGTATGTGTTTGATGTCGATGCCTCCAGAACATATCAGTCATTAACCGCACTTTCAGCTCAACTCACCAAACGCGTTCATGCAGGCAAAATGCCGCAGTCCTTATTTGAGACGATATTGCAAAATTTAATTGTGGTTGAAGATTTACAGCAATTGTCAGAAGCGGATCTGGTGATCGAAGCGATTGTTGAAAAAAAAGAGGTTAAACAGCAGTTATTTAAACAGCTGTCAGAAATTTGCAGCACTGAGACAATTTTAGCTTCGAATACTTCTTCAATTTCAATTACTGCCATTGCTTCGGAAGTTCCGCATCCAGAGCGTGTTGTCGGATTGCATTTTTTTAATCCTGCACCGGTAATGAAACTGGTCGAAATTATCCGGGGACTGAAAACCAGCGCTGCGGTTGCAGATGCGCTGATGGCTTTAATGGCAGGGTGGAAAAAAGTGCCAGTGACAGCAAAATCAACGCCCGGTTTTATTGTGAACCGCGTTGCGCGTCCTTACTATGCCGAAGCTTTTCGTGCACTGCAGGAGAATGTCACCACGCCGGAGCAGCTTGATTTTATCATGCGCGAATGCGGCGGATTTGCGATGGGACCGTGCGAGTTGACCGATCTGATCGGGCAGGATGTCAATTTTTCAGTGACGCAAAGTGTTTACCGCGCATTTTTTGATGAACCGCGCTATCGCCCGTCATTGATTCAAAAAGAATTGGTGGATGCAGGATGCCTTGGCCGCAAGTCTCAGCAAGGTTTTTATGATTACAACCAAACAGAGATGCAACCCAAATATGAATTGCCGGTTTGCTATGTCAAATCATTGCAGAAATTGAAGCTGCTTGTTCGCGGTACATGGCTGCACTCTGCAGCGCTGATTGAGCAATTCAAGCAATCAGGGCAAGTCGAGCTGAGTTTTGAAGATGGGCCTGATGAAATCTTGATTGGAGAGGTTTCTTTACGCTTAACACTCGGTCAGTCTGCGGTCATTGATCATGCTCATGAAAAAGTCGTATTGATGGATTGGCATGCCAATTGGGAAAATGCAAAGGCGATTCCTGTAACAGCTTCACCTGCATGTACAGAACAAGATCTACGCAGCGTTGAGCAATTATTTGCTGCTTTAAATGTGATACCGATTTGGACAGGAGATCATGCAGGGCTTTATGTGGTTCGGACAATATCAATGCTGGTCAATGAAGCCTGCGAAGCTGTGCTGCACAATATTGCTTCCGAACAAGATATTGATTCAGCAATGAAATATGGCGTGAATTATCCGCAAGGACCATTTGAGTGGGCGGATAAAATAGGGTATAACATAATTTTACAAAATCTTGAAAATATGTATCGTATTTATGGTGAAGAACGCTATAGACCTAGTATATATTTGAAGAAGAAAGCTGCGTTAGGACGGATGCAGCAAAGTCAGCCGATTTCGAATTTACGTGCTGCTGGCTAAAAGGAAAACAACATGGAAACAGTTTATATTTTTGATGCCATCCGCACCCCTATTGGGCGTTATGCGGGCGGTTTAAGCAGTGTTCGAGCAGATGATTTGGCTGCATTGCCAATCGAATATTTAAAAAATCAGCACCCTGAACTGCCGTGGTCTGCTTTGGATGAGGTTATTTTAGGATGCGCCAATCAAGCCGGTGAAGATAACCGCAACGTGGCCCGCATGGCGGCATTGCTGGCGGGGCTGCCAGATAGTGTTCCTGCATTCACCGTAAACCGTTTATGTGCATCCGGCTTGGATGCTGTGGGTCTGGCTGCCCGTGCAATTAAATCAGGCGAGGCGCAGTTTATTTTGGCAGGCGGCGTAGAGTCGATGAGCCGTGCACCTTTTGTCCAGCCTAAGCCGACGGCCGCATTCAGCCGGGCTCCTGAAATTTTTGATACCACGATCGGCTGGCGTTTTATCAACCCTAAGTTTAAAGCGAATTTTGGGGTCGACAGCATGCCGGAAACTGCTGAAAATGTGGCTGAAAAATATCAAATCAGCCGGGCAGATCAAGACTTATTTGCTTATCGAAGCCAGCAAAAAACAGCGGCTGCACAGCAAAAGGGTATTTTTTCTGAAGAGATTTTAGCTGTTGAAATTCAAAATGCTAAGAAAAATACCGTCATCATTGATGCAGATGAACATCCGCGGGCAGACACAACATTGGAAGCGCTGGCTGCCTTAAAGGCGCCGTTTCGTAAAGCGGGCGGTTCGGTGACAGCAGGGAATGCCTCAGGCGTAAATGATGGCGCAGCCTGTATTTTGATGGGCAATCAGCGCTTTGCTGAGGCACATCATTTAAAGCCTTTAGCGAAAGTTGTTGCGATGGCCAGTTCAGGTGTCGAAGCGAAATATATGGGCATCGGGCCTGTTCCCGCAGTGCAAAAAATATTGCGGCAAACAGGGCTGAGCTTAGATCAAATGGATGTGATTGAGCTGAATGAGGCTTTTGCCGCTCAGTCATTGGCGGTGATGCGTGAATTGGGTTTGTCTGATGATGATGAACGTGTCAATCCGAATGGCGGCGCAATTGCTTTGGGACATCCATTAGGCATGAGCGGAACCCGTCTGGTGATTACTGCAATGAAGGAGCTAAAGCGCCGTAAAGGGAAATATGCGCTCTGCACCATGTGTGTCGGTGTTGGGCAAGGCGTGGCATTGATTTTAGAGAATGCGGACTAAGGATTTTATTCTAAGCATAGAGATAAAAGTGCAGTCAGGATGACTGCACAGGGAGAAAGAATATGAATAACAAAGCAATGGAACAAATTGAAACAGCATCATTGGATGAGCTGCGCAGTGTGCAATTGGAACGCATGAAAAAAACACTGCAGCATGCTTATCAAAATAGCGCTGTGTACAAACAGAAGTTTGATGAAGCAGGAGTCCATCCTGATGATTTGAAATCTTTAGATGACTTGGCGAAGTTTCCATTCACGACCAAAAAAGATCTGCGTGATAGCTATCCATTTGGCATGTTTGCCGTACCGCAAGAGCAAATTTTGCGTGTGCATGCCTCTTCAGGCACGACAGGCCAGCCGACAGTTGTGGGATACACGAAAAATGACATTAATATGTGGTCAGATGTTATGGCCCGCTCACTGCGTGCCGCCGGTTTAAGCGATAAAGATACCATTCAGGTTTCTTATGGCTATGGTTTATTTACGGGCGGTTTAGGTGCGCATTATGGTGTAGAGCGTTTGGGGGCAACGGTGATTCCCATGTCTGGCGGACAAACTGAACGTCAAGCTCAGCTGATTCATGATTTTAAACCTACAGCCATTATGGTGACGCCTTCATATTGCTTGAACATTATTGAAGCCTTAGAGCAGAAATTTGGTACAGCCAAAAATAGTTCTATTAAAACCGGTGTTTTTGGCGCAGAACCGTGGACCAATGAAATGCGCAAAGAAATTGAGGAACGCTTTGGTATTGATGCACTGGATATTTATGGCCTGTCAGAAGTGATGGGGCCAGGTGTGGCGATGGAATGCCTTGAAACCAAAGATGGCTTAACCATTTGGGAAGATCATTTTTATCCTGAAATTATCCATCCTGAAACAGGTGAAGTGCTGCCGGATGGTGAGTTGGGTGAACTGGTTTTTACCACAATTACTAAAGAAGGCATGCCGGTCATTCGTTACCGCACTCGCGATTTAACACGTTTATTGCCAGGGACTGCGCGTACAATGCGCCGTATGGACAAAATTTTTGGGCGCAGTGATGATATGATGATCATCCGCGGTGTGAATGTGTTCCCATCACAAATTGAAGAGCAAATTTTGCATATCCCGCAGCTTGTACCGAATTATCAGATTCAAATATGTAAAGACGGGCATTTGGATACATTGCATATTCGTGCTGAAATGCGTAAAGATATTAGTCAAACTTTGGGTCATCAGTTGGAAAAGCAGCTGAAAAGCCAGATTAAAACTATGGTCGGTATTACCGTCTGTGTCGAAATTTTACCCGAGGGCAGCTTGCCTCGCTCAGAAGGGAAAGCGCAGCGAGTATTTGATATTCGTAAATCAGCATAAGCTCCAATGGGGGAATAGGTCTGATGAGGTATTCCCCAAATCAAACAAGGTAATAGTTAAACGAAATGAATCCGAAATTAAAACAAGTAATTGATGATTTTATTCATACGGAAGCGCTGAGTGGTACATCATTAATTATGACCGTTTTTGGTGATTGCATTTTTCATCGCGGCGGCATCATCAGCTTAGCCAGCTTGATTCAGCTGATAGATGTTTTTGGTTTCAATGAACGCTCAGTCCGTACAGCAGTTTTTCGGCTGGTACAAAATGGCTGGCTGATTTCAGAAAAAATCGGCAGAACAAGCTATTACCGTGTGACTGAAAGCAGCCGCCAGCGCTTTATTATGGCGGATCAGAAAATTTATAGCTTTAGCCATCGTGAATGGGATCAAAAGTGGGATTTGGTGTTACTCAGTTCGGTTGAACTTGAAAATAAAATGCTGCTGAAGAAAGAGCTGGAATGGCTGGGTTTCGCCAATATTGCAACCAATGTAATGGGCTATCCGGGCTGTGACCATCAAAAACTGCAGAATTTGCTTTTAAACCTGAAAATGACTGATCAGGTGGTGGTTTTTAAAGCTGAAGCGCTGCAGCTATGGCAGGAGTCTTATCCGACGGTAAAACGGATGATTGAAACCAATTGGCCGATACAGGAGCTGCATCAGCGTTATGAAAAATTCATTAACGATTTTAGAGAATTCTTATATTTAGTTGAAAATGAAGACGAATTAGATCCAGTACAAGCCTTTCAAATTCGTATTTTACTGATTCATCAATATCGCCGTATTTTGCTGAAAGATCCAAACTTACCCTTTGAGCTGCTGCCGTCGAATTGGCTGTCATTAAATGCGCGTAATTTAAGCAGCAATCTATATCAAAAGTTGGTGCATGCAGGCGAAGAGTTCTTTATGGAGATTGCTCGAACTTCAGAGGGTTCGATGCCGCCTGCACATCCACATTTTTATAAGCGTTTTGGCGGATTAAAACAGGAAGAGTTAAGTTCATAAATAAATGACCCAAACATTGGGTTTGGATCAATCTAAAGACATGTTTTAAGGAAGAAACAATGCCATGTTACGCTATTGACGGGGTTATTCCTGTCGTCAGTCCACAAGCTTATGTGCATCCGACTGCGGTACTGATTGGGGATGTTATTGTGGAGGCGGGTGCATATATTGGCCCATTTGCGGCTTTAAGGGCTGATTTTGGCGGTATCCATGTTCATCAAAATGCCAATGTGCAGGACTCGTGCATTATTCATGGTTTTCCAAATTATGTGACCGTGATTGAGGAATATGGCCATATCGGGCATGGCGCGATTTTACACGGCTGCCGTATTCGCCGAAATGTATTAATTGGCATGAACAGCGTTATTTTAGATGAGGCTGACATTGGCGAAAATAGTATTATTGGCGCCAATAGTACGGTAAAAGCCAAGGCGCAGATTCCTGCAAATGTGCTGGCTTTAGGAAGTCCTGCCCGTGTCCTGCGTGAACTGAGTGAAAGTGAAAAAGCGTGGAAAACGCTTGGCACGCAGCAATATATTGAATTGACCAGCCGCTGTATCAATAGCATGGCCGAAGTTCAGCCGCTGACAGCCCGTACTCCTGAGCGTTTAACGCATCAGCATTTTCAATCTGCTCATAAAACTAAACCGCATCATGGATAATGCTGTTTTAGTTCTATAGATGTTTTTATTGAATATGTGCGTTTTTTTAAAATTGAGAATTTAAAAACTTAAAATCTAAAAACTTGGAATTTAAACTCTCAGTCCGGAGCCGTTTTATGGATCAGGGTTGGGTCGAATAATTACTTGCAAGCCTGATGGTGAATTGGTTTCGAAACTTAAATCGAAGCCATATTTGCTCAGCATCATTTTGACTAAAGACAAGCCCAAACCATAACCTTTTTGCTGCGCGGATTTACGCCAAAAACGCTGTCCCAAAAATTGAATGTCATCGGCACTTAAAGTGCTGCCATGATCTGCAATCACCAACTGCTGTCCCTGCATGTGGATCTTAATCTGTGCGGCAGGCGCATGCAGCAGGGCATTTTCAAGAATATTTTTCAGTACGGTATACAGGGAAAATTCAGGTAAAGGCATCTGCGCCAAACCTTGCCGTTCTATGTGAATGCGCTGTTCAGCGTCTGGATAAAGATGTTCTAAATCAGCAATGACTTTGTTGATAACCGGTTCAACGTCTATATTTGCAGACTGATGCTCAAGGGCCTGATCTGTATTGGACAGCATTAATAATTGTTCCAATAATTCGGCATAGCGGCGAATGCTTTGATTGGCTTGATCAAGGCTGTTTTGCAATTTTGCGCTGCCATCTTGCTGCGCCATGAGCTGAGCCAATTGCACACGGGTTTTTATTGCGGTCAGCGGACTGCGTAATTCATGCGCCGCATAGGCGCTGAAGACTTTTTCATTTTCTAAGCTCTGATGCAGCTTATGCACGAGAAGTTTTGAATTTTGGGCAAAGGGCTGTACCTCAGAGGGCAGATTTTCAGCATCTAAAGTGTATAAATATTGGGTAGCGTGCGTTAAAGATAAATTCGGCTGACTTAAAAAAATAGAAATGTCATCCAAGGTTTTAAACTCACGGCGAATAATTAAAATAATCAATGCGATGCACAGCAGCAACGATAGAACTAAGGGGATCAGAACCGACTGTAAAATTTGCTTGAGCAGTGACTCCCGCAAGAACATGCGTTCCGCAGCCACGACTTGAATATCGCCGCGGCGCAGGACATAGCTGCGCCATTCGGTTTCTCCCTGCTGCCACGTGCTAAAGCCCGCTGCCTGCTGGCTTAAATCGGCTGGTGCCCCGCGTGTTTTTGCTATAACTTGCTGTCCAATACGGATATCTGAGCTGAATAATGACACCTCACAGGCAATCAGCTGCTCTGGATCGGCGGCATGATGCTGCTTGTTTAAAATGTTGTCACTCAGATTTTGTATCGGCAGCTGCTGAATCAGCCGAGCCACCATTTGTGCAGACGCCAGCAGGCGCTGATCTAAAGTGTCCTGCAGGCGTTTTTGCAAATCAATATACAGCCAGATAAAGACCATGCTCCAAAGGCAAATCATGACGGCTAAAAGACTGCTGACCAAACGCCATTTCAGGCTGTTGCGTTTTTGCATAGGGCCTACTCAGGAACTTTAAACATATATCCGACACCGCGAATGGTCTGAATATAGTCTGCATGTAATTTCTGCCTTAAATGGTAAATATGCACATTGAGCGCATTGCTTTCAATACTGTCTTGAAAACCATACAATTTATCGAGCAGGACTTCATTTTTAAGCACTTGGTTGGGATGGCTCATCAGTGTTTCGAGCAGGCTATATTCACGGCGTGACAGCTGAATAGGCTGATGCTGATAGCTGACTTCTTGAGTATCTTTATTCAGAATCAGGTGATCAAACTGAATCAGATTGGAAGAAAAACCGCGGTGACGGCGGCTTAAGGCATGAATTCGGGCAATTAACTCATCCAACTCAAATGGTTTGGTCAGATAGTCATCCGCCCCCAAATTCAGGGCTTCAACACATTGCTGTGTTTGCAAACGCGCAGTCAAGACCAAAACGGGTGTGTGAATTTGATCTTGACGCCATTGTCTGAGCAGAGTCAAACCATCTTGGTCGGGCAGGCCTAGATCCAGCAGGCAGAGATCGGCTGCGCTATGGCGCATGAAATAATCTGCATCGCGGGCAGTGCTAACATGCTCTACTGAAATATTTAAGTAGTCCAAGGCTGCGCAAATGCTTTCAGCAATATAGGGATCATCTTCGACCAAAATGACAAACATAACGCTTTCCTATCATCATCGCTGTATTTTATAAATGATTTCCTCTGTTAATGCTCTCTTAATTTTGGCTTTTCCATAATAGGCATATTCATATTGATGGTGACAATTAAGTTAATGATGCGGATTTGGTTATCTGGACTCTTTGGGATATTCACCGCTCTGGCGGCGCAAAGCACGTCAGCTGGGTTTTTACCGCCCGATCAAGCTTTTGCCTTTCAGGCAGCATCTGCCGCTCAAGACAAGGCAACCCTGACATGGAAAATCGCCAATGGCTATTATCTGTATCATGATCAGTTTAAAGTCATTGAAAGCGGAAAAGCGCTGTCTTTAAAACTGCCGAGTCCGAGTGAGAAAGATGACCCGAATTTTGGCATGACCCATGTGCATTATGGGCAGGTGCAAACGACGGTCTCGGTGCTGCCCAACCAGAGTTATAAAATCGAGTGGCAAGGCTGTGCCGAAAGCGGCTTATGTTACCCAGTTCAGCGTACCACCATTCACATCGATGCGGATGGTTTATTGCCTGCAATGGAGGGCACTGCACAAAAGGCATTGCTCGCCTCGGTAGCATCTGCCTCGCAATTAACTGCAGCTGCACCGGTCGAGCCTATCCCGAAAAAGGCAGATGCTGTACCGGCTGAACCCCAATCCAGCCAACCGCAGTCTGAAACCGAAGACCGCATCAAGAACGCCTCTTCGGAAGCGGCGGCATTAAGCGAAGTGCAAAATGTCAGTGCGTCAGAAGTGCAACATGCTCTTATGACTCAGGCAAGTTCAGAACCGGATGCAGCGTCAAGTGCGGCACAGCTGAACAGCCAAACCGATTGGAATAATGATCAGTTCTTTTTTAATCTGCTTTCAACGCAAAATATTGCTTTGAATTTAATCATCTTCTTAGGTTTAGGTGTGTTACTGGCATTCCTGCCATGTTCTCTGCCGCTGATTCCAATTTTATCCAGTATTTTAGTGCAGCGTCATCGCGGCTATCGGGCTGGCATCATTGCAGGCGTGTTTGTCTTGGGGATGGCATTGATTTATGCCTTGATGGGCTTGGCTGTGGCAGGGCTAGGCTATAACTTCCAGCGCTGGTTTCAAAACCCAGTCTTTATCGGTATTTTTGCACTGCTCTTTGTGGCTTTTGCCTTGAATTTATTTGGCGCATTTCAATTTTCATTACCGCAAGGCCTGCTGCAGCGCCTTGACCAATGGCAGCAGCGCCAAAAAGGCGGAACCTTTATCGGCTCATTTATTATGGGAATGATCGCAGCGCTGATTGTCGGCCCATGTATGAGTGCACCTTTGGCAGGAGCATTGCTGTTTGTGTCGCAATTGCCTGATCCATGGATGGGGGCCAGCTATTTATTTGTCCTGGGTGTGGGTGTTGGTTTGCCGTTATTTATTGCTTGTGTATTTGGCGCTCAGTATTTGCCAAAACCAGGGGTATGGATGGACCGTCTGAAGTTCAGTTTCGGTTTTGTCATGCTGCTGCTGGCGGTGTATTTCCTGCGTCCATTATTGCCAAGTGTGCTGTTTTTATTGTTGATGGCAGTACTGTTGCTGCTGCTCAGTTTATATATTTTACTGAAGATGCGCCCGTATACGGCCAAACGGATGGTGCAAGTGCTTTTGGTCATGCTCAGCCTAGGTACGGCATTTTTTGCAGGCAATTATCTGCTGCAGGCATGGACACAGCTGAGTACGGCACAAGCTTCTGAACGCTTAGCTTGGCAAAAAGTCACCACGGCAGATGAGTTCGAACAGGCTCTTGAACAAGTCAAAGGCCAGCGGGTATTAATCGATGTTTATGCGGATTGGTGCGTGGCCTGTCAGCCCATTGAAAAAGAGGTTATGCCCCGTGCGGATGTACAAGCAGCGCTTGCTGATGTTGCCAGGATTAAGCTTGATTTGACGGAGTATCACGCAAGTCAGGATATCTTGCTCAAAGAGTGGCAGGTGCTTGGCCCGCCGACGATGATTTTCTTGGATGCGGCGCATCAGGAACAGCGTGACTTGCGTTTGACAGGCACATTCAGCGCTGCGCAGCTGTTGAGCCGTTTAGGACATGGAGGACAGCCATGATCTCAAGCGAAGCCTTGCATTTGGGGCCATTGATGCTGCCATGGACGCTGATTATTTTAATTGCAGCGTTAACTGTCATGGCGCTTTTTGCAAGATATGCGGGCCAGCGGTTGGGTTGGCCAGAGAGTATTAAAAGCGAATTGCAAGATTCCATTTGGACAAGTGTCTGGATTGGTTTGATCAGTGCAAGACTCGTTTTTGTTTTGCTGAATATTGATGCTTATGCTGCCTCACCCATCGATATGATCAAAATTCAAGATAAAGGTTTTCATCTGATTGGAGGTGTGATCGCAGGCGGTGCATGGTTCTTTTGGAAAAACCGCAATTTGATGACCAAAGCTAAAGTTGTGCTCATGCTGAGTTTTGTTATCGTTGCAGGCGCAGGCATGCTGCTGAAAAATACATTACAGAAGGAAACGAATTATCCTGATTTGCATTTTAGCGCCTTGCAGGAAAATGGTTCTGTATCAGCAAGACCAGCATCACTCAGCAGTTTTAAAGGTAAGCCCGCAGTGGTGAATTTATGGGCGAGCTGGTGTCCGCCGTGCCATCGTGAAATGCCTGTGCTGGCCCGTGCACAGAATCAGTATCCCCAAGTACAATTTATTATGCTGAACCAAAGTGAGGGTAGTGCTGCCGTCAGCGCCTATCTAAAAAAGCATCAATTTGATTTTAAACATGTCTTGCTAGATACGAATGGGGACATGCCTGCAGCAATGAACACGTTCGGTTTGCCGAGTACGCTATTTTTTGATGCGCAAGGCCGGCTGCTGGAACGCCATATGGGCGAGCTGACCCCTGCGATGCTGCAGCAATATTTGAATAAACTCTATCCCTAATTGATCAGGAAATTTTGATGAATAATCTATTTAAGTCGTTATTTTTAGGAACTTTAATCAGCAGCTGTGCTGGCAGTATCAGCGCCAATGAAATTCAGAAAACGCTGGAAAAAGAAGGTTTTAAATTTGTCAAACAAGTTCCTGCACCCGAGGGGCTCATTGGCTGGGTCGGGCATGAAGATCAATATTCCAATACGGTTTTTATCTCTAAAGATCAAAAAAATTACATCAAAGGCGAATTGTACAATGCTCAAGGGGAAAACCTGTCGAATCAGTACATTGAAACCCATATGAAGAAAGCGATTTTAGATGATGTCTGGAAAACGCTTGAAAATTCAACTTGGATTCAGGATGGCAAGAAAGATGCTCCCCGCATTGTGTATGTGTTTTCAGACCCGAACTGTCCGTACTGCCATAAATTCTGGCAGAGTGCGCGTCCATGGGTAGAGTCAGGTAAGGTGCAATTGCGTCACATTCAAGTCGGTGTTATTCGTGAAGAAAGCCGCGCTCAAGTCGCCAGTTTATTGCTGTCGAAAGATCCAGAAGCGATGTTTCATGACATTAATTTAAATAAAGCTCAAAAATCGTTAAAACCAGCGGCAAGCATTCCTGCAGGCATTGCTGAAAAAATAGATTTCAACCAAAGCTTAATGGGGAAATATGGCTTTTTCTCTACACCATCCATGGCGTGGCGCGACAGCGCAGGAACATTCCAGTCTGCGCAGGGCATGCCAAGTGATTTAAAGGCTGTCTTTGAAAAGTAAAAGTTAATCACTCACAGAACCATTCAAGGAGCACTGTCTGGGCAGTGCTCAAATATTGATTTAATCATCATCAATGATGGTTAACATTCAATGGCTTGGCTGTGCAAACATTTCATTAACTGCTCATTCAACTATATAATTTCGAATAAATATTCAAGCAGTTGCTGATTTTGCATTCAGGTACTTGCGAATAAATGACATTGATTATTAATCAATTAAACAACTATTGATATTCGTGAACGGAATGCTTTTAAGGGGAATATAGAGAAAGGGAATTATAAAATTCCAGGTACCGAATCAGCCCATATCAATGTGCTTTGGGGAAAGAGGGCGCATAAGGAATTGGTCTGAACCAGTACCGCTGCACCCGCCGCCATTCACAGCGCAAAAGACCGGTGTCAGCATGAATAATGAATATGATCATTTATTTATGCAATCGGCTAAAGCAAGCCACTCAAAAGAGTAGTTTTTTTATTGAAAAATGATTAATTTATCTCCCTTATAATAGGGGTAAATGATGAAGACATTATTCAGTTTAGGCCTTGCTGCATTGGCGCTTACAGGCTGTACATCCATTAAAGTCAATCACAATGATGGATTTCAGCCGCAGTCAGTAAAGCAAATTTGTGTGATCAATAATCCAAAAGTCACGATACAAGGTTTTGATCAATCAATTGTTCGAAGTTTTGCTCGCTATAATATCAATGCCCGCATATATCCTGAAAACTCAAAACCAGTGCTGTGTGAAACAACAATGACTTATACTGCGCTGCGCACTTGGGATGTGGTCACCTACATGAGCTATGCAAAGTTCATGCTGATGAAGGATGGCCGAACCGTTTCAGAAGCTGAATTCAGATTAAGAGGGAAAGGCGGCTTGGCTTTAAATAAATGGCGCAGTACGGATACTAAAATTGATGAGCTGGTAGATCAGCTGCTTGCTTCGAATAAGGCCCAATAAGCTTTAAGGATTATCGTCTGCATGGCGGTTTCTTTTTGTCTTCAATTATTTTGGGAGAAATGGCCTTAAACCAGTAAGTCCTGCATGCACTGCACAGATGAAACATCTCACTGCGCCGTTTAACTCTCAAATGCATTTGGACTGGGGTTCAGCCGCATAAAGCTGTAGGATATAATGCCTTGAATGAATTGATGCACATTCACAGCAGCATAGGTTTTTAACATGAAATACATGGAAATCAGAGATTTGATTGGGCAGGAGCTGCAGCAATATGCTCCTAATCAGCTGATTCCATCGGAGCGTTATTTGGCGTTGAAATATCAATGTTCCAGAGAGACCATCCGTAAAGCCTATGAGCAGCTGCGCGCTGAAGACAAAATTTACAAAGTGCAAAATGTCGGCTGGTTTGTCAGCAATAAAAAAATTCAGTATTACCCGGCATCGATTGAAAACTTTAACAGCTATTTAAAGGCGCAGGGTTTTAGCGCTAAAACGGAATTGATTTCCGCCAAACTGGTCGATGCCGCCTTTGCCGGCGCTGAGTTTTTTGATCCTGAAATCAGTCAGGACGGTTTTTTTGAGATTATCCGTCTGCGCTATGCCGATCATGTTCCAGTTTTGCTGGAATATAATTATCTGCCTGCAGCATTATTTCCGAATTTCCTCGATTTTGATGTTGTTCCATCCGTGGAAGATGTGGTTAAAACGCATTTTCAATTGAGTTACAGCAGCAGCCGGTTAAAAATTAAAAATACCGCAGCCGAAGAATTTGACGGCAAGCAGCTGGGAATTCCGTCCAGCCAAACTGCGATACGCATTGAGCGGATTTCTAAATCTGATGATCAGGTAATTGAATTTGATGTAGAAATATGGCCAGAAGATAAAATAGAGATGAACATGGAGATTATCGTTTAAGCGGTTATTGAGCCGATAGGCTGAAGTGCGGATTCTTCCAAATATGCAGATGATTTATTTTGCAGATGATGTAAGCGGAATTAAAAAAATAAATAAGCTATTAATATAATGATGCATCGAATAAATAGTTTAAAAAAATAATTTGATCAGTAAATAATATTGGTATGTACCACTTATATCTACTACATTTCGCACTGTTTTAATGGGTGCGGGATGATGCATGGCTCAATGTTCTCAATATTGCGGTAACAGCAGAAATCTATGGCTGGGCTTGGCGCCATTGAGTTTTTTTAAGCCTCCGCTGACGGCACCTAAACAGGCTCGGCATTTGGATGAGGCTGCATGATGGCGCAGACCGCAAATCTGGGGCATGGCATGGGAGAAAACCCGGAAACCAAAGACTGGCTGGATATTTCTAGTCATGATCTATGCCAGCTGCAGCAGCTGTATCCGCAATTATCAGGCCAGCAGACTATTTTATGGCGCAGCCCGCGGCCATTTTCAGCCGCGCTGCTGCTTCAGGTGGATGCACAGGTTTATTTTGTCAAACGCAGCAGCCGTTTATTCCGCAGGGTTCAAGATCTGCAGCAGGAACATCAGCTGATCCGCTATTTGGATGCGCAAGGCATTGCGGTACCTCAAATTCTGCATGCGCATGATGGCGCAACTGCAGTGGAATTGGGAGAGTGGAGCTATGAAGTGCATGAAAAAGCACATGGTGTAGATCCTTATGCTAATCAGATTTCTTGGAAACCGTTTTTCTATGCAGAGCATGCTGCAAAAGCAGGCAAAAAATTAGCAGAACTGCATCTAGCGGCAAAGTATTATCCAGTCACTCAGGGGCGAGGCGCCAAGCAGCTGATTTCAAATCAGGATTTGCTGGAAAGCGAAAACATTCATTTGGCCATTCTGCAGCGCATTCAAAACAGTCCTGCGCTGAGTGCATATTTTGCAGATAAGGTGCTGGATTCCGTATGGCTGAACCAGCTGGCTACTGTGCATGAAAAGATTAAACGCACAATACAGCAGGCGCCCAAAATTTGGACACACAACGATTTTCATGCCTCTAACTTGCTCTGGTCTGATTCGAGTGATGCGGCAGAAATCAGTATGGTGATTGATTTTGGCTTAGCGGACCGCTGCAGCGCCATTTATGATTTGGCGGTGGCGATTGAGCGCAACTTTATTGATTGGCTGGCCTTGGAGCAGGGCCCAGATCTGTATATCGATGAAGCGGGTTTAGCGGCTTTTGTTCAGGCCTATATTGCGCAGGCAGGATTTAGTTCAGCGCTGGAAATGCTGCCTGAGCTGATCAAAATTGTGCATAGTGATTTTGCCCTGTCGGAATTGGAATACTTCGTGGGCATTACTCAAAATTTCAAGCATGCCGATGCGGCCTATTATGACTGGATGATTGCGCATACCGCTTGGTTCTTCCAGCCGCAAGGACAGCAATTCTGTCAAAAACTGGCGCAGCTGATTCAGCCGTATCGGATGCTTGAGCCATGATGATGCCATGCATTTTCAAATTTATTTTAATCACTCAGCCTGCTTGGATGAGCTGCAGAGCTGTATTCTACGGTCTGCAGAATGCCGCTGCAGGCCGCAGATGTTATTCAATTTCACAATTTTATCGATTTCATCGCCAAGCCATCAGCGCTGTTCAGAGCCGCTTGATGCACCGCGCTTTAGGGAAAAACGGAAAGGTTAAACATGAATCTTCAATTTAAGCAAAATTCATTGGTGTTGGCAGTCAAAGCTGCGGTTCTGTCACAGCTGTGCTGGGCGCCGGCAGCCTTTGCGGAAGAGACGGTTAAGACGCTGGAAACAATTGTGGTCAGCGTGTCGCAAGCGGCGGATCAAGACAAAAATACTGTTGCGCTGGAAGGTTTTGGCACCCAAGAACTCAAAAAAGCGCCAGCGTCAATCACGGTGCTGAATGCGGAGTTGCTTGAAGATCAGCATGCGCGGATTTTAGCGGATATTGTGAAAAATGATGCCTCAGTCGGTGACGGCTATGCACCGATTGGCTACTACTCGAATTTTGTATCGCGCGGCTTTGCGCTGGATTTAGGATCAAGCTACCTGCTGAATGGCAATGTGGTGCGCGGGGAACAAAACCTGTCTTTGGAAAATAAAGAACGGGTCGAAATTCTCAAAGGCATTTCAGCCATTCAACGCGGCATGTCAACGCCGGGCGGCGTGGTGAACTATGTGACCAAGCGTCCAAAAGAGGTGAAAGCGGTCAGTATCAATGCCGATGAAAACGGCCAGTTCTCGGTAGCGGCAGATGTCGGCGGTTTTGCCGGAACAGAACAGCAGCTGGGCTACCGGGTCAATCTGGTGGATGAGCGCATCAACAGTTATGTCGATCATGTCAGCGGCCACCGCTATATGGGTTCGTTGGCGCTGGATTGGAATATCACAGATCAGTCTGCATTGCAGTTTGATGTTGAAGCGCAGCGCCAGCAGCAGCGTTCTGTGCCGGGCTATCAATTGCTGGATGGAAAAGTGCCGCAAAATGTACAGCCAGAGCGCTTGCTGGCCTATCAAAGCTGGGGCAAACCCGTCACCATGGACAGCATCAACAGCAGCCTAAAATACAGTTATGCCCTGAATGATCTCTGGACGGCCAATCTGATTGGCGCCTACAGCCGCGTAAAAATTGACGATTACTCGACATTTGCATGGGGCTGCTACAGCAGTGTCTGCCAGTACAGCGGCTTAGGCAATGGTTTTGACGCCAATGGCAATTATGATATTTATGACTATCAAAACCCAGACGATACTTATGTCACCCGTCAGCTGAAAGCGCAGCTGCAAGGGCAATGGTCATTGGCCAATACTGTGCATCATTTAAATCTTGAACTGGCGCAAATGGATAAATCCCGCAAGCGTTCTGACCGTGTCAATGAGTATATTGGTGTGGGCAATATCTATGAAGATACTGTCGACTTTGAGCCAACGACAGAACAAGTCGGCGCACGTACTAAAGCGCTGGACAGTTCGCAATGGGCGATCACGGCTTCTGACCGCATCGAATTTGGCGAACAATGGTCGGCGCTGTTGGGCGGAAAATGGATTCATTTGGATGAACAGGCCTATAGCCGTAAAGGCGTGCAAACCCGTGACACCAATTTAGATAAATTCCTGCCGCAGCTGGCGCTCAGCTACAGCCCAGCCGAAGATGCAACTGTGTATGTGTCTTATGCCAAAGGTTTGTCAGATGGTCGTTCTGCCGCTTGGTATGCAGAGAACGGTGATGATATTTTGGCGCCGATTCAGTCTGAACAGTATGAGTTGGGCTATAAACAGCAAATCAATCAGTTCCTTTTTACTGCGGCGCTGTTTGACTTGCTTCAGGACAATCAATATACCGCTTTAAATCCAGCAGATGATAAGTACTATTTTGTTCAAGAGGGCGAACAGCATAGCCGAGGTTTAGAGCTTGGAGTGTCCGGCAATATCACATCGCGCCTAAGCATGAACAGCAGCATGGCATTCACCCGCACACGTTTGGAAGATATTTCGAATGCAGCCTATGCGGGGCACCAAATGCAAAATGCGCCGAAATTCCGCGTTGCCAGCTTTGTCACGTATGATCTGCCGCAAGTTGAGGGCTTAAAACTGATAGCCGGCGGCCGCTACAGCTCAAGCAAATATGCCAACCGTGAAGCCACAGCCAAAGTCGGCGGTTACAGCGTATTTGATGCTGGCGCAGCCTATGCTTTTAAATGGAATAAAACGGATGCAGAACTGCGCTTGAATGTAGATAACCTGTTTAATAAACAATACTGGCGTGACGTCGGTGAATCGGATGGCGATGGCTACATGTTCCTTGGCGCGCCGCGCACCGCCAATCTGGCGTTGAAACTGAATTTCTAAGCAGGCAGAGAAGATGTCTCATTTAGAAATCGCCGCCTTTATTTTGAATGTGCTGGGTGTCTGGCTCACCTCCAAGCAGTACCGCATTTGCTGGCTGGTCAATATTGCTGCCGTGTTTCTCTATATGATTATTTTTTATCAAGTGCATTTATTGGCCGACGCTGCGCTGCAGGGCGTGTTTATCATCATGCAAATCTACGGCTGGTTCAGCTGGTCGAAAGCCACTGCCGCTGAGCCGCTGCATGCGGGCTATATGCATAAAGCAGTGCTGGGGCGCAGCATGGTGATCGGTATTGCAGGCGGTTTATTTTTAGGGATGCTGTTTGCAACCTATACCCATGCGTCTTTGCCTTGGCTGGACTCAATGCTGGCGTCGTTCAGTTTGGTGGCCAGCTATTGGGCGGCGAAAAAGTACATTGAAAGCTGGGCCATGTGGTGCGTGCTGGATGCGATTTATGTGCTGATGTATCTGCATAAGTCTTTAAACCTTACTGCATTTTTATATTTTATTTTTATTCTCTTGGCGCTCAATGGCTGGCGTATGTGGAGGATGAAGTGGAAGGCTGATCGGCAAGCTGAAATTCAGTCTCTTGGCGGATGAACATGATGAGCTTGATGAGATGTTTGCGGTTTAAGCTATGTTCTCATCAAAATTTCAAAACTCAGAGTCAAATGCTAGAGACTGGAAAATTAACGATTCAGTTCAAGGGCTCAAAGCTAAGCATTGAGGCACAGCAATACGTTGCCTTAAACTGCCTTAAATAGATGGATGAAACAGAATTGAACACGAAAATGATGAAACAGACTTTAACAGCCATGCTGCTGGCAACTGCCGTATTTTCTGCAGTACCGCTGCAGGCAAAAGAAGCGCCAAGCTGCGCTGCGGTACAGCAATTTGGCATGAGTCTGAAATTTCAAAACCGTTCTGCAGAAGTGCAGGCGCTGCAGCTGCAAGCTTTTAATATTGCAACGCACCGTTTGCAGGAAATTTTAAAAGAACATCCAGATGCAAAGAATCTTGCAGTTGTCACCGATTTAGATGAAACCGTCTTAGACAATACCGATGTTTTTGTGAGTGATCTGAAACGCTGTGAAGATTATACCAATTGGAAATCTTGGGATGCGTGGGAGCAGTCTGGACAGCCAAAGCTGATTCCAGGAAGCTTGGATTTTCTGAATTATGCTAATCAGCAGGGCGTGAAAATTTTTTATATTTCTGACCGCTCTGAAAAATACCGCGCCTCTGCTATGCGCATGATGCAGCAGCTGAATCTGCCGCAAGTGCAAAGTGATCAAATTTTGCTGTACGGCACATCAAAAGAGCAGCGCCGCCAGATGGCAGCCAAGGATTATGAGATTGTGCTGCTGCTTGGCGATACCTTGCATGACTTTTCCGATGCGTTCAGCAACCATCAAACACCTGCAGAGCGGGCAGAAGCGGTTGCTCAAAATAAAGAAAAATTTGGTGAGCGCTTTATTGTGCTGCCGAATGTCAGCTATGGCGCTTGGTCAGAAGCTAAATAAGGCTGAGGTTTTTAAGGCGCTATGATCTAGTACAAAAAAGAGCGGGAAATCCGCTCTTTTTATTTTGCAGTTTTTTTATGCCTTATGACGAAAAAATGCAAACTGCATCGCCTGAATCAGCAGTATCAGCAAAGACTGAAAATATTGAGCGGAATGTATTTAAACAGCTTCTTGATTCAGCCAAACTTCCGTATTTTTATGGACATTCCAAGAAGCCCAATTGTTTGCATCTACTCGGATGACAAGCAGCGCATCTTTGGCATGTACATGAACCAACAGTTCATCGCGCACTTGTTCTGCTGTTAAGTCCGTTTGCAACAGCCAAGCATTTTTAAGCGGAATTACAGGAGGATGAGCGCTGAGCTGAATGATCTTTTTTTCAAGGCTTGAAAACTCACGTTTAGTGCGCTGTTCTAAACTAATTAAATAGGCGGCCATGTTTTACTCAATAGATGGTATACGTTTTTATCATCAATCCGCAGTGCTGCTGATTTTTTAAATTGTTGTTTTAAATATGGTTTTTTTAATATAAAAACCTGTTTTCTGCTGCATCATAGATTTAAGGTTCAATTTAATCAATAAATTTGTGATTTAAATATCATTATTGAAATAAAAGTGTGATATTTATTCGGTTTAAAATTGGTAAAATTCAGATGAATGATATTTGACTAAAAAGAAAAATATGTTAATAAATAATGGTGGCTGTTTTTATGCAGCCCGGATATTTCAGGATGAAATATTCAAGAAGCGACTCATAAAATTAAACAGGAGTTTTAACAATATGCTTCAATTATTTAGAAAAATGTTCTGCATGCATATTTACGAATATGAACAAATGGAAGAAATTGGCGCACACAAGGAATGCCGGAAGTGCGGCGTGACAAAATAAAAAGGTGAGCGAAAGCTCACTTTTTTATTGCTGTATTTATCTTATATTTAAAGTGATTAAGCGATAGAATCCAAGACCATATTTTATCATTACTGATTAAAGCTGATATGCCTAAAGATTTCCAAGCCGAAACCTATATTGTTGACGGGCAGCTGCAGGATACGCTTGCGTGGCTATGCCATCATCAAGATTGCTTCGAGTCATTTACTTATGATGCCATTACCCAAGAGCTGCTTGTTGTGCATGCGAATGGGCAGGATGTGATTAAGAAAGGCGATTATTTAAATGCCAAATATGGAATTATTATTACTGCGCATAATTTTGCTCAGCCTTAAAGGCTTAAGGCTGAGCTGATCAAGAACGAATGGATCAGTTGTAATTGACAACCAGGACTTTCTTGTATTGGTGTTCCGTCGATTCAATACTGAGGTTTGCCGCTTTTGTCGCTTGCTTTTGCGCAGCGCTGTAGCTGTCGGAAACCTGCTGAAGCTTGATTTTAGACATTGCTTTTTGCACGTCTTGGCAAGCTTGATCCTGCGATTGCTGGGTACAGGTAAATTCTGCAATTGAGCCATTGAAGCTGATTTGTTCAGCATGACAAATTGCCCCAATACCACAGAATATAAGTACACTCATTGAAGTCATATATTTATTTAACTTCATCTCTAAGCCCCATTTTGAGATGTTTAGCTAAGTAAATACATGACTATATTACTAAAAGCAAGATAAGCTGATTTTATTCATAAATAAAAATTATAAATTGTGATGCATATCAACTTAATCGTACTCAATTGTGACGGAAGCCATACCGCGGACAGTTCCAGCAGAAACGGTTGGTTCTGTTTGATAGTAGCGGGCGATCAATGGCACATCGTATTGTGTCTGCTGACCAGAATGAACTGTTCCAACTGCTAATTTATCTCCTTTGGCGATCACTCTGTTTTCGCCTTCATAGTTCCAAACAATTTGCGTACCGACCCCTTTGGCGCGGGTGCTTTCTGGAGCATCATTCAGAATTACCTGATTATTGGTGCCTGAAACAGCAGGGTAATCAAAACTTAAGCTAATGTCATTGCTTACGTCAATACCCGTTGGGTTGTCGCCGCCATTGCATAAAATATTCAAGTTAAAGGCTTGTTCACCTTGTGTAGAACCTACACCGTTAAAATCAGCTTTCTTCACCGTTGGCAGCTGGACAACTTTATTAATGTTGCCTTGAATTTCACAGGAAGAAGAGGCAATCGTAATTGCATTGGCAAGGACAGTACTGGTCAGTAAAGGCTTATCTGGATAGCCATCTACATGATACGTGCTGTATAGCCCAGGAACTAAGGTGCCGGAACCTGTCGTCGGAGCAGTTTTGACAATTTCTACAACGAAATAGCCTGTAGCTAAAGTGTAGGTTTTATTTCTTTCTAAAGCGCGTTTATATGGATAATAACCAGAAAATTGTTGAGCGCCTTCGGCTTCACGATAAAGGCGGATGCCGATACCAGGAATATTGGTACTATAGACATTTGGACCGCCTGAAGGGGCTGCTGGATAGCCTTGAGTCAATACGGCATTAATTGATGATGGAGTACCCCGATCGCACTTGATTTCTGAACCATTTGATGAAATTGGAAAAGTTGCCTTTCTTAATACCTTGCCAACAGGGTCGCTTGGTTTAACGACTACACGCCCGACAGACATCAGGACATCCTGAGGTCTAAAACCAGATGACGGTGCACATGCAGCATATGCTTCAGACAATCCAGCAGTTCCGGCGAGCAACAATAGCGTATTTACAATTTTCAGTTTCATTGGCATACACCCTCTGTCGTGATCATGTTTAAGTTTTTATCTGCGTCTTGCGCTGTTACGTCATATTGGATTCGGCATTGTTCATCGGGTTCATCACCCCATTTAACAATGGCAGTTCCAGCCGTTTGCTCGGTACGCAAATACACCATGCTGCCTTGTGCAACCATGCCGATATTTTCACCTTGCTCATTGTAAACTTCAGATGCAAACGGCAATGTTTCACCATTAGCTAAGAGGCCGTGAATATAAATAGCTTTACCTGTTTTTGTAGCAAAACTAACTTGGGTGATAGCGCCTGCATATGGCGCAATACGCTGACTCGTTTCAGACAGCTCAACGTTTGTCGACATTTCTTGCGGATCAAGGGTAATGTCATTTAAGCGGTAAGGCGTAACATAAGGAATAACCGCATAGCCAGACTTGTTAATGCTTAAGCCAGTTGCATTATTCACTCTTGCTCCTGCAGCTTCCGGTGCATGAACCAAGACCATGGTTTGACCGTGGTCAGGGCCAAATAAAACACCATCAGAATGCAGAACGACATTGCCCCGCGCTGATACCATCGCTTGTTCATAGCGGTCTGAAACGCTATAAGAACCGCCTACAGTCGCAAAGTTGGTGCGGTACTGCGCATTCAAGTTCAGGCTTGGATTCTCAGCATATTGCTGTGAAAAAGATGTGCCATAGTTCAGGCGGTCACCTACAGTACCGCTCATACCCACAGTTACGTTGTCTTGGGTAGTGATCGAGTTGAAGTTGACTGTATTTTTCTTGAAAGACCATGGCATGGACAGCGTAAGCATGTACTCAGTATCATTGGAGCTTTCATTGGTGGCATTGTCTTCGATGACACGTCGAATTGCAGACAAACCATACGTTAAGCTGGAATACGTATTGCTGTAGCCAATCTGATACTGGCGTTCAGTTTCATTACGGTTCCAGTAATCGATCCATGAACCTGTGGCATAAATATTGCCCCATTTGTCTGGCAAACCTTGGTTTAAGGTAATTTGGAACTCACTGCGCTGTTTGCCGACATGGGTTGAGTTGATGCTTTTGTCATCCAAATCTTGAACGATCAGGGCATCGCGCAACTTATAAAAGTTTTCAGTCGAATAGCGATATGCTGCAAGTGTTAAGTTGGTATCGGTTGGCGTAATGAGTTTACTGTAGCTCAAGCGGTAACTTTGGCCAGATTCACTTTCGCGCTTCTTAAAGTCAGCCTGTGAATGAGTGACATCGAGAGAGACAGCGCCAATCGGTGTTGCAAATGCACTGCCTAATGTTACAGCAGTATAATCTTCCGCACTCTGAATACCGGAATAGGCAGTGAGATAGTTATTGATCCCGCGCTGATATTTAGCTTGAACAACCCAAGGTTCTAAATCAATATCATTATCACGGAATTTACCAACTGTTACCGAGTAGCGGCTCATGCCTGGGCGCAGCATTTGTACAACGGATGAATAAGGTATTTTGAAAGTTTGAATTTCACCATTAGCTTCTAAAACAGAAACTTCTAATTCACCTCCAAAACCCGTAGGGTATAGATCATTGATTTCAAAGCTGCCTGGAGCTACAGCAGTTTGATAAATCAATTGGCCTTGTTGGCGGACTTCTACTTTAGCATTGGTTTTAGCATTACCTCGAATACGCGGTGCATAACCAACCATACTGTTTGGCAACATGCGGTCATCGCTGGAAAAATCTAGACCGCGGTACCCAAATGAATCGAAGACTTCACCGTCGGTAAAGCTGTCACCTAAAGTCAGCACACCTCGATATTGAGGGAAGGCGCGCTGCACATAGGTGCTGATAGAATCGTAGTTGCTTTGGCTACCATTTTCTTCATTATTATCAGCATGTTCTTGCCACTGCCATTGACCATTATGTCTAAATTGCCATCCGGCTAAATTGGCGCCTGCATAAATAGAAGTAAAGGCATTGGTATTTTCTTCATGGCCTTGCCATTTATTAAATGTTTTATATGCATTGGCATTGTAAGAAAGAAATGCGGCGTTTACGCCGCGATCCCATACGCTGGGATCGACATAGCCTTGTGCATTTTTCTGCATTGCAATTTGAGGAATTGAAATATCAATACGAAGACGAGAATTATCAAATTCGTAATAGGCATCATCGATCCATTGTTCAATTTTTTGACAAGGTGCAGTACTGGTGATTTCACCTTGTTTTTTCAAGACTTCAGATTTGACACCATATTGCAGCAAAGAGCTTGCAGAAAAACATGTAAAGGCACTCTCTTTGTTATCTAAGGCTTTAAACACCATACGATGTTTGCCAAACCAACTGCCATTTACATAGACATCGAGATTATATTCGCCAGGTAAAATAGGGTTGCCATATTTGAAACGGTCGACACCGATTTTCTTTGCATCGCCGATTAAAAAATCGGAATCAAACTCAGCTTCCTCTGCAACAGGGGATTCTCTCTCAGCTTCTGTTGCATGAACAAGTGCTGGCATACTGAGCGTAATTACACCGCATGCTAAATAATAGCTGATGCTGCGTTTAACCCATTTTAGGCTTTGTTGTTTTTTTTGCATGAAACTGTCCGCCTACTAATTAAAAATAGGAGTATTTAAAAGTAAATTTACTTATAAAAAATTATTGAAATTTGATCGGAAACTCTGTGCGGCCGCCGTAATCATTAATGCTTGTGAATACCATTTTTGAAGTATTTGATGATTTTAATGAAACCTTGTCTTCTGAAAATGGTTTCAGCATTAAGCCTTCACTGATGAGGTCAGTGCGTTTGCCTGCATTGTCTTGATTGATTGTGGTTAAGGTGACGTGAAATGGGGTCGGGTTTTTAACGATCAGTTGAGAGCCCTGCACAGACCACTGCAGTTTTGTTGGCGCTTCAGTTACTTTTTCTTTAAGTTCGCTTGGGCGGTAAAAAACTTTAATGCGTGAACGGATGGCAAGCTGTAAAAAGTTTTCAGGCACTTCATCTGCATTTTTTGCCGTCGGTTTTGGCGGAATATCGAGAACATTTAACCAATATAAGGTTTCTTGAGCTTTGCTTAATGCACCTGCTTTAGGCAAGGCTGCAATTCTTAACGTTTGGCCTTTTTCTGCATCTACACGAGAAATTGGCGGGGTGATCATAAATGGCGCTTGAGATTGGTCCGGCGTACTTTTTGCATCGCCTTCATCAATCCAAGCCTGTACTAATGCTGGCTTATTACCGTTGTTGCTGACTTGCAAGGTGACTTCACGGGCATCAGAAGGGTAGATCACGCGTGTGCCGTGAATGATGATTTCGGCATTTGCAGCAGTAAAGGGGAATAGGCAGGCCAAAAGTCCAGTTTTGAAAAGGGATGATTTCAGCAGCATAACGGATTCTCACAAACTGGAAGTTTAAGGAAGAGCTAAGGTGACGAATCACCTTAGCTTGACTTAATTCAATAAATTATTGATAAATAATTGTATATTGAACAGAAGTTGTTACTTTACCGGCTGTTGAAGCGTCAGTTGCATAGTATTCAGCATAGTAGTTAAGGTCAGCAGAACCGCCTTCAGTAACATCAACCCATTGAGAGTTTTCTTGAGCGCCATTCGCGCCAGCTGCAAGCACTGGAATAAATTGGTTGTTCTCACCTAATAGTTGAACTTGCACATTTGTGGCACCAGCAAGGTCTTGGTTTTTCAGACGGCCAGAAGCAAAGTCAACAGTTGCGCCTGGTTCGAAATAAGTCGCTACTTTACCTTCAGAGCAGTCACCAAGGTTAATAGTGAACGGAGTACGTCCAGCTGTATCACCATTATTTGCAAGAGTTTGTTTAGATACAGTCGGTAAAGTTACTGTGAAGTCTTTACCTGCTGGAGTGATGATGTCGCAGGTTTTGTCAGTAACTAAACCATTGATTGTGATTGTGCCATCAGCCGCATGTGCTGCACTGATACCCAGAATTGTTGTTGCAGCAATAAGAGCAATCTTTTTCATTGTACTTTTCCCAAAAAAAAATAGGTTTTGTTCGTAGTTGATGGTGTACCGTTTTGGTATGTAAAGGTTAACCAGAGTTTTAAAAAATGTAAACTACATCACATAAATAATAAAATATGTTTGATTGTTTGCATATGTGTTAACGGTTTTATGTCAAATGTTTAAGAATTATTAATCTGATAGAAAATAAAAGCTTAGGTTGAAATGTGATCATTATTACTTGAAATATCATGTAATAAATGCGTTAAAAAAGAATTGTAAATGTTAAGAATGATTTTCTTTTACAAAGTAAATAAACTTTATTTTTCCACTTTTTGATCAATTTTATTGAGTAAATGTAATTTTATTATCAGATTAATTTATGATTAAACCGCGGTAAATGCGCTTTTTATATCCGTATTTTGGGCTGAAATTATAAGAATAAAAATAAAAAAATACTAATTGGCGAGGAGGAAACGAATTTGGGAGGGGATTTTTAGCCTGGAGCACGGTATCAAATCGCGGATGATTTTATGATCCGAGCCTATGCGGAGGATCAGCAGAGGCTGGCCAGAACATACTTTTTGGTGAGCAAGCATGTTCTGGCTGTATGCATGATTAGCTTGCCATGGCATCGACAGAAAGCTGAGCTGCATTCGGTTTAGCTTTTTCTGCGACTAAACCGAGTTTATCAAACAGCTGGCGGTCTTTGCCTTCGCCTGCGTTTGGTGTGGTCAGCAATTTTTCACCCGAGAACAGTGAATTGGCGCCAGCCATAAACGCTAAAGCTTGGTCAGAATCGGAAAGAGACTCGCGGCCTGCAGACAGGCGGATATAGCTTTTCGGCATAATAATGCGCGCTACGGCAATGGTGCGGATCCATTCAGTGACATCCAGTTTTTCCACATCTGCCAATGGCGTGCCGTCAATTGGCACCAGCATATTGATCGGTACGGATTCAGGGTGAATCGGCAAAGTCGCTAATTCCTGCAATAAGCCAATGCGGTCATTACGGTTTTCACCTAGCCCGACAATACCGCCGCTGCACACTTTCATACCTGCACCGCGAACATATTCCAATGTATTTAAGCGGTCATCAAAGGTGCGGGTGCTGATAATGTGTGAGTAATACTCGCGTGAAGTATCGAGGTTGTGGTTATAGTAGTCCAGCCCCGCATCCTTTAAGCGGACAGCCTGCGACTCATTCAGCATGCCCAGAGTCATGCAGGTTTCCAAGCCTAATGCTTTGACTTCGCGTACCATTTCCAAGACATAAGGCATATCGCGTTCATGCGGATTGCGCCATGCTGCGCCCATGCAGAAACGTGAAGAGCCGGATGCTAAGGCTTCTTTCGCTTCAGAAATAACTTTATCTACCGCAATGCGCTTTTCGGCTTCTAAGTTCGAGTCGTAATGCGCGGACTGCGAACAGTATTTGCAGTCTTCCGGGCATTTGCCGGTTTTAATCGACAGCAAAGTACTGACCTGAATGGTATTGGCGCTGAAGTTTTCACGGTGTACGCGCTGCGCTTCAAAAACCAAATCTAAAAAAGGCTGCTCATATAAAGCCTGAATCTCTTCGCGAGACCAGTCATTACGTAAGTTCATGATTGCTGTCCATCATCATTGTTATGTTGTGCCGTTTATCATACAGAAAGCATGCCAAAGCCAAAGGCAATATACGTCAAATTTGATAGTATCTATCGATTAAATACAGAAAAGAATTGAAATATAAGATTGTATATTTGCCTGCAAAGTTAAGGGAAATACTTGTTCATTTGCTGCAAAGTTTTTTATGGAAAAATAAATTTTGCTGAGAATAGGTAGGCTCGGCTTTTGAATCTTGCAAACTTGGAGAAGAACTGGATCCCAGAAATCCGCCCAGAAAAAACCTGTTATGCTGGTTTTTTAACAATTTGTTCAGCAATCGCCCAATCAATGTGGACTTGCACAATCTCATCATGCAATTCACGGCCTTGGCTCAGAGAGTGAATGATTTCCTGCGAATAATCTGCATTGCCGAGGCCAATGGCAATGTTGCGCATAAAGCTTTGATAGCCTGTGCGGCGGATGGGACTGCCTTCGGTGCAAGCCAAGAACGTTGCTTCATCCCATTGCCAGAGGTCTAGCAAGGACACCTGATCCAAACCATGGCGCGGGTGAAAATCTTCAATGGATGTTTTCTTAGCAAAACTGTTCCACGGGCAGATCAGCTGGCAGTCATCGCAGCCAAATACGCGGTTGCCAATGCCTCGGCGTAATTCTTCAGGAATAATGCCTTTATATTCGATGGTTAAGTAAGCAATGCATTTTCGGGCATCCAGCATATACGGTTCAACAATGGCCTGCGTTGGGCAGATATCAATGCAGGCGGTGCAAGAACCGCAGTGTTTTTCTGCAGGGCTGTCAAAAGGCAGATCTAAAGCGGTAAATAGCTCGCCAAGGACAAAGAAAGAACCGGATTTCTTATGAATCAGCAGGGTGTGCTTGCCTGTCCAGCCCATGCCGGCATTTTCAGCCAGTGATTTTTCAAAAATGGGCGCAGAGTCGGCAAAGGGGCGTGATTCAAAATCGCCCACTTTTTTACGAATGATCGATGCCAGTGTTTTTAAGCGCCCGCGCATGGTTTTGTGATAATCACGGCCGCGCGCATAGCGGGCAATAATGGCGGCATTCGGCTCAAATGGCACATAACGGGGTTTTGGGGGTTCGACCAGATAATCCATGCGCACGCAAATGATGCTTTTGGTGCCAGGAATGAGCAATGTCGGATCGGCGCGCTTGTCTAAATTTTCTTCTAAAAACTTCATGTCGCCATGATAGCCGCGCTTTAAATATTCTTTAAAACGCGGCAATTCCGCTTGAGCATCCGGTTTGGCAATGACACAATCAGAAAAACCCAAAGCCAGCGCTTGATTTTTAATCCATGCTTTAAGCGTTTCAGGATCATCTTGATTGAGCTGAATTTTTGACTGAGCAGAAGTTGCCATAAACCATTTGGAAGAAAGAAGAATGCAGCAGCAAGTTTACCATAGCCCTGTTTATCATAGCCAAAGTATTCAAGCTTGGGAGCAGCGCTGGTTTGCTCAGCAAAATAGTTCTTATGGCTTGATGCAGCAAGTGGCGTGGGCGATTGCGCAGCGCCTCATCGTTATTTTCCGCGAACAGGGCATTGAAAAAGCGGCTATCTGCTGCGGTCAAGGCAATAACGCGGGCGATGGCTATTTAACAGCAAAGTATTTACTGCAAGCGGGTTTGCGTGTGGATGTCTATGCTGCGCCGCTGGGCATGTCCAAAGATTTGCATGCCGCAGAACAGGAAGCCCGTGAAGCAGGCGTGCGCATTCTTTCAGGCTTTCATTTTCAGCAGGCATACGATGCCTATATTGATGCACTGTTTGGCATTGGCTTAAACCGTGAATTAAATGCTGAATGGCAAAGCATTATTCAGCGTATTGATGCGCAGCCGGGTTTGAAAATCGCGATTGATATTCCAAGCGGTTTGAACGCTAATAGCGGCCAGCCGTTGCCTTGCGCAATAAAGGCTGACTATACCTTTACTGCTTTGGGCTTGAAGGCAGGCTTGTTTACAGGGCAAGGCAAGGAATACAGCGGTCATGTGCAGGTGATTGATGCCATTCCAGCTGATGCTGAACTGCAGCCGATTGCCCAGCTTTCGCCAACGGATATTCATTTGCCGCAGCGTCAGGCTTTTGGGCATAAGGGCAGTTATGGACATGTGCTGATTGCAGGCGGCCATGCCACCATGGGCGGCGCCGTGATTATGGCGGCAGAAGCTGCTTTTCATGCGGGCGCTGGAAAAGTCACGGTGGTGTGTGATGCGCGGCATCATACGGCAATCTTATCGCGCGCACCGAATATTATGCTGCGCGACATGAATGCTTTATCACCTGAAGATGTTCAAGGCTTAATACAGCATGTCGATGCGATCAGTTTCGGCATGGGGCTGGGCCGTGATGATTGGGCAAAACAGCAATTTGATATTTGGTTTCCTTTAATTCAGCAATCGGATTTAGAAGCCGTTTTAGATGCGGATGCCTTATGGTTCTTGGCTGAATCTCCAGAACAATTAAAAGTAAACAGTTATGCCACGCCGCATTCTGGGGAGGCCGCTAAATTGCTCGGAATCACAGTGCAAGAGGTGGGAGCTGACCGCATCAAGGCGATTCATCAGCTGCAGGAAAAATATGCAGGTCAATGGGTGCTGAAAGGCGCTGGCAGCTTGATTTTGCAAGACCAGCTTTGGATTTGCACCGCAGGAAATGCCGGCATGGGAACGGGCGGCATGGGCGATGTGCTGGCAGGCATGACCGCCAGTTTGAAAGCCCAATTTCATCAAGCTGTGCATTTGCATGAAATTGTGACTTTGCATGCGCTGGCGGGTGACTATTTGGCGCAGCGCGGCATGCGCGGCTTGCAGGCGCAGGATATGGCGCAAGCGGTTTATCATGCCGTCAACTTATAAATCTGCTCATAAAAAGTATTGATATAAAACAGGCCCTATATGAAAGCGTTGAAATTGCAGATTCACGGCAAAGTGCAAGGTGTCGGTTACCGCCGCTGGTTTGAACAGCGGGCGATTGCTTTGGGCCTAAAAGGCTATGTGAAAAATTTAGAAAATGGCGATATTGAAGCTGTGATTTGCGGTGTTGAGGATGCTGTGAATCAGCTGCTTGAAATCAGTATGGAGGGGCCATTGCATGCAAAAGTGCATCACATTGAATGTACTGAGCCTTCTATAGAGGCATCTGCATGTCACAGCTTTCAGATACAGCGTGACTAGCAGTCACGCAAACTTTCTGCTGACGGATGTTTTTTATTTAAAAAATCATTAGATGGTAAATTTCAACTGACGGCGCGTTCGCCAGAAAATCATGGCTGGTATGCGCCAGCATATGAACAGCAAATGTATTACCCCGCTCAGATTGCTAAAAATATGCGCAGGCTGGGTCCGGCACAGCAAGGCATACTTCAAGAAATTACAGAAGCCACCCATGGTGAGCGTATTAGCGAGCTCTACGTGATGCCGATAGCTGATGATCAGCCCTTGATGCAGTCCAATGCACTGGATTTGGACAGTGATCATGAAGATTCTGGTGAGGAAGTGACTTACTATAAGAAAGCCCGGTATAAGCTGCTCAATAGCACGTCGAACTTGAGTCAGCATGACGGTTTATACGATATAGAAATTCAATATAGCGGAACAAAATTAAAAGATTCTGGTGGAAAGCAGAAAGCAGCGCCGGTTAATGCGGTGCATCGCCATCAATACAATGCCAAGAAACAGCAGTATCTGTTGAAGAAATAATGCGCGCTGATTTTACCCCATATCTTTGCTAAGGCTGTTTTATTCGATAAGCCTCTTATTATAAGGCTAGTTTTTTGATCACAGGCTAAATTAAATACAACAGCGGTTTCGGCTAAATTGAACTTAACGCCGTCTGCTGCTGTAGCGGCTGCGTCCGCGCGCCATGCCGCCTAAGGCATTCAGCACCGCCATTTTGCTCATACTGCCAGAAGCATGCGCATGGCAGATGGCTGCAGCGAGGGCATCTGCCGCATCCTGCTGCGGTTTAATATCCAAGCTGAGCAGTTTCATCACCATCATCTGAACTTGTTCTTTATCTGCAGCGCCATAGCCGACCACAGACTGCTTAATTTGACGCGCCGTATATTCGGCTACTTTTAAATCCAAATTGGTTAAAGCTGCAATGGCTGCACCGCGTGCTTGGCCGAGTTTTAAGGCTGAGTCAGGGTTTTGCGCCATAAAGACTTGCTCTACGGCAGCTTCGGTCGGCCCATGAAATTTAACAATGCGGTCGACACCAGCAAAAATTCGCTTCAAGCGTTCTGGCATCTCAGTGGTTTCGGTACGGATGGTTCCTGCATCTACAAAACGCAGTTTAGAGCCTTCATGTTCAATAATGCCATAACCGGTCAGGCGCGAACCGGGATCGATACCGATAATTAATGACATGCTGGCCCTTTAAAAATAGAATAACGCCCATATTGTTACATAAGCAGATCAAAAAAGCTTGATACGGTTTGACCGCTTGAGTGATGCACCTTATTTATTTAATAGAGATTTGATTAATTTTCATGAAATTATTTCTAATTGTCCTTGCGGGCTTAATTCTTGAAGTCTTTGTATGGATCGGCGTGGGCGACCTCGTCGGCAGCATGTGGTATGTATTTTTCTGGTTTATTGCTGCGTTCTTCATCGGGCTGAATATCGTGCGTAAGCATGCTGCCGGCTTAATGCCGCAAATGCAGCAGATGCAAGCGGGTCAGATGAGTGCAGATCCAGCGCTTTCAGGCAATTTGCCAATGATTATTGCTGGTTTCCTGTTAATGATTCCTGGTCTGATTTCTGATGTTTTAGCAGTGCTGATTTTACTTCCGCCTGTGCAAAATGCGCTTAAAGCGACCATGATGAATGTGATGGCAAAACGTCAGCAAGCGATGATGGAAAAAATGATGGGCGGCATGATGGGGGATATGGGAGGCATGGGCGGTGCTCAAGGTCAGAACCCATTTGCAGACATGATGCGTCAAATGCAGGAAATGCAAAAACAGCAGGGCGGTAGCCGCGATTCCAGCGTGATTGATGGCGAAGCGCGTGAAGTATCGCCAGAAGCCAAAAAAATTGAAATGAAAGACATCAATCCAAAATAAAAAGTTTGGATGCAATTGAATGCATGAAAAGCCGGATCGCATGATTCGGTTTTTTTATTGCCGGAATTTTATCTGCCTGCGCATTTATTTTGAACAGACGATATAATGCGGTTTTTATACTTTCTGTTCTGCTTTTATGTCACTTCTTTTGACCATTTGCCTGCTGCATTTTGTGGCGCAGCTCAGTCCAGGGCCAGATGTATTGCTGATTGCAAAAAGCGCAGCGTCCAATACACGTATCAATACATTAAAAATTATTGCAGGCATCTCCGCAGGAATTGTGGTTTGGGTGGTACTCACGCTCATGGGCTTTACTGTTTTGGTACAGCAGTTCCCGTGGATTCAGCAAGTACTCATGCTGGTTGGTGGCTTGTTTTTAGCAAAAATGGGCTGGGGTATGCTCAATGCCGGGCTAAAGACACTCAAGCAAGATGTTGCTTTGGATAGTCCTGAAGAACTGGAAAAACCGCAGAATTATTTTTTACAGGGGCTGTTTACCAATTTATCCAATCCCAAAACGCTGATTTATTTCAGCAGCGTATTTGCTTTGGCCTTGAGTTCATCTGCGGGTTCAGATTTAAAAACCCAATTGGCATTTATTATTCCAATTCAAACTTTTCTGGTCTTCAGCCTGCTGATGATGATCGTTTCAATGCCAAAAATTAAAGTGCTGTATCAGCATGCAGGCAGTTACATTGATGTTATCTCAGGCGTACTGTTTTTGGTCTTTGCGGTTTGGCTCTGGTATGACGCCATTAAAATATTTTATGCCTGATTGGCGCTGGAGCTTTCAGCGTTAGATTGATCATGAGCAGAAGAGGGAACAGCAGTTTCCTCTTTTTTTTCATCTGTACGGTAACGGTTGGGCTGTAAAGTTGTTTCAGTGTTTTCTGAACCTTTGTAGCTGCGGCTGCGGTTGGCGCGCTCACGCAATCCGCCTTTTTTAATGAGTTGAACCATAACTGAACCTTTTGTCTGAATTGCATATTCTAAACGAATTTTCCTGCAGCGCTTCAGCCAAATGAAAGTTCAAAACAGTTAAGTATGAAAAATTGGCTAGTTTAAGAAAATAAGTATCGAATACTGCTCAGATGCAGGCCTGTATAAAAAATCTCTTTTCGAGTGGGCCAGAGCGCTCAATACTGAACTCACCTCTAAAGCAAAGCGTGGCTGCTGTTCGATTTGAAGTGCAATGCTATTGCGGGATGATGAGAATGAAGCTTATCGCTGTAAAAAGCCTGAAATGATTTCAGGCTTTTTACACTCCAGTTGTATAAAGCTACTTTCCGGGTGTTTTTCCATCTTGCTGCAAGACATCAAACAGAGACTGCTGTACAGGAACCTCTTGGTGATCTTGCAGATAGACGCGCGCAGTTTTAAACACGATTGCAGCAATAAGGCAGGTCATAATGCAAAAAATCCAAAATCCGTAGGGGCTTTTAATATTATGTGATCCGCAATCGGCACATTCTTTGTCAGTAGAAGCAACAACTTTATTGCAGCAAGCACAGTGATACTGATAGTGCATATTCTTCTCCTTGTTTTTCTGACATCGTTTGTTTTTTTATTTCTAATCATATTTTCATGACCGATTATTTATCTTAGGGGATGAAATGCAGATAGACAAGCGCGGTCATTTGCCTTGTACAGTCACATTTTTAAAGGATGCTGATTCTGCGGCTTAAGGCGCTGATTTAAAAATAAATTACAGTTTTTACAATTCAATGATTGTTACAAATATTCGGCTGGGGCCGCATCTGCAAGATTGATTTTGGTGCCATTAAACACGGAGAAGATGACTGGATGATGACGGTTATTTAAAGGTTTTTTTATGCAGGTAAAGGCTGATACCGAAAGGCTTCATTGCAAAACAGAGAGCTATCAAGAAAAAAGAGCAAATAAAAGGAGAAAATACCAAAGCTTATAAACTGGCGGGAAAAACACGTATCAAACAGCCAGTCACGGGGACTGGCTGTTTGATTCAGCAGCAATTACTGTCCAGAACGGATGATGTAATCAAATGCAGACAGCGATGCTTTCGCGCCTTCACCTGTGGCGATGATGATTTGCTTGTACGGCACAGTTGTACAGTCACCGGCAGCAAACACGCCTTTCACATTGGTTTCGTTGCGTTCGTTAATCACAATCTCGCCGCGGTTTGAAAGCTCTACAGCGCTTTCTTTTAAGAAATCCGTATTCGGCAATAAACCGATTTGCACGAAGATCCCTGCCAATTCAACTGTTTTGATCTCATCGGTCGCGCGGTCTTTGTATTTCAATGCAGTCACTTGTGAACCGTCACCGACGACTTCAGTTGATAATGCATTCATGATCACTGTGGTGTTCGGCAAGCTGTGCAGTTTGTCCTGCAGCACTT
>NZ_JAYRTF010000024.1:0-51816 GCF_041919735.1 Acinetobacter sp.
GTTGTTCTTCATAATCTCTTAATGATCTTCTTGCTGACTCGTCATCAGCAAGCTAGGTCGGCTATATTACGCTTTCTTTTCAGAAAGTCAACCAGTAATTTTAGATTATTTTTAAATTTTCTTTCTAAAACCAAACTCAATCAATCCAATCAAGTCTTTGTTTTATCAGAAGTTTTAATCTTCATCACCGCCGATGGATGTGCATTCTACAGCATTTCTCTTGCGTTGCAACACCCTTTTTCAGGTTTTTTCAAAATAATGCATTGTTTGTTTATTTATTCTGCAAAATCACTCTTTTTTTCTATTTTTTTAAGAAAATCGGCACCGAATCACGCAATTCATCTAGAAGTTTTTCTGTTTTATTTTTTTCCTGCCAGTTTAACGGCCGGCAATCAATGTATTCGCAATAGCCGCCCTCGCCTTCTTCTTGAATTCCATTAATGCTGATTTGATAGCTGAAACTGCCGGCATAACCCGCGCCCAAGCCAAATTTAAAATCCCCCCGGCTTTGCGCCTGAAGATGAATAGTGAAATGCCCACTCCGAATCGACCATTCAAATTCCCGCGGCAAGTACATCTTTCTTAAATTCGGCGCTGTAACCGCAGGGTAAAGCCGGTGTATTTGAAAATGCACGCCCTCATCGAACATTAAAACCTGATGCGCTTGCAAATCTTTCAAATAGGCGCGTGACTGCAAAATTCGATTGAGCCGGTCTCTGGTTTGCATAACTATAAGCTGGCGCTGCCCGCTTAAATTCACAATTTGCGCTGTATAAAATGCGATTGGAATAAAAGGAAAATTCATGATCCGGGCAAATTCCAGCGATCCTAATTGCTGGACGGCATAATCCTGCCCTTTGTAATTCAGCGTCCCTGAGCACTCAAACAGCTGCGACCAATATTCAGCCAGGCCCATACGCAGTTTGCTGTAATAGCAAAGACCGCCCGCGCTTTTGATATTCAGGTTAAAACTCAGCTCGCTGTCTATGCGCTGCAGCTGAAACGCGGGAAACTGCCCGCTGAAGCTTTCACGATCCAAAAACTGAAACGTCTGATTATGGAAACGGCAATCGCTATCGACCGCATAACGGCTGACTTGTCCAGCCATATGCATGCTGCTGCTGCACATCACTGTGGCTGTGTTTCGATTGAATCTGGTTTGATAATGCTTCTGATCAAAGATCGCCGCATTGGGGCAGCCGATGACACTGATAAAATTTAGATAGTGCAACGGCGCAGGCAGGTTGGGGATTTTCAATCCCAAGAGGATGCTTTTATATTGCGCTGTTTGCGCATGCAGAGGCAAACGGCGCGGAAGTTTTGCTGGAGTTTGATTCAGCTGTTTAGATTGATCAAGAAAACCTTTAAACAACTGCATAGCAAACTCCTTATATCATGAGGCTGCCGAATGTTTACGCGCAAGGAAAGTGGTTACAAAACCGGATAAAGCATAAATAAGCGAAATCACTAAAATGCCGACTGGAATGTTGTAGGTAACCGCCGCCAAAACAAAGACAATAATCGGTAAAACCGCAAAAGGAACGCGTCTGCGGTCCACAGTTTTAAAGGAATAATATTTAATATTGGAAATCATCAATAAGCCGACAGCAACAATCACCACCGCATTGACAATTTGGATGCCTGTTTCACGCAGATCAAAAACTTCTGGGAAATCCCGGGCAACCAGCACCAATGAAATAATAATCACGGCAGCCAGAGGACTGGCGACACCAATAAAGTAGCGCTTATCCACCACGCCAATCTGCACGTTGAAACGCGCTAAGCGGAAAGCGGCGCAAGCCGTATAGACAAAGCAGGCCGCCAATCCGATCCGGCCTAAATCATGCAGGCTCCAGCTATACATCAGGATAGCTGGCGCTACACCAAATGCCAGCAAATCTGACAGTGAATCAAACTGCTCACCGAATGGGCTTTGCGCGCCAATTGCGCGCGCAACGCGGCCATCCAAGCCATCAAACAGCGCTGCGATAAAGATCGCATACACCGCTTGCCCATATTCGCCATTCATACTGGCAATAATGGAATAAAAGCCGGACAGCAGCGCCAGCGTGGTGATCAGATTCGGCCACAGATAGATGCCGCGACGTTTGACCTTTTGCCCTTCGTGGGTATGCTCTTCTTCTTCCACTTCAAAAGTGATGCCGTCAAAAGCACTTTCTTCTTTGGACGAAATTTCCCGTTCAGGTTTATTTATATTTGTCATTCTTCGATCCTAACTGTCTTCGATCTCTATTGTGACCTTAAATCTTAATTCTCTTAAACTGGATGCTGGAATCCGGCTTATTCGCCGACCAGCCAGCGAACGGCAGCATGTCCGCCATTTTCCTGCATGCGCAGATGCGGGAACAGCCATTGCAGCGCTTCATCCGCATCTTCAGAAAACTTCCAAGGCGGATTAATCACCAATAAGCCGCAGCCATTCAAACCGACTGGCGTATCATCCGGCCAAACGCAGATTTCGCAAATCAGCTGACGGCGAATGCCGGTTTTAAACATTTTCTTCTCAAAACGTTCGATCATCGCGCGGTCTTTGATTGGATACCAAACTGCAAAAATGCCTGTCGGCCATTTTTTGTAAGCGGCAACCAACAATTCTACCAACTGCGGGAAATCTTTGCGTTCCAATTCGTAAGGCGGATCAATCATCACCAAGCCGCGCTTTTCTTTTGGCGGAATCACCCCGAGAAGGCCTTCATAAGCATCACGCTCATGCAGTCCCGCGCGCTTATCAAAAATATTGTGGCGCAGCTGCTGAAAAACGTCGCGCTGCATTTCAAAAATAGTGGCTTTATCGATTTCGCGCATGCCTTCCAAGGCAAACCACGGCGAACCGGGATAAGCGCCCTTGCCGAAATTCTCACGCATTTTTTCAACAATTTTCAGATATTGCTGAACGCCTTCCGGCGCATTGCGCTTGATAGAGTCATCCAATTTAACCAAACGATGAATACCGTGCAAAAACTCACCTGACTTTTGCGCTTCTGCAGTTGATAAATCATATTTGCCTGCACCGCCATGCGTATCTACATAGCGATATGGTTTATCTTTTGCATTGAGGCGAGCCAATAACTGAAGCAGCAGCACATGCTTCATGACGTCGGCAAAGTTGCCTGCATGGAAATGGTGACGGTAATTCATGTTTCTTTAATTCCTGATATCAACCGCTATTTTAGCATGAAAAATAGTTTCATTCCGATGCTTATCTTGCTCTAGAATAGCTGACCCTTTTTCTGTTCTTTTTACGGTTTGCTTATGGACGGTGTTCTACTCCCAAAGTCTTGGAATGTTGATCAAATCTTAGATGATTTAGATCAACACGGTTTCGCCATGATTGACGATGCCTATACGCCAGAATATGTGCAGGCGCTTTCGGAAGAATGCGTCTCGCATTTAAATCAATTCCGCAATGCCGCCATCCAAAATGGCGTGGTCAGCGACATCCGTAGCGACCGCATTCTTTGGCTCAATGAAGAGCTGGACATTGCTCAGCAGCATATTCAATATTTAAACGCCCTTTCAGCATATCTGAATCAGGCGTTTTTTTTGGGCATTCAAGAAGCTGAAGCGCATTTTGCCTGCTATAACGCAGGGGAATTTTATGCGCTGCACCGGGACAATCCGCAAGGCAAAAATGGCCGGATGATTTCCACGGTCTATTACCTGCACGAAAAATGGCAGAGTGATTGGGGCGGCCAGCTCAGGCTGCAGGATAAAAATAGCGAATGGCATATTATTGAACCGCAACCCAACCGCATTGCCATATTCCAAAGCGATCTGATGCATGAGGTACTCTTGGCCAAGCATCAGCGCTTATCCATTACCGCATGGCTGCGTAGCGGAAATTCAATGTGGTAAGCTTTAAATTTCCGTATTGATCCTCATATAAATGTCATTGCAAACGAGGAAGCCATCTATGTCTGACCATATCAAATCCATCATCCAGCGTATTGGTGAGACAGATCAATTGTATTTGCAAGGCAATCTGCCTGAGCTAGCGCTCGAACGCGCGGATCTGCGGCTGCAGCTGGTGATGCAAAGCCAATTGCGCCAAGAACAGATTTACTTCCTGCAAGAAGCCGTGGTGCTGCTGGAGCAAGGGCGCATTGAGTTTGAGGAAATGCCGCTGCGCCTCTATGCGGATTTATCGCTGCATTTAGCCAAAGCCTATATGATTTATTTTGAGATTACCCGTGAAGCGCGTTTTGCCACCATCACGCAGCAAATTTTAAAGCCCATAACGCATCATGATTTCGGTGATATTTATTTCTTCCTGGCCTATGCTTCAGCGGTGAAAAATGAACCGTCACTGACCCGCCATTGGCTGAAAAAATACAGCGCCACCCAAGCCTTTGACTTGGGGCTGCTGCGTGAACATTCTGCTTTTAAAGAATTCCATACGGCGCCTTGGTTCAGCCAGATGCTTCAAAGCAAACTGCACTAAAAGCATTGGCGCGGCAAATTAAATTCCATTTGCAAATAAGCACATAAAAAAATGCCTCCATGGAGGCATTTTTTTATGTTCAAAATTCAATTTATGCTGCGCTTCATCAGCAATAACAAACTGCGCTGTCAGGCTGTTTGCAATTTATAGGCATCCATATGCAGCTGTTGGTTCAGTTCATCAATCCAGATGGCCCAGTCATCATCCTGCACCAAATGGCTGATTAAAAAGTCACGCTGCGCTTTATTCCAAAACGGCGCATCGTGCAGGTTTTGCTGTGCAGAAAGCTGATGTGTACGCACATACAGTTCAATCGCTGCCGGACTGCTGGCCAACCCCAATTGGGAAAACAATAAAGCTAAGGATGGTGTGTTTTGATTGAGCATCTCGCCCTCCTTATCAACTAATTTGTCATTTATTATTCGATTAACTTATATGATATGGATAAAAAAACCTAGCGTTATTTGCTAGGTTTGTTGTTTCAATTTGTGTTTACAAATTGCATGACCCCAACAGCTTGTATTCCTTATGCAATTGCTCATTTAAAATATCCACCACCATGGCCCAGTCATCATCTTTTTTCCAGTGGCTGATAATGAAGTCATGCTGCGATCTGCTCCAAAACTCAGCTTCATGCAAGGGAATATCCATCGTCAGCTGATGAGTCTCAATAAACTGATCAATCGCCTCTGGGCTTGAGTCCAATCCCAGCTGATCAAAAAAGAGTTCTAAAGTCGGTTGCTGGTCAAACATAGCCTTTCTCCTCAAGCCGGTCATCGCCGGATAGCATTTTTCAATGCTGTCAGTATTGTTGGTGCTTTCTGTATCATCATTGCCTGAGCGGATAGCATCTGTCAGTTGCATCTCTATCTCAGCATGTTACTTTTTGTTTGTTTTTTAATCATATTGCTTTTTTAATATAAATCATTCAGGCATAAAAAAGCACCCCGAATGGGGCGCTTTTTTTAACTTAATCTAAAAGATTAAATTATTTAACCATGTCAGCTACTGCTGCACGCTCTTCTTCCAGCTCGTTTAGAGTGAAGTTGATGCGCTCACGGCTGAATTCGTCGATTTCAAGACCTTGAACGATTTTGTATTCGCCGTTTTCAGTAGTTACAGGGAAACCGAACATTACGCCTTCAGGGATACCGTAAGAACCGTCAGAAGGAATACCCATAGTTACCCATTTGCCGTTTGTGCCAAGAGCCCAATCGCGCATATGGTCGATTGCAGCGTTAGCAGCAGAAGCAGCAGAAGAAAGGCCGCGAGCTTCGATGATTGCAGCGCCGCGTTTACCAACTGTAGGAAGGAACACGTCTTTGTTCCAAGCTGCATCGTTGATTTTGTCTTTCAAGCTTTCGCCGTTTACAGTTGCAAAACGGTAGTCAGCATACATTGTTGGAGAGTGGTTGCCCCAAACAGTCATAGTTTCGATGTCAGAAACTGCAACGCCAGCTTTTTGAGCAAGCTGAGTCAACGCACGGTTGTGGTCAAGACGAAGCATTGCTGTGAAGTTTTTCGCTGGAAGATCTGGAGCAGATTTCATTGCGATGTAAGCGTTAGTGTTTGCAGGGTTGCCTACAACAAGAACTTTAACATTACGGCTAGCAACTTCGTTCAGCGCTTGGCCTTGGCCAATGAAGATTTCGCCGTTCACTTTAAGCAAGTCAGCACGTTCCATACCAGGACCGCGTGGACGTGAACCAACCAATAACGCATAGTCAGCATCTTTGAATGCAACTTTAGGATCATCAGTACCGATCATGCCTTCCAATAATGGGAATGCACAGTCGTCAAGTTCCATCATTACGCCTTTAAGCGCAGCTTGAGCTTTCTCAAAAGGAACTTCGAGCAATTGCAAAATAACCGGTTGGTCTTTACCTAGCATTTCACCGCTTGCGATGCGGAATAATAGGCTGTAACCAATTTGACCTGCGGCGCCAGTAACGGCAACACGAACTGCTTGCTTCATCTAATTATCTCCAATTGAGGATATTCAATGCGATTAAATAGTTAGTCCATTTAATCTAATAATCATAAACGCCAAAGATTGTACTCCAATCCTTAGGCACTTGCATGAAAAAGAAAATGCTTTTCAACAAAAGTATGATAGAAAATATAAATAAAATATCTTTAAAACGTCAGAAAGAACCTTTAATCGTGAAGGAAGGCGGACAGCTGCTCGACACGATTCCGGTACAGGATTTATATACTCCATTGCTTTTATAGCAAATTTTAATATCGGTCAGAATGCTGCCGGCATAAGACGGCTGACAGCTGAATTGCACGCCATTGGCCGGCAAGCTGCTGTTCAAGCGCATCATTTTATTGCGCAAAACCGCCGCCTGCATTTGGCGGGTTTCCTGGCTGGTCAGCTCTTCCGGGATTTTCAGCTTTTCCGCATAAGTAATAATGGTGCGGAAATACTGGCTGGCATTCATCGGCACACAGCCGCCAATGTCATGCCACAGCGCATTGCGCGCATTTTCATCCGGCATGACCCGCGCCACCACTTTGGCCTGAATCGGCGACAGCTTTACCGCACTGCTGCTGAAACAGTCCAGTGCATTGGTTTCAGGATACAGCCCGGTAATATTCAGGGAATAGCCTTCCATGCATTTGCGCTTTTTATTGCGCTGCGGATCGAGTGAACACACCGCCGGCACCAGCTGCACATTCATCATGTAGCCATGCACAACAGGCGCCGAAAAAACAGCAGATGACACCAAACTGCCGCCCGCCGCTAAAAGCGAAGCCTGCAATAGTGTTGTTGTTCTCCCGTTGATCAGCCGCATTCATCATCCCCCAATCATGCGCTTATTCTATTTTCGGATGCATCAATTGATCTGCATTTTTACTGCACGCCGCGCATTGGAATCACCTGCATGCGCTTGCGGATCGACTGCGCGCCCTGCCCCAGCAAAACGCCATAATGCGTTGCATTGGTCATGACATGTTTCACATAATCGCGTGTTTCAGTCAATGGAATTGTTTCCGCATATTGATCCGCTTCTATCCCCTGATTTTCCGGCTGCCAGCGGCGCGCGCGGTTTGGCCCCGCATTGTAGCCTGCGGTCGCCAGCACCGGGCTGTTGCTGAGCTGGCTTTGAATCATCGACAGGTAAAAGGTGCCGTAACGGATATTGGTATTCATATCGCTCAGCGCAGCGGGGTTATAGGTTTCACCCATTTGACGCGCCACCAGCTTCGCAGTATCCGGCATAATCTGCATCAGGCCACCAGCGCCGACATGCGAACGCGCGCTGGTCACAAAACGGCTTTCCTGACGCATCAATCCATACGCCCACGCAGGATCAATGCCCGCATTGCGGCTGTGGCTGACCACATAGGACTGATGCGGCATGGCATAGCGCAAGCTGTAATTATGCTGATTGACGGTGCGGTCTGCCGCGTAGATCGCGCGGTCATACCAGCCCATATTGGTTGCGCGCTTGGCCGCAGCCAGCAGCAGGCCGTCATCTTTTTTCAGATAGGCCTGACGCACCGCCCAGTTCCATTCACGGTTCACATAATTGTCGGGCGCATTGACATTGCGCAGCGCAAAGGCGCGGCGGAAATGAATGTCTTGGCTCAAGCGCTGCGCATCGGCACTGCTGGGCTGCACATTGCCCGGCACACTGCTGTAGCTCTGGCCAATATGGTCTTTGGCCAGCAAGTTATGGTAATCATCGCCCTGCGACAGCCGTTTAAAAATCTCTTGCGCCGTTCTTTTGGAAGCGGCATCGCCGCGCTGTTCCGAAGCACGCGCCAGCCAGTATTGCCAGCGGTCTTCCTGACGCTGCGTCACGCTCATGCTGTCAATGGCGCGGATCAGGCTTTCCCACGCGCTGAAGCGGATTGCCTGACGCGCATAAATTTCAGCTTCTTCCGGACTAAACGGCAAGCCATAGCTGGCATCCAAATAGCTCAGCACATCACGGCTGAAATTATTTTTCATCACCGTGGTGCCGCCAATATAGCCCACCGTGCGGTACAGCGCGCGCTGTACATCTTCCGGCACGCCTTCAGCCGCCCGTTTTACAGACGCCATCGCTGTATTTAAATCGCTGTCCGCCATACGGCCCAGCGCATAAATCAAGTAAGCCTGATCTTCTTTGGTATTTTTCGGCGCTGACCATAAATAGTTCATTGGATTGGCCTGAATACTGTTCAGCTGCGCCAAAGATAAATTCATATTGATGCTTTGCGCAGTGGCAATCGCTTGACCAGACTGTCCGGCGCGCAATTGGCCCCATAAGCGCTGCTGGCGGTCCTGCTCGGTCATCAGCGGACTGGACAGCATCATGCGGCCTAAGCCGGTGCAGGAATCCGGCTGTGAATTGGTGGTCAGCCAAACATCTTTAAATTCAGCATAAATCAGCGGATCGCCGGACTTAGCGCGCACTTGCGCCACGGCGCAGGTTTCCGCCTGATCCGGATTGCTGACATATTGCAGGATCGGCTGAGCGGAATTGAAATCCGCCATTTTGACTTTTTCTTCGACATAATCGGCTGCCAATTTTTCCGCCATAGCCGATTGCGGATAGCGCTGCGCAAAACCCGCGATTTGCGCGGCCGGCTGAGACGCTAAATTGCTGTTCAGCAGCCAATATTCAGGATAATAGCCCAGCGCATCATTTTGCATGGCATACTGGTATTGCTGCAGCATGGCGGTGTTGCCGGAATTGGCTGCGCGCAGCGCCTCGTTAAATTGCTCATCTGCCGCCTGCACGCTATAGGACATGCAGGCCGAAACCGCGCCCAAAGCAAGCAGCTGATAATATTTATTGAGTGTCCAGACTTTATTTAACATCCACTTGCCTTCTTTTATTCACTTTTAGCCTTAAATGCCGCACGCCAATCATTCTTCAGCTAGTTTAATAACTCTAAACCAGCCGTATTGTTGTGTTATGTAACCTTATGATTCAACAATATTAATTTTCAAACATTTTTACTTCACAAATCAATCTTTAATGCGTTTCATTTTAGGCTATAAGTTTATATCGAATTACTGCTAAAATACGCGCCTTTCGTAAATTATAGAGATGAATTGCCGCCAGCCGATGCTGCATTATGCTCAGCCAGCGCTGCAATCATATTTCCTGTTTATCCTTTAGGAGCCTACATGACGGTTCAAACCTTCATTCCGAATGGTGCCAAAGCTGCCTCAGAAAACACTGTTACCCAGCCACAGCACACCCCAGCCATCGACGGTTCAGTGAAAAAACTGTACATCGAAACGCAAGGGTGTCAGATGAATGAGTATGACAGTCACCGTATGGCAGACCTTTTAGGCGATTCCCACGGCTATGTGCTGACCACCGACCCGAAAGATGCCGATATTCTGCTGATGAACACCTGTTCTATCCGCGAAAAGGCGCAGGAAAAAGTCTTTTCTGAATTGGGCCGCTGGCGCAAGCTGAAAGAAAAAAATCCAGACCTGATTATTGGCGTCGGCGGCTGCGTGGCGTCACAGGAAGGCGACAACATTCAAAAACGCGCCAACTATGTGGATATGATTTTTGGCCCGCAAACCCTGCACCGCCTGCCGCAAATGCTGGATCAGCATTTTGAGCAAGTGGAAAAGCCGAAAAAAGAAAAAATCAAGCTGGTGGATATTTCCTTCCCGGATATCGAAAAATTTGACTATCTGCCGGAACCGCGTGTCGAAGGCTACAAAGCATTCGTATCGATTATGGAAGGCTGTTCTAAATACTGTTCATTCTGCGTGGTGCCCTATACCCGCGGTGAAGAAGTATCGCGTCCGCTGGATGATGTGCTGGCTGAAATCGCCACACTGGCGGAAAAAGGCGTGCGTGAAATTTCCCTGCTCGGCCAAAACGTCAATGGCTACCGCGGTGAAACCTTTGAAGGCGAAATCTGCACCTTTGCAGAGCTGCTGCGTTTGGTTGCAGAGATTCCGGGCATTGGCCGCTTGCGCTATACCACATCGCACCCGCTTGAATTCAATGATGATTTGATTCAATGCTACCGAGATCTGCCGCAAATGGTTTCGCATCTGCATCTGCCGGTGCAAAGCGGTTCCAACGATGTGCTGCAGGCGATGAAGCGCAACCACACCATTGATGTGTATATCGAGAAAATTGCCAAACTGCGCAAAGTGCGTCCAGACATGCATTTGTCTTCAGACTTCATCATCGGCTTCCCCGGCGAAACCGATGAACACTTCGAAGAAACCTATCAATTCATCAAAGATATGGACTTCGACCACTCTTACAGTTTTGTCTATTCAAAACGCCCAGGCACACCGGCTTCAGAGCTGGAAGACACCACACCTGAAGAGGTGAAAAAAGAGCGTTTGGCCAAAGTGCAAAAATGGATCAAGCAGTCCAGCATTGAAAAAACAGATGCGATGCTCGGCACCATTCAGCGCGTGCTGGTGGAAAATGTCTCTGAAAAAGATCCGAACCTCTTGGTCGGCACTGCAGACAACACCCGCTTAGTCACTTTTATCGGCGATGCAGACTGGGTTGGACGCTTTGCGGAAATTGAAATCACTGAAATAAAAACTTTGAATTTAGTTTACGGCGAGCTCTTGAATCTTGAACCTGACGTGGCGTAATGTAAGGGCTAAACTCAAGACAACTTAAGGAATTCTCTTGACTGCAGCGATTCGGCGTACAGTAACTTTTCCTGGCGTTTCCAATGACCGTTTGCAAAGCATGCTCGGTGCTTACAATGGTCATTTGAAACAAATCGAACAACGTTTAGATGTCAAAATTTCCCATCGGGGCGAAGCCTTTTTTATTGATGGCGAAATTGATGCTGTAGAGAGAGCGGAAGGTCTATTGCACCGCCTGCATGAAGAATCTGAAGTGTCCAGCCAAATTACGGCAGACACTCTTCATTTGATGATTCAAGGCAGCCAGACCGACCGTGAATTGCAGGAAAACTTTGAAGGCCAAGAACATACGGGGCTGGAAGATGTTTACCTGCAAACCCGCAAAGGCCGCATTAACCCGCGCGGCGCCAACCAAAAGCGCTATGTGCAGCGCATTTTGCAAAGTGATATTTCTTTCGGCATCGGCCCTGCCGGCACAGGTAAAACCTATCTGGCTGTGGCGGCGGCGGTCGATATGCTGGAACGCAATGAAATTCAGCGCATCCTGCTGGTCCGCCCTGCGGTAGAAGCCGGTGAAAAGCTGGGCTTCCTGCCGGGCGATTTAGCGCAAAAAATCGACCCTTACCTGCGTCCTTTATATGATGCGCTGTATGAAATGCTCGGTTTTGAAAAAGTCGCCAAACTGATTGAACGTCAAGTGATTGAAGTGGCGCCGCTCGCCTATATGCGCGGCCGTACGCTCAATCATTCTTTCGTGATTTTGGATGAAGCGCAGAACACCACGCCTGAACAGATGAAAATGTTCCTGACCCGTTTGGGCTTCGGCTCACGCGCCGTCATTACCGGCGACATTACGCAGGTCGATTTGCCGCGCGGCCAGCAATCCGGCTTGTCGCATGCCTTGCGCGTCATTGAGAAAATCAAAGAAATTCATATTACCCGTTTCCACTCCCGCGATGTGGTGCGTCACCAATTGGTACAAAAAATTGTTGAAGCCTACGAGGGATGGGACAGTGACCAGCAGCGTTTAAGCGCTGCAGCCCGTGCAGAACGCAAAGCGCTTCAAGAAGCATTAATTGCCGACAATGACGCCAAAGCCGATGCACAAGATGAACAGAATTAAGGATTCATTTTGAAACTTAGCCTCACCCTGCAGCAGGACTTTCAAGCGCCTGAGCTGGTATTGAAACGCGCCTATATCAAAAAAACGGTGGAAACCGCTTTACGCTATATCGGCACACAAAGCGACTGCGAAATCGGCATTGCCTGTGTCGGCAATGAAGACAGCCATAAATTGAATCTGGAATACCGCAAAAAAGACAAACCGACCAACGTACTGTCTTTTCCGAGCGATCTTCCGGACGAAATGGCGGCAATTTTAGAGGTGTTTCCTATTGGCGACTTGGTCATCTGCATCCCCGTGGTCTTGCAGGAAGCCATTGAACAGCAGAAAACCCCGATTGAGCATTTCACCCACATGCTGGTGCATGGCGCGCTGCATTTAATGGGCTATGACCATGAAACGTCTGAAGAAGATGCAGAAGAAATGGAAGCCCTAGAGATCGAGATTCTCAAGAAGCTCGGTTTCGACAATCCATACACGGTTAAAGAAGATTAAACAGCAAAAATTTAAAAGCGGGCTTCGGCCCGCTTTTTTATACTTTCAGGATCATTCAATATCCTTTTTCACCGCTCATAATAAGCATAAATGCAGGTTCACCATGAAATATGTGGTCATTTTCAAAGCTGAAATTAAAAATTTTGATAAACGATATGCAGAAACTGCGCAAAAATTGCGTGAAAAAGCACTGAATAAATTTCATTGCCAGCGCTTTGAGGCGATCTGCGAAGATGGCCAAGAAATTGCCCTCTCCTATTGGAATCAGCTGAGCGATATTCAAGCTTGGCATGCCGATGCAGAACATCTGGCGGCGCAGCAGCTGGGCAAAGCACAGTGGTATGCGCATTTCAGCGTAGAAGTTTGTGAAGTGCAGCGCCGCTACAGCAGTCCGCAGCCTGAATGATCCTCAGCGTTCAGCGGGACCTATCTGCAATAAAAACCTTATAGAACAGATATTCAGCTGAAAAGCTCCTGCCGGCTTGGTGCTGCCGGCGAAATACCTGAAAGATCCGCTTGCAATTTCATCGGGTGACGTCAGCCAAATCATCTTTCAGCGGCAGCGATCTATGCTAAAAATAAGCTGCACGGCCGAATATGCAAGGGAGGGTTTTCATGAATCAATTTTTATCGGCAAAATCATTGAGGCATCAAACAAACATGAAAGGCTTGCTGGCTCCGCTGCTGCTGAGCGCCATCAGTTTTTCCATGCCGCTGCAGGCGCAAACGGCCAAAGCATGTCCAGAAACGCCATTCCAGCAGGCGGATCAGGCTTGGGCCGGACATTATTATTTGCAAGGCGTGATGGAAGTCGGTTCGGAACTGCTGCTGGAGAAAAACGGCAAATTTAAATGGTATTTGGCGGTCGGCGCTTTAGACCAATATGCCGAAGGCACATGGTGGAAAAATGGCAGCTGCATCGGCTTAAACGCCGCGCCCAAGTTCCGCGCAAACTTGCAGATTTTTCCCGCCCAGCTGAACCTTTCAGAAAAAAATCTTGACGTGACGTGGATGGATGGCCGCCAGCAGGGACGCTATGTACTAGCCCAACGGGAAAACAGCACAAAGACAGAATAGCCACCACAGCCAGCACGAAGCATAACTGCAGTTAAGCCTTCTTAATGCACTTCAAATTCCGCTTCCGCCGGGTCAAAGCGCCAAGTCCGCACAATGCGCAGCTCAGAGATGTCTTTCATTTTTGCATCAAAGCTGCCAAAAGGCGCGGCTTTGCGGACAGAAGTCTTGGCCGCCTCATCCAGCATGGCATGTCCTGAGCTTTCAATTAAGCGGATTGCGCGGATGCCGCCGCTGCTGTTCAAGATCACCATCAAGCGCACTTCACCGGCTAAACGCTGCTGCTTGGCGGCATCTGGATAATAGCGGTTGCCGTAAAATTCGACCTTTTGACGGAATTTTTCCATATAGGCAGCGGTATCATCCTGTTTGGCCTGAATGCCGTCAACGGTTTTGATTTTCTGCTGGCGGCTGAAGTTTTGCTGGCGCTGCAAATACTGCGCTTCAATGCTGGCGATCATGGCGGCTTTGGCCTGGAACTGGCTCTGCATTTCATCCGCCGCTTTTTTACGCTGATTTTCTTCCGCCTGCTTTTGCCAGCTCAGCGTGGTCATCAGCACTTTTTCTTCAAAATTCAGCTCACGCTTCTGCTGCATTTTTTCCTGTGTTTCATGCTGCTGCTCACCGGTGCTCTGATCCACCATCGGCGCCGGCATATCGGCCGCCATGCGGTGCGCTTCGCGGAACTTGCCTGAGCCTTGCTGATCGGCCTGCGCTAAAAAGTCCGCATGCTCCACTTTGCTGTCGCTCGGACGCAGGGAAACGGCAATTTCTTTGGTCGAAACATCATTTTCCTGCGGCATGGCAAACTGCAGGGTCAAGACGGTTAAATGCAAAACCGCAGCCAAGCCTAACGCGCCGGTAAAAATCGGGTCTTTCCACCAGTCTTGAATTAAAGGCTTTAAGGTCATTTTTTTCAGCATCACATTTTTACGACAATTTGCCGAATTCCCCAAACACTCGAAATGAGTATAAAATACAACTTCGTTTTCATTTTTAAATAAAACTGCCCAATGCATCATTAAATGACTTGGACACATTTAAAATCCTAAAAATGCTGCAATTAATTTTGCTAAACTGCAAGCGCAGAACCTTGTATTTTTGCATAATTCGACAAGATACCTCAAAATTTTAAAAAAGCTCATTTGCTGGGATGCTATATATGCAAACGCTCATTTCCAATATTTCAAGACGAATCCGTCAAGCCTATCAAAAGGCGGAAGGATTTATTGAAGATGAACGTGAATTTCCACTGTCTCAAGTCTTTCTGAACGCGACCTTTCAGCGTTTTGTCACCGACAATGTGCGCATGCTGCAGGACCTGCACGCAGATCTGCATGAAGACTGGCTGCGCCTGTACGCCACGCTGAATTATAACGGCATGGACATTACTCTGTCTGTGGACTTGAAACTGGTGCAGATGGAGCTGAATAAAAATACCCAGCTGATTGTTTTTGAGCAGATCGGCGATACCCAAGTGATTGATGCCAAATACCCGAATATATTATATAAATGGGGCGTCAAGCTGGCGCTGTTTTTCTATCAGAAGATCCTGAATGATGATCCGCTGGGCATGATTTTAGAAAAGCTGAACGTGATTAAAGTCAAAGATGATCTGCTGCATTTGGACTTGAACCGCTGGCTCGGCAAAAAACGCTCCATCATTGATACCCTAAGCAAGGTGCATGTCAACCATGCCATCTTGCGTGAAGCTGAATTGGTGGTGATCGGCAACGTCAATTTAGCCGCGCTGTTCAGCAAAATGGCGCAGGAAAAATTAGATGCCTGGGATGACTCGGACTTGGCTGAAACCGAAGTCACGCCGATTAAGCAAAAAAGCAAATAAGTGCTGATAAGGCCCTGTTTTTAAAGCGCGCATATAAAAAAGCAGCAGTAAATATACATTTGCTGCCGCTTTTTCACTTCCATCTTCACAATCTGCGCGCATACTGAATACTCATCTCTGGATGAATGTGAAACGGCGGCCAGATCCGGCTGTTTCACAACACGACAACTTCATAGGAATAATTTACTTATGGCTAAGCTAGCTATTAAATCATTAGGTTTTGCTGCAGGGGTAAGCACTGCACTGCTGTTTACTGGATTCGCAAGCCAAGCGTTTGCCATGAGTCCATTCCAAGCCAGCTATCAGTTCAGCTACAATGGCAAAAATATGGGGTCGGCCACCCGTACCCTCAGCAAATCCGGCAATAACTGGTCTTATGTCTTTGCAGCCAAAGCCGGCGGCATCGCCTCTGCGACAGAAAGCAGCAGCTTCAGCTTCAATGGCTCCAGCATTACATCCGGCAGCTTCAAGCGCACCAGCAAAATTTTAGTGCATAACAACACCATGAGCATTAACTTCAATCCAGGCTCAAAAACCATCAGCACGCAAAAAGATGACAAAGCGCGTTCATTTGCATGGAAAGCCGGCGTACTGGATGAGCTGAATGCGGAATTGCAGATTCGTGAAGACCTGAAAGACGGCAGCTTAAAATCCAGCTACTGGATTGCCGATGCCAAAGAAGTTGAAGCGCGCAAATTCGTCAAACAAGGCGCAGAGAAAGTCAAAACCAGCTACGGCACCTTTGATACCGTCAAAGTGGTGATGAAACATGATAAGCCAGGCCGTGAAACAGTATTCTGGCTAGCGCCTAAATTAGACTATGCACCAGTCAAAGTTACACACCTTGACGGCAAAACATCTTACGGCTTGCTGTTAACGGGCTATAAAGGTGCAACAAATTAATTGATTTGATCAATTTCGCTTGCATTTTTCTCGGTGCTTTTTAAAATACGCCTTTGCTTTAAAAAGCACCTGCCCTTGAGGATTCTCCCGTGTACGCACTAGAACAGAAAATCTTAGCTGAAGGTATCGTTCTATCTGAAGAAGTTCTGAAAGTCGATTCTTTCTTAAACCACCAAATTGACCCCGTGATGATGCAGCAAATTGGTCAAGAATTTGCGCGCCTATTTAAAGATGCAGGCATCACTAAAATTATTACCATTGAAGCTTCAGGCATTGCGCCTGCAGTGATGGCTGGTTTAGAACTTGGCGTTCCGGTAATTTTTGCCCGCAAATATCAATCTTTAACCTTAAAAGATGATTTGTACCGTTCAAAAGTTTTCTCTTTCACTAAACAAGTGGAAAGCACGATTGCGATTTCTAAAAAGCACATCGATGCATCAGATAAAGTCTTGGTCATTGATGACTTCTTGGCCAACGGTCAAGCAGCGCTGGGCTTAGCTGACCTGATTCACCAAGCGGAAGCCAGCGTCATCGGCATTGGCATCGTGATTGAAAAATCATTCCAGCCGGGCCGCCAAATCCTGCTGGACAAAGGCTACCGTGTTGAGTCTTTGGCACGCGTGAAGTCTTTGGCAAACGCGACTGTTGAATTTGTCCGCGACTAAGGGCAAGGCTTCATCAAATTAAAGAGCGCCGATGCGCTCTTTTTTATTGCGTCATAGAACAGTAAAATCAGAGTGATCGCAAATGCCGCCAAAGATTACGGCGCTTTAAAAATCATTACAAAAATGCCATATTTCAGCACTTCTGCGTTTTGGGAAAAACGCTATGGTACAGATATTATTGGAAAACAAAGCTCTAGCTCTCTTAAAAGCAACAGCTTTATAAGATTAATCTCAAGGACAGCACCGTCTATGACTACAGAGACCACAGATTCATCAATTCCCCCTCACGCTATCGCCTGCCCTAAATGCGGATCGGCAGAGGTGGTAAAGCGCGATCATGAGCAAAGCCTGCAAAAAATTGGCGGCGTGCTGCTCAGCGGCGCCGGCACGGCGGCAGGCACAGTCGGCGGCGCGGCATCCGGCGCATCCATTGGCGCGATGATCGGTGCAGCCGCTGGCCCGCTGGGCGTCATTATGGGCGGCACGGTCGGCACTTTCGTCGGCGCAATCAGTGTCGGCATCACGGGCGGCTTCCTCGGCCACCGCTTCGGCAAAAAAGCCGGCGTGATTGTCGACCAAAATGTCTTTTTGGATTATCAATGCCAAAAATGCAAGCACCGTTTTAATGAACAGCATGGCGCTGAACGTAACGAAGAGCAGCAAAAATAAAGCTGTACATGGTCTGAGAATTATAAAAAAAAGAGCGCATATGCGCTCTTTTTTTATTTTAAGCCTCAGCAATTTACTGCGAAATATCTGCCAAATGCTTTGCTTGGCTTTTGACCGTCTCCTGCTGCACGGTAAAGTCCGGCTTTTCCTGCTCATTCCTTGCAAAGTTTTCAACGGCTGCCAGGCAATACAGTTTAAAAATTTTAATCGCCATCTGGGTTTATTTTCCGCTGGCCGCCGTTGCATTGATTTGTTAAACAACAAAACCCATGCAATCCGCGCCTGTTTAATGCAGCTTTTGCACCAGCTCCGCCAAGCGCTTGCCTTGCGCTTCACAGAGCGCTTTTTCATCCGGACTCAATGACCAATCATGGCGCGGGCCGCTGACATGGCTGGCGCCATACGGCGTACCGCCTGTTTTGGTATTCGACAAGGATGGATGCTGATTGCTCAGCCCCATCACCATCATGCCGTGATGGAACAGCGGCGGCAGCATGGTCAGCAGCGTGCTCTCCTGCCCGCCATGCATCGAGCCTGATGCTGTAAACACGCAGGCTGGCTTGCCATGCAAAGCGCCATTCAGCCAAAGGCTGGTGGTTTGATCTAAAAAGTATTTCATTTCAGAGGCCATGTTGCCGAAACGCGTTGGCGAGCCCAAAGCCAAGCCTGAACAGTTCGCCAGATCATCCAGCGTGCAGTAAATATCGCCGTCTTCTGGAATGCTGGGTGCCGCTTCAGTCACAACCGCGGCAATCTTCGGCACCGTTCTGATTTTCACAGCAGCGCCCGCCGCTTCCACGCCATTGGCAATCAAATGCGCCATTTCTTTGGTTGAACCATATTTGCTGTAATAAAGAACAAGGACGTAAGGCTGCATAATTTTGAATAAATAAGATGAAAAAAGAAAACTATACGGTATTTTTCTGTTTTTTTGGGTAAGCTACTTCATGAAAATTGAGAAAAGATGATTAAAAAATAGAGACTTGAAAGCATGATAGAAGCCTATTTAAGAAAACTTCCCTTTTATGACAAGAAATGGTTTCAGTTTATTTTATTTGTCATCCGCCGTTTTGAGGCCGACCGCTGCCGTGAACAGGCAGGATCTTTAACCTATACCACCCTGTTCGCAGTCGTGCCGATGCTGACGGTTTTCTTGGTTATCATCTCTTCGATTAAAGCGCTTGAACCCGCACGGCAGCAGCTGCAGCAGCTGATTTACAGCAATTTTTTACCCAAAACCACCATTGCCTTTGACAAGGCCCTGAATGCGTTTACCGATAAATCCAGCAATCTCACCATCATCGGCGTGCTGTTCTTATTCATCACCACGGTCATGATGCTGACCAGCATTGAAACCGTGTTTAACCGCATTTGGCGTGTACGCGACACCCGGGGCGGCATTCTGGGCTTTATGCGCTATTGGACCATTATTTCCTTAGGGCCAATTCTGCTGGGCAGCGCCTTTGTAATTTCCTCAACCGTCGCATCGATAAATGTGCTGAGCAATAATTTTGCCGGCTATGAACTTGATGGCGCGTTTATTTTATGGTGCATTTCTTTTTCACTCACCATCTTGGGATTTTTCATCCTGAACTGGACCATCCCGAACCGTGAAGTTCCAATCAAGGCAGCGTTGCTTGCCGGCATTTTCAGCGCGACGGTTTTTGAAATGCTAAAGCATCTGTTCAGCTTTGTCATGTCCAACTTCACCAGCTATGAAATTATATACGGCGCCTTTGCTGCGGTGCCAATTTTCCTGCTGTGGGTTTTTCTGTCCTGGAATATTGTCCTGATCGGTGTCGAAATCAGCTTTGCCCTGACCGCCTTTAATGCCGATACGCATATGCGCCGCAAGCGCCATCAAGTCATTATGCTGCTGGATGTGCTGGAACTGTTTTATAAAAAACAGCAGTACGGCCAAACCGTGACTGAGGCCGAGGCGCTGGATGTGCTGGGCCGGGAAGAAATTGGCCGCTGGCCGTCTTATGTGCAGATGCTGGAAAAGCAAAATCTGATCAAGCGTACCGATGACAATAATTTTGTGCTGCTGCGAAATTTGTCTCAGGTGGATTTCTGGAGCTTTTATGTGCAGCTGCCTTATCCGCTGCCGCGCCGTGAAGATATCAATCATGCCACTGAGGATAAATGGCTGGAGCGCATTGGCCCGGCGCTGATTGAGTCCGATAATTATCTAGCGGCGAAACTGGCCGTTCCGCTGTCCAGCATTTTTGAAGAAAAATGATGCGAAGCAGATGCCTTTCAATCCCTCATTTTTAAAAATCAGTTCAAGCTGATCCATAAAAAAGGCCATGCGATCATGGCCTTTTTAACTTTTATGCCCGTTCATCTTGGACGGCCGGCTTTTTCGCTAATCGTCCAGACAAACTGACAATCAGCACCCCAGCCATCACCATTACCGTGCCGGCCAAAAAATTGCGCTCCAGCGGCTCATTCAAAATCAGCACGCCAAAAAGAATGCCAAACAGCGGCGTTAAAAAAGAAAATACGCCTAAGCGCGACGCCAGATAGCGTTTCAGCAGCCAGAACCAAATCAGGTAACTGGCAAAAGAAATCAGCACGGCATGAAACAGCAGGCTGGCAAAAGTGACGGCCGTCCATTGAATATGGCCTTGTCCCAAAACAAACGCCATCGGAAAGAGCAGCGCAAAACCGCCCAGCAGCTGATAAAACAGTGTTTGCGTTGCCGGCGCCTCTGACAAGTTGCTCAGCCTGACGGCAACGGTGGTCGCCGCCCAGAGCACACCAGCCCCCAGCGCCAGCAGATCGCCCAGCAATATCGAGCTGAACTCCTGCATCGCCTGCCCACGGCCGGCAAAAGTCACCACAATGCCTAAAAAAGCGCTCAAAATGCCGCCCCACTGCTGCCATGTCAAACGCTCTGCCGGCAGTTTCCAATGCAGGCCCAATGCCACAAAAATCGGCGCGGTATACAGCAGCACCACCGTATGCGAGGCCGAAGTAAAACGCAGCGCTTCACCGATCAGACAGAACTCCGCGGCAAACAGCGCCGCGACGAGGCCGCCGGAAAACCAGTACTGACGGCTCCACAAGGATTGGCCTTGCGCCAGCTTGATCAGCGGAAAAACCAGCAAAGCCGACAGGCCCGAGCGCAATGCCATCTGCATGATCGGGGCAATATCCGCAGCAGCCCATTTGACCACAATCTGCTGCAACCCCCACAGGATGCAGAGGAAAAACATGATCGAAGATGCTTTGGCATCCAGCGCCTATCGAGCTTGCACAGGATTATCCTTAAATTTGTGTTGCCGTACATTAGCATTTGCCGCTGAAAACACCTAGCGTGCGCATGGTTTCCGCCCGAAGTTACACAGACGCTGCCCGATGCCAAGCGCGCTTGATCCAGGCATGCAGGCTGACAATCATCACCCCTGCCATCACCAGCGCCGTCCCTGCAATAAAGTTTGCTTCAATCTGTTCATGCAAGAACATTACGCCAAACACCATGCCGAAAATCGGCGTTAAAAATGAAAACACCCCTAAAGCATTGGCCAAGTATTTGCGCAGCAGCCAGAACCACAGCATCAGGCTGAAAAAAGACATCACCAGCACATGAAACACCATGCTGCCGATCGCCACCGCGCTCCAATGCACGTCAGCCTGCCCGCTCAGCAGCGCAACCGGCATTAAAAAAATAAAGCCGCCCGCCAGCTGATAAAACAGCGTTTGGGTCGGCGGGGCATCCGCCAGCTGGGTCAAACGCAGCGAGATGGTGGTTAAAGCCCACATCACGCCAGCCATCAACGCTAAAAAATCGCCCCATAAGGCCTGCGTGATCACCGCTCCGCCAGTATCCCGCCCCATAAAGGACAGCACAATCCCGCCAAAAGCCACGCAAATTCCTGCCCATTGAATGCCGTTGAGCTTTTCTGCCGGCAATTTCCAATGCAGGCCCAAAGCCACAAAAATTGGCGCGGTGTACAGCAGCACCACCGTATGCGAGGCTGTGGTATAGCGCAGCGCCTCCGCCACCAGCAAAAATTCGGCAGAGAACAGCGCCGCCAGCCAAATGCCGGGCAATAAATAAGCCTTCGAGTACAGATGCGTATTTTTCGGCAGCCGGATCAGCGGCCAGACCAGCAGCGCCGACAATCCAGAACGGATGGCGATCTGCATGACAGGCGCAATGTCCGGCGCAGCCAATTTCAGCACCACCTGCTGGATGCCCCAAATCATGCACAAAATGATCATCAAGCCAGATGCCTGAACATCCAGCGCCTTACGCAGTTCCACAATACTTACCCGGCCGCTCATCAAGCGCACACTATAAAACTGTCGTAAATAAAAGATATAATTCAAAACAGACAAGCCATCTTTTAATTCAGGCAAACGCTATGCCGCATAAGCTCCAGCATGATTCCAGCGCTTTCAAGCAGCTGCCGACCAATGATGAAATCGCGCGCCCGCTCTGGCTGAGCTTCCGCGATGATCCGGCTTTATCGGTATATCCTGCGCACGGCCATGCCTGGGGGGAATTCATTTATGCCTTTCATGGCGTAATGGAAGTGAACATTAACCAAGTGGATTACATTACCCCGCCGCCTTACGGCATCTGGCTGCCGCCCAATGCGCAGCACAGCGGCCTGAACCGCACAGCCGTTTCACATGGAACACTGTATGTGCATGAGCAGCTGTGCGGCAGCATGCCCAAACAAGCCGGCATTCTGCTCAGCTCCAGCTTAGTCTCGGCCATTTTTGAGCATTTAAAGCAAAATGCGCAGCAGCAGACCTTGCCTGAAGATTCTCCTGAATATCAGCGCCTGCTGCAGGTCATGCTGGATCAGCTGCAGCAGGCGCAATTGGTCAGCAGCTACCTGCCCCACACGCGCCACCCTGCACTGAAGCAAATTTTAGATTATCTGCATCAGCATCCATCGGACAACAGCGCTTTGCATATGCTGGCGCAGCGCGCCAATATGACCGAACGCACACTGGCGCGCTGCTGCCTGAAAGAATTGGGCATGTCGCTGAATGAATGGCGTCAGCGCTTAAAAGTCATCAAAGCCATGAGCATGCTGACCGAAGGGAAAAAAGTGGAAAGCATTGCCTTGGATTTAGGCTATGCTAATGCTTCAGCCTTTATCAATATGTTCAAGCGCTGGATGAATTTGACGCCAGACCAGTTCAGAAAATTGCAGCGCACCGCTTAAAGGTTTTAAAAATTTAGGCATACAAAAGCACCGATCACACTCAAACATACTGATCCGCTGAAAAGAAACAAATAAAAAAGACCTGCAATAACAGGTCTTTTTTATTTCTCTTTAAATGCTGAATGAACAGGACACGGGATTAAATCGCGCGCTGTTCACGGTTTTCACTGTCCAGATAAGCCTCTAAAGAGTCATCCAAAGCATACAGCCACGGCGTATGATGCTGCTTCGACATTTTTCCGGTCATCACCGAACGGTAGGTTTTATCTCTAAAACTCATAATTCCGGCTTTTTTATGCATTTTCCACTGCATAAAAATATCATTCACAGCATCAATATCAAAACTTGGATAATCCGTTTCGGCAATCAGCTGCTTGATGTATTCGCCTTGGAATTTCACCATCTGTTCCGAGCTTTGGATTTTGCTTTCCCGTGCAATCCAAGCCTGTGAATGCGCTTGCATCTCGGCCTGTTCCGGCAAATCAATGCGGCCGAAAATGATGTCACGCACATACCAGGCTTGCGCATCAAACATATTGAAGGTGTACCACTGATCCTGCATCCCTAAATAGAACAGTTTAGGGTTATTTTCCCACACCACACCTTGATATAAAGATGCAGGATAGAGACAGTTATTGGTTTTTAACTTCAAATCTTCAGCCATAAATGGGAAATGGTGCAAATAGCCTGTACATAGAATAATCGCATCCACTTTGGCTGAACTGCCATCCGCAAAATAAGCAGTATCTTCATCTACACGTAAAAGCTGCTGTTTTTCAGACCAGTTCTTCGGCCATTTATAACCCATCGGCTGGCTACGGTAACAGCTATAGATTTGTTTAGCGCCATATTTATAACATTGTGAGCCGACATCTTCAGCAGAATAGCTACTGCCCACAATCAGCACTGTTTTGCCTTTAAATTCCACTGCATCACGGAAATCATGTGCATGTAAAATTCGTCCATTAAAGATATTAAAACCTTCATATTCAGGGACTTTAGGCGTAGAGAAATGCCCAGAAGCAACAATTACATAATCAAACTGTTCTGAATAGACCTGATTTTCACGATGATCACAGACTTGTAGCGTAAACTGCTGCGTGTCTGCATTAAACTCAACATGATGCACTGCGGTGTTAAATCGGACTTGATCTTTCACGCCTGCTTTTTCGACACGTCCTTTGATATAGTCCCAAAGTACCGCGCGTGGTGGGTATGAAGCAATCGGCTTTTTAAAATGTTCATCAAAGCTATAATCTGCGAACTCCAATGCCTCTTTGGGTCCATTTGACCATAAATAACGATACATACTTCCATGTACCGCTTCACCATGTTCATCTACACCGGTACGCCAAGTGTAGTTCCATAGTCCGCCCCAATCGTTTTGTTTTTCGAAACATACAATGTCTGGAACTTGTAGACCTTTGGCCTTTGCTGATTGAAATGCTCTTAATTGAGCCATGCCACTAGGGCCTGCTCCGATAATTGCAATTCGGGTCATTGCTATCTCCATTAGTTTTGAGTTCTTGGAAAGCTCCTAATCAGATGAATAGATGAGAAATAAAAAAATCCTGAACTGGATTATTTTCATGATAAAAAATAAGAAAAATAGAATCTTAATTTTCAGACAAATATCATCTTTCCAATTAGGATGCTAATAAAAAGAAATGAGTTCCTAGAAAAAAGCCGGCTGCCATAAACAGCGCAAATTCTCTAAAAAGAATAAAACTCATACAAAGAATGGACACCATATCACAAAAACAGATTTTAACCGGCAATAATCATCAATTTAAGTAATAATAATTTGTTACAATAGTTTCTAATTATTTCAATAAGTTATTTTTATCAAGCGCAAAAAAAGCAGACTGCTAATTTTACAATCTGCTTTTCATATCAATTGAATATTAAACATGAGGCATTTTTAAAATTTAAAAATCACCTTATTTGACAAAAGTCATCCAGACATAATCCTGTGTTTTGCCTTTCAGCGTCATTTTCAGCTGTTCGCCAGACTGCAATGCCGCCACACCCGCCGGTGTTCCGGTCATCACCACATCGCCAGCTTCCAAAGTAAACACTTGGCTGATGTCCGCCAGCAAATAGCCGATGTCAAAAATCAAATGCGAAGTATCGCCTTTTTGACGTAATTCTTCATTGATCTGCAACGTATAATGCACATCATTCCAATCACTTACGGCATCTTGCACATCAACCCAATCCGCCAGTATGCACGAACCATCAAAGGCTTTGGCACGCTCCCACGGCTGGCCTTTTTTCTTCAAGTCATCCTGCTGATCACGCAAGGTCAAATCCAGTCCCAAGGTTACTGCGCCCACGGCTTGCAGCGCTTTCAGCGGGTCAGTTTCCGCTTTTAACGGGCGGTCAATGCGCAGGCTCAGCTCGCATTCATAATGACAGCTGCCGAGCGCGGCATTCCATGCAATCCCATCGTCTAAAGCGGTGAGCGCGCTGGGCGGCTTGATAAATAAAACAGGACGATCCGGTATCGCATTACCCAGTTCTCTCGCATGATCCGCATAGCTGCGGCCTACACAAACAATTTTAGATGGACGTGTCATCGGTTTCTTCCTGTTTTTCATTCATCAGCGCTTGGGATGATGATGGCTGAATTAAGTTTGGCTGAATTACTTCTTTTTAAAAGTATTTTCAAATACCGTTTGATCCGCCGCATTGGCAAAAGCGCGTTTAGGCACGATCACAACGGTGCGGTTGGTCAATTCCAGCATATAAGTCAGTTTGCCCGATGCAAAATTGGCAACCTCGGCATAATTGAACGCATTTTTACGGCCATTGGCATGCAGATCAGCATGATCCTGATATAGATCAATCCCCTGCTCACTTTTACCAAATTGGTATTTGACAAATTGACGCTTGAACATCATCGGCAAAAACCAATAGCGCATTAAAATCTGCATCACCAAGAAAAATGCGCCCAAGCCCACATAGTAGCGCCCAACACCATTAAAGCCTAAATAAAGGCCCCAAATGATAATCGCGATGCTAATGACCGGGGTAATAAAGCGGGTGAACTGTTTTTTGCCGAAAGTCGCCAGCGCAAAGCCATCCTGCGATTCTTCCAAATTCAAAAAATAACGCAGCGATAATGCAGGTTGAGTGTCAGACATACGCGTATTCACACATTATTCATATAAATTGAGCTGAATCTTACACTAAATTCCGCCATTTCCTTATTCTTTTTCCATTGCCGTTCAGCGCATTCAGACTGTCTATGGTGCCCCAAAACCGCTAAAAATACAGCAAACAATACAGGCATAAGCAGGAGGCGATATGCGCCGCACGGCTCTCAGAACTATTTTACTGCAGTCATTTTACAGCGCGGCGGTTCAAGTCGAGCCCATTTCAACACAGCCCGCAGCGCTGGGCGAACTTTGCCGGCAGCAGCATTTCGATTTACGTGCATCCCGCACAACAGATCAGCCTGCCTGACCATAAAATGCTGCCGGCCGTAGGCGGCAACACCCTATTGGCTTTAAAAATACGGTAAAAGGCTGAATAGTTTATATTTATTTTCGATTGCGCCTGGACCAAAATTCAGACGCAAAAAAACCGCAGCATGTGCGGTTTTTTCTAACTTGATCAAGTTGGTGCGCTCAGAGAGATTCGAACTCCCGACCCCTTAGTTCGTAGCCAAGTGCTCTATCCAGCTGAGCTATGAGCGCGACGTCTTGATGAGGTGCATTATACGTGAGTTTTGATTTTTGTTAAGCGTTTATTTGTATAAATCAGATCGAGTGTCTAGTATTTAGGCACATCTTGCCGGTTTGCCCAATTGTTCGGCAGATTAAGGCTTTTTATTGCCACTGCAAGCCCAAAAAGTATACTGCAACAGAGCAATCAACAGCCATTCCCTTCGTATTTAGCGTGATGTAAAACTTCTGCCGTGCACGCCTTCCCAAAAAGCCTATTGAATGCAGCCATTATTGCAGGGCTTGTCTTCAGCGAGATGCTTTGATGATTTACGGAGCAAAATCCATCTCCTCTTTTACAAAGCGCAAGGCAGCCGAGTTAAGGCCAGCGGATAGATAGAATAGCCGCATGTCAAACAGGCCATCATTTGAACAGCGCATAAATTACAGGCACAAAAAAACCGCAGCATGTGCGGTTTTTTCTAACTTGATCAAGTTGGTGCGCTCAGAGAGATTCGAACTCCCGACCCCTTAGTTCGTAGCCAAGTGCTCTATCCAGCTGAGCTATGAGCGCTAAACTTGTGTGCCTTTAACGGCTTACGTTACTTTTCGTGTTTACTTATTGGTGCGCTCAGAGAGATTCGAACTCCCGACCCCTTAGTTCGTAGCCAAGTGCTCTATCCAGCTGAGCTATGAGCGCGACATAAGTAAAGCGTGGCGGTGAGAGAGGGATTCGAACCCTCGATACCCGTAATGGATATGCGTCCTTAGCAGGGACGTGGTTTCAGCCACTCACCCATCTCACCGTAACGTGCGGCCATAATACAAACTTAACTGCAGCGGTGCAAGCAATGCCAACTGTTTTTTTGCATTTTTTTGTTCAATTAAATACTTTTTAAGCAATTTCCAGAATCTTTGCGCATAAAAATAGAAAAAACACATATTTGCCGTCCATTTCTCTAGCAATCGTCGTAAAATTCCGGCTTAAAACACATTATTGCAATCATTTACGTGCAGTCTGTGACTGCATGTCTTATGCTAATCCTAATCTTCTGACTTGAAGCCAAAGACATTATGAAAAATTGGGTCGATCCTGAAGCAAAAGCTGAAGCCGAACGTTACGAAAATCCAATTCCCAGCCGCAAGCTGATTTTGGAAACCATTGAACAGCGTGAAACTGCGCTGTCGCATGCAGATCTTGTCGAGCATTTTGAAATTGCCGATCAAAAAAGCATTGATGCCCTGAGCCATCGCTTAATCGCCATGGTGCGTGACGGACAGCTGATGAAAGACGGCTTTAAATTTCAGTTGGCTGAAGAACAGCCGACCCATGAAGCAACGGTTTACATTAACAGTAAAGGTTTAGGCACGGCCAATATTTCAGGTCAAGATGATCTTCTGCTGCCTGAACGCGAGTTGCGTCAAGTCTTTAATGGCGACCGCGCCAAAGTCCGCCAAACCTCTGTCGACCGCAAAGGCAAAGCATGGGGCTTTATTACTGAAGTTGTGCAGCACCGTGTCAAAGAAATTATCGGCAAGGTCTCAGAATATGAAGGCGAATATTTCATTCAGCCGTCAAATCCGAATGCGCATCAGCCGATTACCTTAGAAAAAGAGCTGATTGAGCATGCCAAGGTAAAGTTGGGCGATTCCATCCGCGTAGCGATTGACACCTACCCGACCAAAGAAGAATTTGCGGCAGGCCATATTGTGCAGTCGATGGCGGACAAAGCCGATACCGAAATTATCATTCCGCAAACCATTTTAGAATTTGGCTTGCCGTATGAATTTCCAGAAGAAGTCATCCAAGAAGCCGAAAGCTTTAAAGAACCGTCGGAAAAAGACCGTGAAGGCCGCATTGATCTGCGTGACCTGTCCTTAGTCACAATTGATGGTGAAGATGCCCGCGACTTTGATGACGCGGTGTATGCAGAAAAACGTCCGGGCGGCGGTTACCGCGTGGTGGTGGCGATTGCCGATGTCAGCCATTATGTCCGTACCGGTAAACCGTTGGATGACGAAGCGCAGGAACGCGGCACATCCGTGTACTTCCCGCATTTTGTATTGCCGATGCTGCCGGAAGCGCTCTCGAATGGCTTATGTTCTCTCAATCCAGATGTCGACCGTTTATGTATGGTCTGTGATTTGAATTTGTCCCGTGCGGGCCGTGTAACGAAATTTGAATTCTATCCGGGTGTGATGCACTCCAAAGCACGTTTGACTTATACCCAAGTGGCGCAGTATTTTGACGGCGACAGCCAAGCGGTGCCTGAAGACCGCAACGTCCGCAAGTCACTGAATACCCTGTTCCAGCTGTATCAAGTGCTGAAAGGCTTGCGTGCAGAACGCCATGCCATGGAATTTGAAACCGTCGAAACCTACATGACCTTTGATGAGCTGGGCGGCATCGATGAAATTCTGCCGCGTTCACGCAACGAAGCGCACAAACTGATTGAAGAGTGCATGCTGCTGGCCAACGTCGCTGCAGCGGAATATGCATTGAAAAATGAAATTCCGATGCTGTACCGCGTGCATGAGCCGCCGGAGTTTTCACGCATTCAAAAAGTCCGTGATTTTGTCAAGCTGCTGGGCATGAACTTCCCTGAACAGCCGACTCAGGCCGATTATCAAGCAGTCATTGAAGCGACCAAAGACCGCATTGATGCGCCAAGCATTCATGCCGTGCTATTGCGTTCAATGATGCAGGCCTATTACGGCGCCAATAACGCAGGCCACTTTGGCCTCGCCTATGAAGCCTATACGCACTTCACCTCGCCAATCCGCCGTTATCCAGATTTGCTGCTGCACCGCGCCATTAAAGCGCAGCTGCAGAAAAAGCCGTATCCGCTGTCTGGCGCTTCGCTGGATGATGCCGGTGAGCACTTCTCAGCAACGGAACGCCGCGCAGATGAAGCTTCACGCTCTGTCACTGGCTGGCTGAAATGCCATTATATGCAGCAGCATTTGGGCGAAGAATTTGTCGGCACCATTTCTGCAGTAGCGGAATTCGGCTTATTCGTGACTTTAAAAGATTTGTATGTCGATGGCATGGTGCATGTCAGCCAATTGGGCGATGACTTCTTTGTCTTTGATCAGCCAAGCCAAAGCCTTGTCGGCCAAGGCCACGGGCAAACCTTCAGCCTCGGCGACGAAGTGAAGATTAAAGTTGCCGGCGTGAATCTGGAAGAGCGCAAGATTGACTTTGAACTGCTGCAGCAATTGACCCATGCAGGCCGTGCCGTGCGCAGCCGCGCGCCGCGTGTGGCAAAACCGGTTCAGCGTGACGCCAAAGAAGAAGTTTTTGCTGAGCGTGAAAAGCCCAGTGCCAATGACGACGGAGACCGTCCCATTCGCAAGAAAAAAGCCAAAGCCAAGCCCAGTTCTTACGGCGCAAAACCTGCTAAAAAACCTGCAGCAAAATCTGAAGCAAAGGCTAAAGATAAAGTGAAGAAAAAATCCAAACCGAAAAAGAAAAAATCCAATGCAAAATCAGCTGCGGATTAAGGTTGAAAGAAAAGAGCGCTTCGGCGCTCTTTTTAATAATAACCTTTTGATAAAAGAAAATTTATCCAGCAATAAGCAATAAACGGGCATCTTCATCACCCTCAATACGAACACCGCTATGCCTTTTCTGGACTTTATCCTGCTGAGTTTAAGCACGTTCACCACGCTCAAATGACTGAACTTCAGCCCTGCTTTTTATCTCCCATATTGGCGCGCACGCCAAACGGAGTGCTGGCCACGACAGCACCTAGATTCATAATATTCAAAAAATAAAAACTCTCCCCTCCGCAGAATCATCTTCTTCCTCAGAATAAATCGCAATTCAGCCTTGATTTCACTGCGATGAAGCCTTACATCTACAGATAACTGAAAAATTTATACGGCATTAAAATCATGACATTAGAAAAGGCAACGCTGCCCGTCCCGCAATTTGATCAAATCACTTTAGATCAGCTGAAAGTCCAGATTCAGCAGGCCATTGAACATGGCCAAAGCTTTTTAAATCAGCTGACTGCCGTACCGGACAGCATTCAAGCCCAGCTGCAGGTCTTGGATGACGTCGACAGCTTAGAAAACAGCATGAGCGAGTCCTGGGGCGTGCTGTCGCATCTGAATGCCGTGATGAACAATGCCGAAACCCGTGAAGTCTTTCAGTCCTTATTGCCGGCGCTGAGCGAATACTACACGCTGCTGGGCCAGCACACCGCGCTGTATCAAACCTATCAGCACATTCATGACAGCAGCATTTTCAGCACCTTGCCGCCAGCGCAACAAAGCGCGGTCAAATTAGCGCTGCGCGACTTCAAACTGTCTGGTGTGGCCTTAGAAGGTGAAGCGAAAAAACGCTATGCGGAGATCTCTTCACGCTTATCACAGCTGTCTTCAGACTTTTCCAACCACGTGCTGGATGCCACTCAAGCTTATGTAAAGCCGCTCAGCGAAGCGCAGCTGCAAGGCTTGCCGCAAAGCAGCATTGACCTTTTGAATCAGTACGGCCAGCAGCACGAATTGCAGCAGCCAGCAGCCACTTTAGATATTCCGTCTTATATGGCGGTCATGACCTATGCTGCGGACCGTGCATTGCGTGAAGAGCTGTATCAAGCCTATACCACCAAAGCTTCAGAATTGGGCGGCCATCCTGAATTTGACAATACCGCTGTGATGGAAGAAATTTTGAGCCTGCGTCAGGAAATGGCGCAGCTGCTCGGTTTCAACAACTATGCGGAATTGTCACTGGCCAGCAAAATGGCGCCGGATGTCGCAACTGTCAGTGAATTCCTCATTGATTTGGCGCAGCATGCGCGCGCGCCTGCAGAGCATGAAATTGCGGAACTGAAAGCCATTGCCGCGGCAGACGGCATCACCGAACTGCAGCCATGGGACACTGGCTATTACAGCGAAAAGCTGAAAATGCAGCAGTTCAATTTATCTCAAGAAGCGCTGAAGCCGTATTTCCCTGCACCGAAAATCCTGCAAGGCCTGTTCAGCATTGTGAACCGTTTATACGGCATCCATGTGGTTGAACGCGAAGCGCCGGTGTGGCATCCCGATGCGCGCTATTTTGAATTGGAAGATCAAGGCGCAGTGCTGGGCGGCTTCTACTTCGACTTATACGCGCGCAGCGGCAAACGCGGCGGCGCATGGATGAGCGGTTTCCGTTCGCGCATGCAGACGGCGGACGGCCTGCAAAAACCGATTTGCTACATGGTCTGCAACTTCACTCCGCCGGTCGGTGATCAGCCGGCGCTGCTGACCCACGATGAAGTCAATACCCTGTTCCATGAATTCGGCCATGGCCTGCACCACATGCTGACCGAAGTCGACAATATTGCCGTTGCGGGCACGCATGGCGTGGCCTGGGATGCCGTTGAACTGCCGAGCCAGTTCATGGAATTCTGGACTTGGGATAAAGAAAGCTTGGACCTGCTGAGCGAACATATCGAAAGCAAGCGGCCTCTGCCGGATGACCTGCTGAAAGCGCTGCTGGATGCGCGCCATTTCCAATCGGGCATGCAAACGCTGCGCCAGATTGAATTTGCCCTGTTTGACTTGAATATTCACAAGGCTGCCCCGGCTTTAAATGCGGCGCAGATTCAAGCCGAACTGGATGACATCCGGAAAAAATACGCCGTTGCACCCAACGTCAGTTCTAACCGCTTCCAGCATGGCTTCAGCCATATTTTCGCAGGCGGCTATGCAGCCGGCTACTATTCTTACAAATGGGCGGAAGTTTTGGCCAGCGATGCCTTCGACCGTTTCGAAAAAGAAGGCATCTTCAATACCGAGACCGGAAAAGAGTTTCGGCAGTTTATTCTAGCAGTTGGCGGAAAAGATACGGCGCTTGACGCATTTATCAATTTCCGCGGACGCGAGCCAAAAATAGATGCTTTACTTCGTCATCAAGGTTGGACGAACGCATCATAAAGCGCTTAAACTAGTGGCCTTAGTTTGAGCAAGGGTAAGTATGATGACCATTAAACGCCGTTTTATTGCGGGTGCAAAATGTCCAAAATGCCAGGCGTTGGATCGGGTTGTCATGCTTACTTCAGGCGACGATGAATGGATTGAATGCATTGACTGCGGTTACAGCGAAAACCGCCCGACCCATGTGGAAGAGCCGGAAACTCCGGCTGCGCCAGACGAGGTCGGCGTCATTCATTTCAAGCCTCGCCAGCCAAAATAACAACAAGGCTTTTATATGATTGAAGATCAAAGACACAGCCCGAAACTTTTAATCGGGATTGCTGGGGGACTCGCGGCTGTTATTGTGCTTTTTTTAGCATATCAATGGATTATGTCATCAAATACTGAAAATTTGCCGCCGCATCAAGCTGACCTAGCGCCTGTTCAAGCCGCGCCTGCAGCTGCCACTGCGCCTCCCGCTGCCGCGTCAGAAGCTTCAATCAATACGCCAAAACTCATTGAAGATGATGTGCTGCAAGCGCCTGTGCCTGAAAATGCATCTCTCGCCAAAGAAGAACTGGCGAAGCTGGAAGATCTCCAGTCACAGCTGTCTGAACAGGAACAGACGCTCAAAGCGCAGCATGCAGATGCAGATCAGCTGATCAAGCTTAAAGAAGAACAGCTGAAACTGCTGGAAGCGCAGCTGGCGCAAAAGCAATAAAATTATCCCATTCGAAATAGGCTGAAATATCACCATATTTCCAGCCTATTTTTTATGCGTCATGCATAGGCAAAGCGCACTGCAGTTAAAGCGATTAGCCAATTAAAGTGAGCCAGCGAGCCGTTTTTTAAAGATCGGAAAGCGCTGAATGTCTCCATTCGCATCCGCCGAACTGTCAGCATGAATCATGCTGTAGGTCTGCTTATACAGCACTGAGGTCAATGATTCTCATCTTTTAGCTCTAGCGCCGCTGCGCAAGAACAGAATTGAACGGCTGATTGGCGCCGGCATCGTGGCCCAAGTCTGCCCGCTGATCATGATCCATACCTATAAACGAGTGCCTGCAGGGCAAATCCTCGTGAATAACACTGCTATTCTTTTTTTGCATCGGAGCTGTTCTCTTACGCTATCAAGCGCCGGATACCATCCGCATAATTGTTTTTATTTTGCTGCCATTGAGCTGTGCAGCCCGCTGCGGCAAAGCTGCTTGCATATCCTGCTTAATCAATCCGCTGACGCAAACTCTAATCCCAAAGCACGGGCCATAAAAAAGCGCCCTCAGGCGCTTTTTTATGCTTCTTCAATTTTCTGATTCTTCAGAAACTGCCGCTTAGTGATACCAGCCGAACAGTTTGAAAATATACGGCGCATAGGTCACCACCAGCAGCGATGGGAACAGCACTATAATCGGCAGAATCCAGCGCTCATAGCGGTAATAGAAACTGGTATACATTTCCTTCGCTTCAGCATCCGCCGCCCGCACCTCTTCATCGCCGACCGATAATCGGGTCAGCAGATGGTTCAGCGCCACAGGCGGTGAGACATAACCAAGTTCAAAGGCCACCAGAACAATCATCCAGAAATGAATTGGGTGAATGCCATTTTCATACGCTACAGGCGCAATCGTCGCCGCCACTAAAATCACCGCGCCAAAAGGATCGGTAGTCATGCCGACGATCGCCAGCAGCAAGGCAATAAAGGCCAAGGAAATATAAATATTGCCCAAATGCGTTGGCAGCATTTCAACCACTTCAGTCCGCTCAATTAAACCGCCGACACTGGCCGACAGCGCCATCAAAATAATCAGCGCGCCGATATGGCCCACCGTTTCAGATGAAGCGAACCAGATGGAGTTGCCAAAACCGCGGCGGTTGCGGCCATGTCCGCCATGCTCGCGCATGAATTCTGAATTTTGCTCATGCTGCAGCGCCACAGAGGCATGCATATCCATTGGCTCTTTGCTGAAACGGTCGGCAAACCAGCGGTCAAACATAATATAGACAATCAGCAGAATCGGCAGAATCACCGGTGCCGTAAATTCGTCCATTTTGGTGTCTAGGCCATACTTATAGAATGCAATCACAATGAATGTCAGCACAATATAAGGAATCACTGGAATGAACGCTTTCAGCATGCCTGGCACAGCAATTTTCGGTGAATTGACACGGAAACGGGTTTCCGCCAGAAACAGTGAAATGCCCAAGAAAATAAAGGCGGTCAGCCAGAATACATAGATGCCGTGATCAAACAGTTCATCTGAAGTCACATGGCGGCTGTCCAGCATGGAAATCAGGATGATCAGCAGGCATGGTCGGATCACCACGCCCAAAGAGCCAGACATCGCAGAGACCGCCAAAGCAAACTGGCGGCGTGAGCCGGAGTTCCAGACTTCCTTATAGATAATGGCGCCTGCGGCAACAACGAAGATCCCCGATGCGCCGGTATACGCTGTTGGAATAGCTGCGGCAATCAGGATCAGCCACGTCAGGGTTTCTGGCGCTAAATTCCACGGGCGCAAAATACCCAGGAATAAATCCATAATCCGGGTTTGCGTCAGCAGCATACCCGCCCAGATAAACAGCGCCAAGTTTAAGAAAATGCCCGAAAACTCGACCAGCTGCCCCAGATAGATGCCTTGCCCCATTGGATAATCCATGAAGAAGGTAAACGCTATCCCAGTAATGATCGCCATATAGGCATACAGCGGCACACTCAGCAGCGCCAGCCCAATATTGCCAGGGCCGTCCTGTTTCGCCGCAGGCGTTTTAAAGAACTGGAAAATGCTGATCAGCATGACCGCGCCGAACAGCGCCAGCCACAGCCAATACACCGCCAGCGTTTCACCTGTCGATTTAACCCCTGAATTTAAAACAGAATTAAATTGGCTGTATACCGAGAATGTCAGCAGGCCGTTGCCGATCGCCATGAATAAGGCATACACCTTATAGTCCAGCTTGCTGGTTGGCGCGCGCAGGCCTATATGATGGAACTTGACCGATGCCGTAATCGCCGACACCAAGACCATCACCAGCAAAATCAATACCCGGTTTTCTGAACCGAATTTAAAAATCCCGAAGAAAGTGGTTTCAATGGTGCGGTAAGTGCGGATGCTTGGATGATCATCCAGATATTTTTTCGCTTTATCATAAAACTGGAATTTTTCTTCGCATTGCTGCACGCCCGCCATCACCGAAGCGCGGACATCAGATTCAGAGGTGGTCCCGAAAATATCCGCAAATTCATCATTGGCATTCTGCTTCATTTGCGCCTGCACCAGCGCATCGACATTCGGATGGCGGTCACATTCAGGCTTTACAGGCTCTGCGCGCAGGAAGGAATACTGCATGCCAATCGCTTCATTGCCGTACAGGCGCTCACCGGTACGCAGCAGCTGGCCATGGATCATTTCGCCCGTGCCAATAATGAGGGTCAGCAGCAATAAAATTAAAACTACGAAGGTTGAAATCCACTCGTTCCATATGTAACTTAACAGACCTTGCCCCGATCTGCTGTGTTCATTATTTTGCATGAGTTGTCCTATTTTTATTTTCGGCGGCGCATCAATCACGCATGGCTGCCTTGTCCTGTCGGCCGGAAAAGTTCCTTTCTCCTAGCCCATTGCTTTCTTATCTTCAGCAATTTGCATTACTTTTCAGTCTTTGAAAATGACAATATGCATTTTCTTTTATGTTTTAAATGTCAACTTAGTCACTGCACATCTTCAATCATCTTTAAACTCATTGATTCTCAATATAATTCTTGCATCTAATCTTCTGCAAAATGTTCAATCAGCAGATACGCCGCCGCTGCGCCGATCCCCCAAATCACTCCCAGCAAATGCGCTTCAACCAATACCGGGCTGCCAATCAGCTGGGCTGTGCCCGTGCTGCCGATGGTATTTTCCCAAATCAGCTTGGATAAAATCAGCAGCAGCACCAGCGCGGCAAACTTGCGCTCCCGCCGGTAAATTAAATGCACGCAGGCCACAGCCGCATAAGCGCCGTGCAGCACCCCGGAAAGCCCTGCATAAGCTTCAATATCCGGCAAGAAATAGTAAAAGCTCAGGCTGATTAACGGCGGAAGCACCAGCAGCAGCGCTGTAAAATGCCAAACCGATGCCCGGGGAAAAATGAACGGCAAGCAGATAAAGGCCAGCATATTTAAAAAATAGTGCACCCAGCCCACATGCACCCAATGCCCTGTCCAGATGCGCCATGGTTCTGCAAACAAGAGCTGATGCAGATAAAAAAAAGATTCTTTAAAGACTTGCAGGCAGGCACAGATCGAAAGAACCGCCGCCAAAAAAACAATTTTACGAACCAGATAGTGATCTGTCATACGCACTCCCTGTGTGCGGCCTGAATGGGCATGCTTGGTTCAAGCATGCCCTGAATTCAGCTTTATTCACTCTTTGCGTCAAACAGCTCATCCAGCTCCGAGGAATCGCCGGAGTCATCCCAGAACTGTTCCATGCCGTCATCGGCTGTACGCACACCGGTATGTTCGGTCCAGTAACGGTCTGAAATGCCTTTGACCATTGAAGCCGCCATGCTGTCAATCAGCTTGAACTGCGGATTGACCGGTTTCTCATCGCTGCGCGCCTGCGCAAAAGTTCTTAACGCATCACGGATTTTGGCATCATCGCCGCTGGCTTGCGCAGCCACGGCATACATCGCATGCGATAAGCGCACGCCTTTTTGTTCGCCAATTTTGGTCGACTGCTTTAAGGTCTGATACGGATCCGGCTTGCCCTCTCCTGCACCTGGCAACAGTGTCCAAATCACGGCGCGGGTCGCTTCAGGCGCGCCCCAGAATTTTTCATTGTTTAAACAGCTCATGCCGCGTTCCACCACAGCCGCAATATCTTTCGGCACATTGACAGCGCCGCCGGAATTAATGTCGTTGGTCATGGACTGCAGGCCGCTCAGCATGCCCAGCAAATACACAGTCTGCTCAATATCGCTGTTCATTTTTGGACAGCTTTCACCTAAGCTTTTCTTATATTTTTTTTCAAAACGGTTTTGAAACAGCTGATAGCCGGTATATTGGCGCTGTGCCGCCAGCGCCGCCCAGCGCTTTTGCTCAATCCGGGCATCCTGCGCTTCAGTGACCTGATTGGCTTTGGAGGCGCGCAAGTAGCGCAATTCCGCATCCAGCGCTTTTTGCTCCGCGCAAATGCCTGCAGCAGAATACATCAGCACAGCCACGCGGGTCGGGTCTGCGCCCATATCTTTGGTGGCCATAATGGCCGGCGTTAAAGAAGTGCCGGAATTGCAGACCATTTCAGCATCATCCATTGCTAAAATAGGCGGCACAAGATGGTTTTCAGTAAATCCTAAAGCAACGTTGGCGCCAGTTTTGACAACTTGCGAACAGCCACTTAATAATGTTGTTATTGCTATTGCAGCCGCACCTTGGCATATTTTTTGGACGCTCGACATTTTCCTGTCCTCTATAATTGTGTTTATGTCCATATCGACAAACATATCAGAAGCAATTTCTGAATTAAAGAGCAATTACTCTAAGTTGATCCTGCACTATGCCATGTATTTAAAAATGTGAAATTGACTGTATTTTGAAAAATGCCAAATTTTAGGCAAAAAAAAGCAGCATTGCGACGGTTCAGCACATGCTGCTTATTAACTGTGAAAGTGTAAAAACACTTAATCTTGTTGTGCAAATCGTTCCTTCAGCACTGTTCCCAGCCGTCCTGCAACAATCGCTAAAATAATTGCCGCTGCCAGAAACATCCAAGTTGGATAATCCATCTCGATCTCCGCTTGCTGTTGGTCTGGATAATGTACATAAAAGCAATCACGCGCTGCAGCATTATTGTCTGACAATCGTCAGTTTATGCCAATTATTTGAATTTATGTCGGACAATGAGTCATTATCAATTATTTAAGTTATTCTTTCTAATATGTTTTTTATTTTTATAAAATTTCAAAGTGTCAGACAATCAGATCATTTTTGCCAACACTTTGAATGATTTCCACTGCTGAAAAGGCATTTGATCGCACCAGACAATAATCGGCTTGCTTCTGGCATGCTGAAAATACACCACGATATAGGCTTGATGATCAATAATATGGCTGATCTGCACCCGGTGTTTTGCTCCCAGGGCGGACAGCGTCCATTCCTTGCCATCAAGATAATCCAGTCCGGTAATTTTCGGGGTTTTGCGGTAAAACAGCAGATAGGCCGCACCGCCCAGCAAGAGCAGGCTGCACCACAGCACCCATGGCAGCAGCAGATACAGCAGCGTCATCAATACCGCAAATACAGCAAGATGAAACATCAGCGCTAAATAGCTGTGCTTCAGCTGAAAACTGCATTTATCCATGAACGTAATGCTTTAATTTTTGAATAAAAGCTTTTAATTCTGGACGCGGCGGCTCACTGACTTCCATAAACCAATCCAGCAGGTCCGGGTCTTCCTGAGCAACAAGTTCTGCAAACATTTCTTTTTCAGGCGCTTCCGCCTGCAGATAATAATTTTTGACATACGGGTCAAAATAAACATCAATTTCTTTTAAGCCGCGGCGCGCGCGGTAAATTACTTTGCGTTCTTCTAAAGTGATGTCATCACTCATTGCATACCCCCAATGATTTTAAGTCTTGCACATTTTACCTGATCCTGACGGCTTTGTTAGCATCAATTCTGCAAATTGGCGAAATCCTTCAGCAATTCCCGCAGTTTTGAACATTCAGCTCATTGTTGGGATTCTGCGGATCTTATAGTTTGATGGCATATCTATAAAAACTCAGGAAGATCATCATGCAGTCAGGTGCAATCCGCCCGATTCCCAATATGCTGCCGCGCAAGCTGTTCACTGAAGAACATGAAGCATTCCGCGATACCGTCCGCAAATTTTATGAAAAAGAAGTCGTGCCGAATATTGCCAAATATGAAGAACAGCAGCATGTCGACCGCCATCTGTGGAATAAAGCCGGCGAGCTGGGCCTGCTGTGCACCACCATGCCGGAAGCCTATGGCGGATCAGGCGTTGACCGGCTGTACAGCATGATCCTCATTGAAGAACAGGCCTATGCCATGGACTCCTCTACGGGCTTCTCGCTGCACTCGGATATTGTCGCCAATTACATCAATAACTTCGGCAATGAACAGCAGAAACTGCATTGGCTGCCGAAAATGGCCTCAGGCGAAGCCGTCACCGCGATTGCCATGACCGAGCCCGGCACCGGTTCAGATCTGCAGGCGGTGCGCACGACAGCGGTGTTAGACGGCGATGACTATGTGATTAACGGCTCGAAGATTTTCATTACCAATGGCTATCTCTGCGATATGGCGATCGTCGTGTGCAAAACCGGCAATACTGAAAAAGGCTCAGCCAATTTATCCTTGATAATCGTTGAAGCCGACCGCGCAGGTTTCAGCAAAGGCAAGCCGCTGAATAAAATCGGCATGAAAGGCCAAGACACCTGCGAACTGTTCTTTGATAATGTGCGTGTGCCCAAATCGAATTTGCTCGGCATGGAAGGCATGGGCTTTATGATGCTGATGAAAGAATTAGCCTGGGAGCGGATGCTGGTGGCGATTATCTGCCAAGCCGGCGCAGAAGCGGCTTTTGCCCATACGGTGCAATACACCAAAGAGCGCAAAGCATTTGGCAAAAGCGTCTCCAGCTTCCAAAATACCCGCTTTAATCTGGCCGAACTGCGCACAGAAATCGACTTTTGCCGCAGCTATCTCGACCGCTGCATGGAACTGCAGCTGACCGAAAGTTTAGCTATCGATGCCGCCGCCGCCGCCAAATATAAAATCTCAGAAATGTTCTCGAAAGTGGTGGATGAATGCCTGCAGCTGCATGGCGGCTATGGCTATATGCTGGAATACCCGATTGCCCGCGCCTATATTGATAACCGCGCCAACCGCATCTATGCCGGCACCAATGAAATTATGAAAGAACTGATTTCACGTACCTTATAAATTCAATCAATCAAATCTAGCGCTGCGCCCATCATTGGATGGGCGCATTTTTTTCTGATTTTTTTTGCCTATTCTTTTTTGCTTAATTCAGTTCTTGCGCAAAATCAGCAATCAGCGCAGTCACCAGTTCAGGCTGCTCCTTATGCGGCATGTGGTGCAAACCCTCTAAAATCTGCAGTTCTGCCTGCCCCGCGACCCCTTGGAAAATCTGCTGGGGCTGTGCTGTGGTGCCATATTCATCCAGCTCGCCATGAATGACCAGCGCGGGACAATGCACGCCGCTGAGCTGGGCGGCCAAATTCCAATCACGGAAAACGGGGGATAGCCAGGTTTCCGTCCATGCATTCAGCACCCACTGCGCTTTATCCCCATGATAGCGCGCCAAGCGCTCAAGCTGCCCCGGCTGCGTAAAACCTGACTTCGCTTCCCGAATTCCGGCCAAAGTCAGCTCTTCTACTTCATATTGCGCGGCGATGGTGATTAAACCGGCGCATCGCTCTGGATAGGCTGCCGCAATCACCACCGACATGCCGCCGCCCACACTATGGCCCATAATCACAAAGCGATGAAGATGAAAATGATCCATCACCGCTTTAAAAGCCTGCTGCGCTTCGGTCAATACAAAGTCCGTTTTTAACTGATCGGGATGCGCGCTCGATTGGCCAAAGCCCAAACGGTCATAGGCATAGACGCTTCGCCCTGTGGCAGCCGCCAATTGCGCGGGAAAGTCACGCCATAAATCGACACTGCCCAGTGAATCATGCATCAAGATGATGGGCGCTAAATTCTGACCGCCATCTACAGGCTGCCACGTTTTGACATGAATTTCTTGATTGCCTATTTCAATAAATGCGCTGCTTTCCTGAATCTTATCCACGGTATTCCGTCACTTTAAATGATTATCAAGCAGCATCATCCAACAGTTTTGCGATGAAATAAAGTACAGCGCACTAGACGCACAGTTCACAAAAAAAGGGAGCAAACTGCTCCCTTTGGATATTCATGAAAAAACTAAGAGACCAATCGCGGCTTAGCGGCTTGCTGATCAGACTTTTTTGCAAATTTTAAAACATTGTCTTCAAAACTGGCGTGTTTGAGCACTTTACGGTCTGCCAAATAATTATTGCTGACATGCCATGGGCCGGATTTGCCCTGCTTCGGCATCACATCAGCGGCGCGTGCAATATAGCCTGAACTTAAGCTGCCCATCACCGTATCCTGTTCCAGCTGCGTCGCATCGCCTTCGGCAATCACTTGGTCGTAATGATGGGCATCCATGTAATTCAATAGACGGCAGATATATTCCGAAGCAATATCCACCTTTAAAGTCCAAGAGGCATTGATATAGCCGATAATCATCGCCATATTCGGCACATCGCTGACCATAATGCCTTGATACAGCATATGCTGCGAGGTATTCAGCGGCTTGCCGTCAATTGTCGCTTGAATGCCGCCCAGAATTTGAATATTCAAGCCCGTCGCAGACACAATAATATCGGCTTCTAAATGCTTGCCCGATTTCAGCTGAATGCCATTTTCTGTAAAGCGCTCAATTTGATCGGTTTCCACACTGGCCTGGCCTTCACGCAGAATTTTAAACAGATCCCCATCCGGCACCACGCAAAGGCGCTGATCCCATGGGTTATAGCTTGGCGTGAAGTGCTTCATATCGACTTTGCCCTTCAGCTGCAGCTCTATCGATTTCAGCAGGAATTTACGCAGCAGTTTCGGCTGTTTCTGCGCAACGGCATAAACTGCGCGCTGTACGCCGATATTGCGCGCACGGGTCAGTTTATACGCCACATCCTCCGGCAGCACTTTGCGCATCTTGTCGTAAATCATATCGACAGATGGTATCGATGCAATATAGGTCGGTGAGCGCTGCAGCATGGTGACATGCCCCGCACCGCCCTTCGCCATCGCCGGCACCAATGTAATGGCCGTTGCGCCGCTGCCGATAATCACCACTTTCTTGCCGCGGTAATCTAAATTCTCCGGCCAATGCTGCGGGTGAATAAATTGGCCCTTGAATTGTTCCTGCTGTGGAAAATCCGGCTGAAAGCCTTGATCATAGTTATAGTAGCCGGTGCAGCCCAAAACAAAATTGGCTACCCAGGTTTCCTGCTCTTGCTTGCTGTTCTCGATCACCACCTGCCATTTCCGGCTGTCGGAATCATAATTGGCAGACAGCACACGGTGCTGAAAATGGATTTTCTTTTGCAGCTGAAATTCATCCACGACTTCAGCCAAATAGCCTTTAATGGAAGCGCCATCCGCCAATACGCTGGCTTTTTTCCAGGGCTTGAAATTAAAGCCGAACGTAGACATGTCTGAATCCGAACGGATGCCTGGATATTTAAATAAGTCCCATGTGCCGCCGAAGCTTTCGCGGCGTTCAATAATTTCATATGAGCGTTGCGGGCAAGTTTTTGCCAAATGCGCAGCGATGCCTATCCCAGAGATGCCTGCGCCTACAATCAGAATATCGACGTTCTTTTCCATGTTGTTCTTTTAACCTATTTCAAGTTCATGAAATTATTAAATCACAATTTTGACAATACACAATGTCAAGTTTTCATTAATCAGATCAAAATTCTTGTCATCTGAGGACAATCTCTTAAATTGTCTGACAAACAGGCATTAAAAAAGGCTGGTTTTTCAACCAGCCTTTTGGAACAGCAAACGCTATTCTTCAGCGAAATTAGTTAACTTCGCGATCTACTAGCTCAACGTAAGCCATCGGTGCAGCATCACCTGCACGGAAGCCCGCTTTAAGAACACGTAGATAACCGCCGTTACGTTCTTTGTAACGAGGGCCAAGAACGGTAAATAATTTACCAACAGTTGCTGCTGAACGAGTACGAGCAAATGCCAAACGGCGGTTCGCTACAGTATCGTTTTTAGCTAAAGTGATTAAAGGCTCAGCTACACGACGCAACTCTTTTGCTTTAGGCACAGTTGTTTTGATCAACTCGTGCTCGAACAAAGAATTCGCCATGTTTTGGAACATCGCTTTACGATGACTGCTTGTACGGCCTAATTTCACACCACTATTACGATGACGCATGGTGATAGTCCTACTTAATTAACGGCTGCGGTAGGCAAAGCGGTCGTCCATGCGGAGGCTAGCCGGTGGCCAGTTCTCTAAACGCATGCCGAGCTGCAAGCCCTTCGAAGCTAGAACATCTTTAATCTCAGTCAACGATTTTTTACCTAAGTTAGGAGTTTTTAACAACTCAACTTCAGTACGCTGAACAAGATCGCCAATGTAGTAAATATTTTCTGCTTTCAAACAGTTAGCAGAACGAACAGTAAGCTCTAGATCATCTACTGGACGAAGCAAGATTGGATCAACTTCTTCACGAGGCTCTTGAGCAACCGGCGCTTGATCTTTCTGAAGGTCAACGAAGATCGCAATTTGCTGCTGCAAAATAGTCGCAGCTTTGCGGATCGCTTCTTCAGGATCTACAGTACCGTTTGTTTCAAGATCAATGACCAATTTGTCAAGGTCCGTACGCTGTTCAACACGAGCATTTTCAACTGTGTAAGAAACGCGTTTGATCGGGCTGTAAGACGCATCCAACTGCAGGCGGCCCACTGGGCGGGTTTCGCCCTCTGGGAAGCGTGAGTCAGAAGTCTCATAGCCGCGGCCTTGAGCAACTTTCAGGCGCATCTTAAGATTGCCTGAAGCACTTAACGTGCCGATCACATGTTCAGGGTTAACCACTTCAACATTATGCGGTAAACGAAGGTCAGCGGCAGTTACGTCGCCAGGACCTTGTTTTTCCAATGTCAAATAAGCTTCATTTTGATCGAACAGCTTAATAGACAATCCTTTCAGGTTCAGCAAGAGCTCGACGATGTCCTGCTGCAAGCCTTCCAAAGTACTGTACTCGTGCTCGACACCTTCAATTTCAACTTCAACCACGGCAGCGCCAGGCAAAGAAGAAAGTAGGATGCGACGTAAAGCATTACCTAGAGTATGGCCAAAACCACGCTCTAAAGGTTCTAGAATAACTTTTGCCGAGGTCCCGCTTGCCGCTTCGACTTTAATCGCTTGCGGTGTTAGAAACTCATTTGCAGTACGCGTCATTATTGCTACCTCAAGGATTATTTAGAATACAATTCTACAATCAAGCTTTCGTTGATTTCAGCAGGTAAATCAGAACGATCTGGCGCAGCTTTAAATGTACCTTCCAATTTAGAATGGTCAATTTCCATCCAAGAAGGAATACCACGTTGAGCAGCTAATTCAATAGCGTTTTTGATACGCAATTGTTGTTTAGCGCCTTCGTGAACTGCAATCACGTCACCCGCTTTAACTTGGATAGACGCGATGTTAACGCGGCGGCCATTTAAAGTGATTGAACGGTGAGATACAAGCTGACGAGCTTCTGCACGTGTAGAACCAAAACCCATGCGATAAACAACGTTATCCAGGCGGCTTTCAAGCAATTTCAACAGGTTTTCACCAGTTGCGCCTTTAACACGAGCAGCTTCTTTATAGTAATTACTAAATTGACGCTCTAAAACACCGTACATACGACGTACTTTTTGTTTTTCACGTAATTGTAGTGAATACTCAGATTGTTTTCCAGCACGAGCGCCGCCATGTTGGCCAGGCGCTTTAGCAGCTTTTTTAGTTTTGACGTCAAACGGTTTAACGCCAGATTTTAATTGCAGGTCTGTCCCTTCGCGGCGAGAGAGTTTGCATTTTGGACCAATATAACGAGCCATGAATGTTTCTCCTTACACGCGACGTTTTTTAGGTGGACGGCAACCGTTGTGCGGGATTGGCGTCACATCGGTAATGCTGTTAATTTTATAACCCACTGCACCTAAAGCACGAACCGCAGATTCACGACCAGGACCAGGACCTTTTACAAGGACGTCCAAGTTTTTCAAACCGTAGTCTAAAGCAGCTTTACCAGCAACTTCAGCAGCTACCTGAGCAGCAAACGGAGTTGATTTACGTGATCCACGGAAGCCTTGTCCACCAGAGGTAGCCCAAGCCAGTGCATTACCTTGACGATCGGTAATAGTCACAATGGTGTTATTAAAAGAAGCGTGAATGTGTGCAACACCTTCAGAGACGGTACGAGTGACCTTCTTGCGTGTGCGAGTATCTTTAGCCATCTTTTAGCTTCCAGAAATCTTATTTCTTAATAGGTTTGCGCGGACCTTTACGGGTACGTGCGTTAGTTTTGGTGCGTTGTCCACGGACAGGCAAGCTGCGACGATGACGAAGACCGCGGTAGCAGCCTAAATCCATTAAACGTTTAATGTTCATGGAAATTTCGCGACGTAAATCACCTTCGGTCGGAACCTTAGCAACTTCTGCACGAATCGCATCAAGCTGAGCGTCATCTAATTCACGGATCTTTGTAGTCGGCGCGATACCAACAGCAGCCAAGATATTCTTAGCAGTGTGGCGACCTACACCAAAGATGTACGTTAGAGAGATAACAGCATGCTTGTTATCCGGAATGTTTACACCGGCAATACGAGCCATTCAATTTTCTCCAAAAAGGCAGTTAAGACAATCAACCGCCCCACAAAAATCTTGAGGGGCGGATAATAACCTAATTAGCCTACTGAAATCAACAGGTCTTGATCAGATTAACCTTGACGCTGCTTATGACGAGGTTCTGCGCTGCAAATTACGCGAATAACCCCATTACGACGGATAACTTTACAGCTACCACAAATTTTCTTTACAGAAGCTTGTACTTTCATGATGAAACCTCTAAGTGCGCTTATCCCTTAGGATGAGCAGTCGTTTTTCTCATTAACGATTGATTGTCATATTGATGCGATGTCAGATGGGCTTGCAGCTGAGCCATAAAGTCCATCACGACAACCACTACGATCAGTAAAGACGTACCGCCTAAGCTGAATGGAATACCAAACGAGCTTTGCAGAATCATCGGCATTAAACAGATGACTGTGATGTAAATCGCGCCGATAAACGTCAAACGGTTGAGAATATGATCTAAGTAACGAGCAGTTTGCTCACCTGGGCGGATACCCGGCACATACGCTCCGCTGCGTTTCAGGTTCTCTGAGACTTCTTTCGGGCTGAAAACCAGCGCCGTATAGAAATAGCAGAAGAAGATAATCAACGCACCGAAAAGCACCAAGTATAACGGCTGTCCAGGCGACAATACGAGCGCCAAATCTTGCAGGCTGCGCTTAATCAATCCAGCATTTGGATCAGCACTTCCTACCCACTGGCCTAAGCTCGCAGGGAACAGAAGCAATGAGCTGGCAAAAATTGCTGGAATCACACCCGCCATATTGATTTTCAATGGCAAATGCGTTTGCTGTGCTGAAAACACGCGGCGGCCTTGCTGTTTCTGCGCATAGTTTACTGGAATGCGGCGCTGAGCCTTTTCAATAAACACAATCGCAGCTAAAACAGCCAGTGACAATAAGCCAAAAATCGCCAAGCCGATTAAGCTGGTCTGGCCATTGTCTGTGGATGATAAGGATTGCAGAACCAAGTTCGGCAAACCGGCAACAATACCGGCGAAGATGATCATGGAAATACCATTGCCCACCCCGCGCTCAGTAATTTGCTCACCCAGCCACATCAGGAACATCGTGCCTGCAACCAGTGAAGTTACAGCCGGAACGTAAAAAGCCAAACCAGAACTCAAGGTAATCCCTTGACTGATCAGGCCTGCACACATCCCTACTGCCTGCACCAATGCAAGAAGCAGCGTACCTTGACGCGTATACTGATTAATTTTACGCTTGCCTTGCTCACCCTCTTTTTTCAAAGCTTCGAGTGATGGGACTACGGTAGACATCAGCTGAACGATAATGGACGCTGAGATATACGGCATAATGCCCAAAGCAAGAATTGACATGCGCTCTAATGCACCGCCCGAAAACATGTTGAACAAGCCAAGGATCGTTCCCTGGTTTGCATTAAACAGATTTTCAAGCGCGGCATTATTAATGCCCGGCACTGGAATATGCGCTCCTAGCCGAAAGACCAGCAAAGCGCCAATGAGGAACATCATTCGGCGAATAATTTCACGGTATTTCACGTGAAATGGCTGACCTTTCATCATATTTACATGACCTGCAGAACTAGGAGTCATAGACACTGGGGATTACTCCTCGACTTTGCCGCCAGCAGCTTCAACAGCAGCTTTAGCGCCTTTAGTCAATGCAACACCTTGTACAGTGAAAGCGCGAGTAATTTCACCAGAAAGTACGATACGTGCACGAAGCATATCTTTACGCACAACGTTAGCAGCTTTCAAAGTTTCAAGTGAAACGATATCACCTTCAACTTTAGCAAGTTCTGATAAACGTACTTCAGCAGTTTTCAAAGCCAACTGGCTAGTGAAACCGAATTTAGGCAAACGGCGATATAACGCAGTTTGACCGCCTTCGAAACCAGGACGTGTACCACCGCTCTTACGTGAATTTTGACCTTTGACACCACGGCCGCCAGTCTTACCAACACCAGAACCGATACCACGGCCTAAGCGAAGGTTATCACGCTTAGCGCCTTCTGCAGGCGCAATTGTATTTAAACGCAGAGTCATGGCTTATTCCTCTACACTAACCATATAGTAGACTTGGTTGATCATACCGCGGTTAGAAGGCGTATCTTGCACTTCTACAGTATGACCAATACGACGCAGACCTAAACCTTTAAGGCTAAGCTTGTGATTTTTCAAGCGGTGCGATGCAGATTTAGTCTGGGTAACTTTAATCGTTTTCATGATTGATTACCCTTGAATTTGTTCTACAGAAAGACCGCGTTTAGCAGCAACTTTCTCTGGAGAAGTCATATCGCGCAGACCGTTAAAAGTCGCGTTTACAACGTTCGCAGCATTTGTAGAACCATAGCATTTTGTCAATACGTTACGCACGCCAACAGCTTCTAAAACTGCACGCATTGCGCCGCCAGCGATTACACCAGTACCTTCAGAAGCAGGCTGCATGTAAACACGGCTAGCGCCGTGACGGGCATTGATAGGGTGCTGAACAGTACCGTCAACAAGGTCAACAGTAATCATGTTGCGGCGCGCAGCTTCAAGTGCTTTAGAAATAGCAGCTGGAACTTCGCGCGCTTTACCGCGACCAAAACCTACGCGACCATTACCGTCACCTACCACAGTCAATGCTGTGAAAGAGAAGATACGGCCACCCTTAACAACTTTGGCTACACGATCAACGGCAACCAGCTTTTCAACAAGACCTTCGTTTTGTTCAACTTTAGCCATGATTAGAACTCCAAGCCGTTTTCACGAGCAGCATCAGCCAAGGCTTTGATACGACCATGATATTTAAAACCAGAACGGTCAAATGCAACTTTAGTAACGCCAGCTGCTTTCGCACGTTCTGCGATTAAAGCACCTACTTTTTGAGCTGCTTCAACATTACCAGTTGTACCAGCACGTAGAGTAGCGTCTAAAGTAGAAGCTTGCGCCAATACTTTGCCACCATCTGCTGAAATAACTTGAGCATAGATGTGACGCGGAGTGCGGTTTACACACAAACGAGTCGCACCCAATGCACGGATGTGCAAGCGTGTGCTTTTCGCACGACGCAAACGGGTTTGTTTCTTTTCGTTCATAAGAACCTCGCGCCTTATTTCTTCTTAGCTTCTTTACGAAGTACAACTTCGTCAGAATAACGAACACCTTTACCTTTATAAGGTTCTGGCGGACGGTAACCACGGATCTCAGCTGCAACTTGACCAAGCAATTGCTTGTTAGCTGACTTAAGTACAACTTCAGTCGCAGTCGGAGTTTCAGCAGTTACACCTTCAGGAAGGTTATAGTCGACTGGGTGAGAGAAACCAAGGTTAAGGTTAACAACGTTACCTTTAACCGCAGCTTTATAACCAACACCAATCAGCTGCAACTTACGTTCGAAGCCTTCGTTCACACCTTTTACAAGATTATTAAGAACAGCGCGAGCAGTACCAGCTTGCATCCAAGAATCTTTAGATTCTTTAACAGGAGCAATTTGAAGTTTACCTTCTTCCTGTTTCAGCTCGACCAGCGCATGCAGGTTGAAAGACAACGTACCTTTGCTGCCTTTCACTTCGACCTGCCGGCCGTTCTGAGTAACTGTTACACCGTTAGGTACAGTTACTGGGGCTTTAGCCACACGAGACATGAGGAATCACCTATTAAGATACAAAAGCAATAACTTCACCACCGATACCTGCAGCACGTGCAGCGCGATCAGTCATGATGCCTTTGCTTGTAGAAACAATTGCAATACCCAAACCTTGCTTAACGCTAGGAAGTGCATCTTTACCACGGTATTGGCGAAGGCCTGGACGGCTCACGCGCTTAACTGTGTCGATGACTGGCTTGCCTTCGAAATATTTTAAAGTAATAGTCAAAGTAGCTTTGCCTTCATTGTCGGCAACTTCTACGTTTGAGATATAACCTTCTTGTTGAAGTACGTTAGCAATCGCAACTTTCAACTTTGAGTTTGGCATAGAAACAGTTTGTTTCTTTGCCATTTGTGCGTTACGAACACGTGTTAGCATGTCGGCAACGGTATCTTGCATACTCATTTATAGTGCTCCTTACCAGCTTGCCTTAACAACGCCCGGCACATCACCTTGCATTACTGTGTCACGTAATTTGTTACGGCTTAGACCGAACTTACGGAAGTAACCATGTGGACGGCCAGTTAGACCGCAACGGTTACGCAGACGTACTGGAGATGCATTACGCGGTAATGCTTGAAATTTCATCATCGCTTCGAAACGTTCTTCGTCTGATGCGTTTACGTTTGCAATGATTGCTTTTAATTCAGCACGTTTTGCAGCGTATTTAGCAACAGTTTTTTCGCGTTTCAATTCGCGATTAATCATACCTTTCTTAGCCATATCGACCTCTTATTTGAACGGGAAGCCGAATGCACGCATAAGCGCACGGCCTTCGTCATCGGTGCGAGCAGTCGTAGTGATGGTAATATCCATACCACGAATACGATCAATCTTATCAAAATCGATTTCAGGGAACATGATTTGTTCCTTAAGACCCATTGAGTAGTTGCCGCGACCGTCAAATGATTTCGCAGAGAAACCACGGAAGTCACGGATACGAGGGATCGCAATCGAGATTAGACGGTCTAAGAATTCGTACATACGTTCGCCGCGTAAAGTAACTTTACAACCAATCGGCCAACCATCACGGATTTTGAAACCAGCGATTGATTTGCGAGCTAACGTAAGAACTGGTTTTTGACCAGCGATAGCTTGCATATCAGCAAGAGCACCATCAAGGAGTTTTTTGTCAGCAGCAGCTGCGCCAACACCCATGTTGATCGTGATTTTAGTAATGCGAGGAATATCCATCACATTTTTAACGGCTAAAGTCTCTTGTAATTGAGCCTTAAGTTCGTCGTTGTAACGCGTTTTAAGTCTGGCCATTGCCTTTTCAACCTATTACTTCGCTACCGCCACTGATTCACCATTTGACTTGTAAACGCGAGTTTTCGCGCCTTCAGTCACCTGGTAACCAACACGGTCAGCCTTTTGGGTTGTAGCATTAAAAATTGCCACGTTAGAGATATGAAGCGAAGCTTCTTGTGTAACTACAGCGCCTTCAGCACCTGTTGCACGGTTCGGCTTTTGATGCTTCTTAACCAAGTTAAGGCCTTCAACCATAACACGGTCATTTGAAACAGACAGAACAGTACCCTGTTTGCCTTTTTCTTTACCTGCGATCACAATAACTTGATCGCCTTTTTTAATCTTAGCCATGATTGCCTCTTATAGAACTTCAGGAGCCAGTGAAATAATTTTCATGAACTGTTCAGTACGAAGTTCACGAGTCACTGGTCCGAAAATACGAGTTGCAATCGGCGCTTTGTTGTTGTTCAAAATAACAGCTGCGTTATCGTCGAAACGGATAACAGAGCCATCTGGACGGCGGATGCCGAATTTTGTACGTACAACAACAGCATTCATCACGTCACCTTTTTTAACACGTGCGCGTGGAATAGCTTCTTTTACAGTAACTTTAATAATGTCGCCAACAGAAGCATAACGACGATGTGAACCACCAAGTACTTTAATACATTGTACGCGGCGAGCACCACTGTTGTCTGCTACGTCGAGCATACTTTCGGTTTGAATCATTGCCCTACTCCAAAACCGAGCATCACCGGTCGCAATTTCGAAAGGCTCAAAGAGTACTCGAAATTGACCGATGATGCAAGAACGTTTAATTACTCAGCAGCAGCTTCAACAACTTCAACTAAAGTCCAAGACTTAGTTTTAGAAAT